>NZ_VRLS01000037.1:0-75773 GCF_008017825.1 Mesonia sp. K4-1
ATCAAAGAACGTCTTGTATATATTATATTTACTGATGTTTTAAAATATTTAATCTATCTTAACGCATCAGTACTAATATTGGATTATGATGAAATTGATGGTATGCTAATTCCAGCTAAGCGTAGGTACAAAAAATCTACTTGGGATGCAGCGATAAATGAAGGTCCTTGGACGACTGTAAATTGGACTAATATTCAATTTAATAATGATCTAAGTGAAGAGGTTTTTGAGAAGTAAATTTACGAGGTTTCGATTTTCTTAAGAAGTTTAATCTCAAAAGTAGTTCCTTGATTAAGTTCGCTTTTAAGTACTTTAATTTTGCCTTCGTGATAGATTTCTATAATGCGTTTAGCTAAAGAAAGACCAAGTCCCCAACCTCTTTTTTTAGAAGTTACTCCTGGTGTAAAGATCTTTTTAAACTGACTTTTAGGGATACCCTTACCGTTATCGGAAATTAAGATTTGTACCCATTTGGTTTCTTCGTTAATTTCAATTTTTATGTCTCCTTTTCCTTTTAAGGCATCAATGGCATTCTTTACAAGATTTTCTATAGTCCAACTATAAAGTTCTTCATTAAGGTCTACCATAATCTCTTTCTGCGGAAGCTTTATTTCAAAATGTATAAGTTTTGAGGTTCGTGCTTTTAAATAATCATAAGAATCTTGAGTAGCCTCTATGATATTTGTGGGTTGTAACCTAGGTAAAGAACCTATTTTAGAAAACCGTTCGGTAATGGTTTGTAGCCTACTTACGTCCTTTTCTATTTCTACTAAATAGGAAGGATTAACATTTTCACTTCTTAAAATTTCTGTCCAACCTACTAAAGAAGACAAAGGTGTTCCTATTTGATGAGCAGTTTCTTTTGCCATTCCCGCCCAAAGCTGACTTTGTTCGTGAGATTTTGAAGTTGAAAAGAAGTAATAGATAATTCCTAAGAATAGTAAAATGATTAAAATAATAATGATTGGAAAGTACTTTAATCGTATCAATAAATCTGAATAACCATAATAAACAATACTTACAAGCGTATCACCATCGTAAACCTCTATGGGTTGATATTGTTCTTTAAAATTCTCTATGAGTTCTAACTTTTTCTCTGGAGAATTAATTTCTTCATCGGCAATATTTCTAGAGCTATAACTTTCATCATTTACTCCAAATACAATCATTGGAGTAGTGCTATTGGTAGACAATATTTCTACAATAATATCATTGATGTTATCATCATTATTGCTTTTAGAAATTTCGGAATAGGCACTTCCTAAAATTTCCATTTTATTACGCTCTTCTTCTTTTATCTTATCAAAGAAGATAGAGACGTTCCATAAGAATAAACCTATAATAATGATGGAAGATAAAGTGACAAACCACCTAAAAAATTTACGCTCTTTCGAGTAAAACATATAAAAATCTATAATGAATTTGAAATATAATCTTTTTTATAAATATAAGCTCATTTTTTCATTGCTCACAAGATTAATTATCTTTGCGGAAAAGAAACTTACATGCTCACAATAGATCCTAAAAAAGTACCTGTTAAAAAAACATACGGACTTATGGTAAGTGCCGTTGGACCTCGGCCAATAGCCTTTGCAAGTACCGTAAATGAAAAGGGAGAGCCTAATTTGGCACCTTTTAGTTTTTTTAATGTATTTAGTGCAAATCCGCCTATTCTTGTTTTTTCTCCCGTATTGAGAATTAAAGACGATTCAGAAAAGCACACGTTAGAAAATGTAAAAAATCATAAAGAAGTTGTAATTAATATCGTGAATTACGATATGGTGCAACAAATGTCTTTAGCGAGTACAGATTATGCCGACGGTATTAATGAGTTTGAAAAAACAGGTTTAACCATGCAGGAATCTGAAGTGGTAAAACCTTTTAGAGTGAAAGAATCTCCGGTTCAATTTGAATGCAAGGTAAATGAAGTAAAACCTTTAGGTGATAAAGGCGGAGCTGGAAATTTAGTGATTTGTGAAGTGTTGAGAATTCACGTAAGTGAAGATGTGTTGGCAGAAGGAGAAAAGATAGATCAGCATAAGCTAGATCAAGTTGCGAGAATGGGAGGAAACTTATATTCTAGAGCAAATATGGGTGTTTTTGAAATTCCGAAGCCGCAAACCACTTTAGGTATCGGGGTAGATAATATTCCGCAAAGTATTAGAACAAGTACAATTTTAACAGGTAATGATTTAGGTAAATTAGGCAATGTAGAAAACTTACCTAATGAAACAGAAATTACTGAATTTTTATCAGAAAATAAATTAGTAGATTACGTTAAGGAGAGTTCAGAAGAGAAAATTCATGCTATCGCTCAAGAATATCTTAAAAAAGAAGAAGTAAGGAGTGCATGGAAGATATTATTAGCAAAAAATAAATAGTAAATTATGGAAGTTCAAGGAAAGATTAAAAAGATTGATGAGACTAAAACTTACGGAAGTAACGGATTTAGAAAGAGAGAGGTAGTAGTAACGACAGAAGAGCAATATCCACAACATATTTTAGTAGAGTTTATTCAAGATAAATGTGATTTGCTAAATAGCTACCAAGAAGGGCAAGCGGTAAAAATAGGAATTAACTTAAGAGGAAGAGAGTGGGTAAACCCTCAAGGAGAAACGAAATATTTCAACTCTATTCAAGGTTGGAGAATTGAAAACTTACAAGCAGGAAATTCTCAAAATAATGCTCCAATTCCTCCAGCAGATCAATTTGAGCCAGCAACTAATCTTAATGAAGAAGATCACGACGATCTTCCTTTTTAAAATAAGCATATGAAACTAGGAGCATTTTCAATGAGTTTAAATGTAAAGGACTTGCAAATATCTAAAGTCTTTTATGAAAAATTGGGTTTTAAAGCCCTTGGCGGAAATGAAGAAATGAACTATTTAGTCATGAAGAATGAAAATGCGATCATTGGTTTATTTCAAGGAATGTTTGAAGATAACATTCTTACTTTTAATCCTGGATGGGATGAGAACGCTCAAACTTTAGAGAACTATAATGATGTTCGAGAGATTGAGAAATCTTTAAAAGAAAGTGATATTGTTTTAGAACAAGAAGTGAAAAAAGAAACTCAAGGTCCTGGCAGTTTAATTGTAAAAGACCCTGATGGAAATGTGATTTTAATCGATCAACATATCTAAAAATTATAAGTTTTTCAGCAGAAAATCCGACTTTTTAAGTCGGATTTTCTTATTATTAACCTTGTGAAAAACAAATTCAAAAAAGCAATGATGAACAAAAATTTAATCTCAAAAGGTTAACTCAAATATCGTTAAAAATTTGAAAACGAGCAATGTAAATTTAATATAAATGATTATTTTTTCTTTTTCATGATAATTTTATACGATAAAGAACCCTTCCCTGCTGTAGAAAAAGCAGATGATCAAGGCTTGTTAGCTATTGGCGGAAAACTGTCTCCAGAGCGTTTATTAGAAGCTTACCGCTCAGGTATTTTTCCATGGTTTGAAGAAGGTGATCCTGTTTTATGGTGGAGTCCAGATCCTAGAATGGTTCTTTTTCCTAAAGACTTAAAAGTTTCTAAAAGCATGAAACAGCTTTTTAAAAAAAGTGCTTTTAAAGTGACCTACAATCAAAATTTTGGGGAAGTCATTAATAATTGTTCTCAAGTATTTAGAAAAGACCAGGAAGATACTTGGATTACTCCAAATATGATTTCAGCTTATATGAAGCTACATGAGTTGGGCCATGCGCTATCAGTCGAGGTTTGGGAAGAAAATGTACTTGTAGGAGGTTTATATGGCGTCTATTTGAGGGAGAAGCAGGTGTTTTGTGGAGAAAGTATGTTCACTAAAGTAAGCAATGCTTCTAAATATGGATTTATCTCTTTAATAGAGAAATTAAAAGCTGAAAATATAAAACTTATCGATTGCCAAATGCATACTAAACATTTAGAAAGTCTAGGAGCAAAAGAAGTGGCGCGCGAAGTGTTTTTAAGCTATTTGTAACAAGATTAGAGAGATATTTTTAATCCGCTAAGGAGAAACACCTCCACATAAGGAGAATGAGTGTAATCTCGGTGTCTATATTCAAGTCCTAAGTTGAGTCTAGTGTTTTCAAATAGGCGATAAGTGATTTGAGCGGCAAAACGTTGACCTAAATTAGGTCTTTCCTTTTTTCCCATTTCCCAAACAGCTTCGGTAGAAGCGACTAAAGAGAATTCTTTTGGGTTAACTTTATCTCCTTGCAAAGGAAATTCTGCTGAAAATCTGTATCGAGTCCTAAACGTTGTAATTTCTCTATAACGTTGAGCCAGTCTTAGGCGGTGAGCAATTTTAATTCTACCTATTTTTTTTGAATAAGCATATTGTTCTATAATACGGGTTTCATTCTTTCCATCTTCAAATCGGTAACGAATACCGGCACTAACCTTACTATGAAAGCCTATTTGTCTACTAGTATAATGATTAAGCTCTAAAAACTTATATTGAAAGTCTAGTTCTTTGTTAAAATCATTTACATTTTCATAATCTGTATAAACTATGTCTCTATTGGCTATACCAAAAGAATGAGACCAAGGACTTTCATTAGAAATATTTATGGATATCTCTGGATTAATATAGCCAGTAAAGTTGGTTTGTGAATAACCAGTGTAAGAAATGAATAAGAAAAAAACAGAAAATAGGAATTTAGAAAATGAGGTAATCAAATTGATTTTTAACCACTTTTCGTTTCTCTTTATAATCTCCGTTAGCATCAAACAAAAATTCATATTTATAATAGCTTTCCTTTAGCCTTGTTTGTACAATGAGTTCAAAATTATCGGGATGATTTGTAGGTAAAAGTGACTTTTCAAATACCACTTTCGCTATCCCGTTTTTAAACTGCTTTTGTACTTTAACTATTTTAAACGCATCGAAATTATCTTT
Organism: Mesonia sp. K4-1; assembly: GCF_008017825.1. Classification (NCBI taxonomy): domain Bacteria; kingdom Pseudomonadati; phylum Bacteroidota; class Flavobacteriia; order Flavobacteriales; family Flavobacteriaceae; genus Mesonia; species Mesonia sp. K4-1. The sequence continues at coordinate 4,890 of NZ_VRLS01000037.1, forward strand.
TAAAAAAGATTCTATTTTATCTAAAGGTTTTGGAGCAATTTGTTGTTTTTTTATAACAACTTCAACGTCCTCAAGTTTACCTTTAGGGGAGAATTCTACACTATAAGCACTTTTATTATAAATAAATTTTGCTTCGAAACTCTCTTTATTTCCGTCTTTTTCAAAAAAATAATGCTGCTTTTTAAATTTTTTATCTTTAAAAAGATCTAAAATTTGAAGAGCTCCTAGAGGCATTTTCTCCCTAGAGATACGTTGTTCAACTTCTTCTTTTTTTGATTGTGCAATAGTACTCAAACTAAAGATTATAAACAGAAAAAAACATAACTTTTTCATAACTAAAACTTAATATTGAGAGATTTCTTTATATCTAAAACAAGAAACTTCATGATCATTTACCATACCCGTAGCCTGCATATGAGCATAAACTACGGTAGATCCTACAAACTTAAAACCTCGTTTTTTTAAGTCTTTACTTAGTAGATCACTTAACGGAGTGTTAGCTGGAGCTTCTCTGTAATTTTCAACTTTATTTTGAAGAGGTTGATGATCTACGAACCCCCAAATATATTTACTAAAACTACCAAACTCTTCTTGTATATTTATAAACGCTTGTGCGTTGGTCACGGCAGATCTAACCTTAAGCTTGTTTCTTATTATCCCTGGGTTTTGTAGTAATTCTTCAATCTTTTTTTCAGAATATTTTGCAATTTTTTTATACTGAAAATCGTTAAATGCTTTACGGAAATTTTCTCGTTTTTTTAAAATGGTAATCCAGCTTAATCCAGCCTGAAATGTTTCTAATAAAAGAAACTCAAATAGGGTTTTATCATCAAAAATAGGTACTCCCCATTCTTGATCGTGATAGGCCTCATATAGTTCATCTCCTTCACACCAACCACACCTTTTCTTCTTCATAGTTTAAAAATTTATTCTAATTTAGTAAGTTATAGGTAGCAAACTACGACCTACATAAAAATTAACCTAATGAAAACATTATCTTTAAAAAAGACGATAGAAGAAGCATTAGATAATGCAATGTCTTATACAGAATATAAAACCTTAATGAACGATTTGTTGGCCGAGAATAAATCTACAGCAGCAATTCAAGAAGAAAGTCTAGTTGAATATTCTAAACTTAATCAACGCCGAATGAAGCGTTGGGAGAAAACTTTAAAAATCACTGATGAAGCTGAAGCATTTTTTAAAAACTACGATCAAAAGATGGTTTGGTTAGTAGTTTCTGAAGGTTGGTGTGGAGATGCTGCACACGGCTTACCTGTTCTTAACGCTTTAGTGGAATTAAACCCCCATATAGAATTGAAAATTGTTTTACGAGATAGTGAAGACGATTTGATCAATCAATTTTTGACCAATGGGGCAAAATCAATTCCTAAATTAATCATGCTTAAAGAGGAAAATTTAGAAGTAATAGAAACTTGGGGGCCGAGACCTTCAACAGCGGCAAAACTTACTGCAGATTATAAGCAAGAATTTGGTCAATTAGACGCTAGTTTTAAAGAAGATTTACAGCGTTGGTATAATCAAGATAAAGGACAAACTACTATAGAAGATTTACAAGCTTTATTAAGCTAAGTAAGATTTACTCCCTCGGAGATTTTGGTGGAAGTGTAGCTATGAATCTATCTAGATCATAGGAATCATTGACATTAAAATCTCCAATTTTTGTTCTTCGTAAAGCCGAAAGATGTGCGCCACTTTCTACAGCTTTTCCAAAATCGTGCGCTAGGCTTCTAATGTAAGTACCTTTGCTACATCTCACTTGAAAATCTACTTCTGGTAAATTTATCCGCGTAAGCGTAAATGAAGAAATACTTACTTTTCTAGAATCTATTTTTACTTCTTCTCCTTTTCTGGCATATTCATACAGCCTTTTACCGTCTTTCTTCAATGCTGAAAATACGGGAGGGTATTGTTCAATTTCTCCTAAAAATTGGGGAATAGCATTATTTAAAACCTCTTCGTTAAGATGATCTATAGGAAAGGTATTATCAACTTCGGTTTCTAGATCGTAAGAAGGAGTGGTGGCTCCTAGGGTAAATGTGCCTGTATATTCTTTTTCTTGTCCTTGTAATTCTTGTATGCGTTTGGTAAATTTTCCTGTACAGATGATTAAAAGTCCCGTTGCTAACGGATCTAAAGTCCCAGCGTGTCCTACTTTTATTTTCTTAATTCCGCAGTGAGAGCGAATGAGCCAACGCACTTTATTAACCAATTGAAAGGAAGTCCATTCTAGAGGTTTATCAAAAAGTAAAATTTGTCCGTTTTTAAAATCTTCAGCAGTAAAATTAACCATTCATATAGCTTACGGCAATTGCAATAATTCCCACAATTAAACAATAAATGGCAAAGTAACTCAATTTACTTTTTTTAACCAAAGCAATCATCCAGGTACAGGCAATTAATCCTGCTACAAATGCAGCGATAAAACCTACGCCTAAACTCGCGACGTTATCTGTGGTAAAAGTTAAATCTCCGCTAAGAAGATCTTTGGCAATTTTCCCTAAAATTAAAGGAACAACCATTAAAAATGAAAACCTTGCAGCTTTAGTTTTGTCGTTTCCTAAGAGAACCGATGTAGAAATGGTAGCACCACTTCTAGAAATACCAGGAAGCATGGCTATGGCTTGAGAAACTCCAATGACGAAGGCATTGGAGTAACTTACAGGTTTTTCGGTGTTTTTAGCTTTATCGGCTAGCCAAAGCAAAAGAGCCGTGATAATAAGCATAAAACCTACAAGCATAACACTTCCGCCAAAAAGCTGTTCTAATTCTTCTTCAAAAAGAACTCCAATAATTGCTGCAGGCAGCATAGAAATAATAATTTTTAGAGAAAACTTTGTTTCTTCATTCCATTTCAACTGAAATAAGCCTTTTAGTATTTCTAAAATATCTTTACGGAAGACTACAATGGTACTTAATGCGGTTGCAAAATGCATGACTACCGTAAAAAGCATAGATTCTTCGGGAATACTGTTGTCGCCTAAAATGGCTTTTCCTAATTCTAAATGACCGCTAGAAGAAACTGGAAGAAATTCGGTTAAACCTTGAATAACACCAAGGATTAAAGCATCAAGTACTTCCATTATTTTTTATTAGGGTTTAAGAGTATAGCATAAACTTCTATACCAAAACCTAGTAAAACGAGCATAGGAGCTAAACGAATTCTTCGCCAGCTAAAAATTTCGGGATTAAAAACTTCGGGGTCATCGCTACCACCGCCTGCCATGAGTATAAAACCTAAAGCGATTACGCCTAAGCCAATGGCCATCATCACGTAATTTTTCTTTTCAAAAATAAAATAAGGTTGGGTTTTTTCTTCTTTAACTTCTCGTCTTTTTTGCTCTCCCATAACATTCTAATTAAGGTTTCAAAAGTAATGAAAACTTCTCGAAAATAAATTAATAATAAAGTTCGTCTGTCTTTAAGTTTAAGAAGCGTTGTGTAGCAAAGAAGGTGCTGAACCAAGAGATAAGAATTCCCAGTAAAAAAACTGCCAAGAATAAAGCTCCTAGAATCATTTCATCTTTAAGTAAGTTTAATTCAGGGAAACCTTTATCAATATAATATAGAACTGCTGCCATCCCTATTAAAGCGACAACGGCACCTACTAAACCAAGTTTAATGCTTTTCCAAATAAAAGGTCGGCGTATAAATCCTTTTGTTGCACCTACCATTTGCATGGTTTTTATCGTAAATCGTTTAGAATAAACGGAAAGACGAATAGAACTGTTGATCAACAACACCGCAATAAAAGTAAATAAGCCACTAACTACTAGAATCCAAAAACTAATTCTTTTTACGTTATCGTTTAATAAAGCGATAAGGGGTTTGTCATAAACCACTTCATCTACAAAATCTTTTTCGCCTAGGTCACGAGATATTTCTGCGATTTGGGTTTCAGAAACATAATCGGCGTTAAAATAGACATCAATCGAATTTTGTAACGGATTGTATCCAAGGAAATCCATAAAATTTTCTCCAATTTCTTCACTATGCGCTTTTGCAGCATCTTCTTTGGATACGAAATTGGTAGATTTAGTAAATTCGGCTAAAGCCAAACTTTTTTCAAGTTGATTAATTTCTACTTCTTTCGCAGTGTCTTTTAAATAAACCGTTAAAGCGATTTGTTCTTTAAAATGATCGGCTACTTTTTTTGTATTCAATACTAATAAGCCTAGCAATCCCAGTAAAAAAAGTACTAAGGAGATGCTAATGACAACAGAAAAATAAGACGAAATTAAACGTCTTTTTTGATATCTTTCAAAAGAAGAACTCATAAATTAACCAGTTGTTTTTTTGTAAAAATAAGAAAGTAATTGAAACTCTATTCTTTAAAACGTTCAAACTTTTCACTTTCGTACATTAATAGTACTTTTGCGACTTAATTTTGATGATTCGTAACGACGATAAATAGATAAAATGAGCTACAATTTTAATGAGATCGAAGCCAAATGGCAGAAATATTGGGAAGAAAACCAAACTTTTAAAGCATCTAACAACAGTGAAAAACCTAAGTTTTATGGTTTAGATATGTTTCCTTATCCCTCTGGTGCTGGGCTCCATGTAGGGCATCCGTTAGGTTATATTGCCAGTGATATTGTAGCAAGATATAAACGCCATCAAGGTTTTAATGTATTGCACCCACAAGGGTATGATTCTTTTGGTTTACCAGCAGAGCAATATGCGATACAAACCGGTCAACATCCTGCAGATACCACTCAGGTGAATATTGAAGGCGGTGTAGATAAAGCAGGAAACAAAATTGCAGGTTACCGCAATCAACTCGATAAAATTGGTTTTTCATTCGATTGGAGCCGAGAGGTGAGAACGAGCGATCCTAATTATTATAAATGGACGCAGTGGATTTTCATTCAGTTGTTTGAAAGTTGGTATGATAATGAGGCGGCTAAAGCTAGACCTATTTCTGAGCTTATTGAAATTTTCTTAGCGGAAGGAAATGAAAAAGTGAACGCGGTGTGTGATGATGAGGTAAAAGATTTTTCCGCAGCAGCGTGGTCATCTTTTTCCCATAAGGAACAACAAGAAATTTTATTGCAATATAGATTAACTTACCTCGCCGAAACCGAAGTTAATTGGTGTCCCGAGTTAGGAACCGTTTTAGCTAATGATGAGATTGTAAATGGCGTATCAGAACGTGGTGGGCATCCTGTGGTAAGAAAGAAAATGAAACAATGGAGTATGCGTATTTCTGCTTACGCGGAAAGATTACTGCAAGGTTTAGAAGATATCGATTGGACAGAAAGTCTTAAGGAAACACAGCGTAATTGGATAGGGAAATCGGTGGGAGCATCGGTTACGTTTAACGTGCAAGATCACGAAGACACTATTGAGGTCTTCACCACTCGTCCCGATACTATTTTTGGTGTAACTTTTATGACTCTAGCTCCAGAACATGAGTTGGTCTCAAAAATTACGACACCAGCGCAAAAAGAAGCCGTAGAAAATTACATTCAAGCAACTGCAAAACGTAGCGAGCGAGAGCGAATGGCCGATGTAAAAACCATATCGGGAGTATTTACAGGAGCTTATGCAGAACATCCATTTACCAAAGAATCTGTCCCTGTTTGGATTGGAGATTACGTATTAGCTGGTTATGGTACAGGAGCTGTTATGGCGGTACCTTGTGGCGATCAACGTGATTATGACTTTGCGAAACATTTTGATATTCCTATCAAAAATATTTTTAAAGACGTAGATATTTCTGAAGAAGCACATGCCGGTAAAGACGGAACTGTGATTGCTAATTCAGATTTTCTAAATGGTCTAACCTATAAAAAAGCATTAAAAACGGCGATCTACGAACTAGAGAAATTGGGACAAGGTGAAGGGAAAACCAATTACCGACTTCGTGATGCGGTATTTAGCCGTCAGCGTTATTGGGGAGAACCTTTCCCGGTGTATTATGTCAACGGAATGCCACAAATGATTGAAGCCGAGCATTTACCTATCCGTTTGCCCGAAGTAGAGAAATACTTACCGACCCAAGAAGGAGAGCCGCCATTAGGTCGCGCCGATGTTTGGGCTTGGGATGCTACAAAAAACGAGGTGGTAAAAAATAATCTGGTGGATAATGAAAAGGTGTTTCCGTTAGAGCTAAATACGATGCCAGGTTGGGCAGGAAGTTCTTGGTATTTCTTTAGATATATGGAAGATCAAAAGCGAGATGAGGTTTTCGCTTCCGCGGAAGCGATGCAATACTGGCAAAATGTAGATTTATATATTGGAGGTAGTGAACACGCAACAGGCCACTTACTTTACGCACGTTTTTGGACAAAGTTCTTAAAAGACCGTAACCTCGTTCCTGTAGATGAACCCTTTAAAAAACTCATCAACCAAGGAATGATCTTGGGAGAGAGTGCATTTGTTTATCGCATCAGTTATGAAGCTTCTGGTTGGGGAGATAATATAAACGAATTGCTTTTGGAAATACTAAAAAAAACTGATGAGATCCCTACTTTAATAGTAGGTTCTCCTGAAGTTGATAATACTAACTTAATTAAAGAATATATTTTAAAAAATGAATATTTAAATGCCATAGAAGTTAGTAACTTGAGTTTTAATTTTAATCCTATTCATGTAGATGTTTCTTTAGTAAATACATCAAACGAGTTAAATATTGAAGGTTTTAAAAGTTGGCGAGAAGAATATAAAGACGCTGAGTTTATTACCGAAGAAAACGGAAAGTATATTGTAGGACGCGACGTAGAAAAGATGTCGAAGTCTAAATACAACGTCGTGAATCCTGATGATATTTGTAAGGAGTACGGAGCCGATACTTTACGTATGTACGAGATGTTTTTAGGTCCGTTAGAGCAAGCGAAACCTTGGAACACCGCAGGAATTACAGGAGTGCATAATTTCTTAAAGAAACTGTGGAAGTTGTACCAAAATGGCGAAGAGTTTTTGGTAAGCGATGAAAAAGCGAGTCCAGAGAGTTTAAAAACCTTTCATAAAACCATTAAAAAGGTAACCGAAGATATTGAGGAGTTTAGTTTTAATACTTCAGTCTCTACGTTTATGATTTGTGTGAACGAGCTGGCTGCTCAAAAATGTACCAGTAGAGAAGTGTTAGAGCCTTTAGCGGTTTTAATTTCGCCTTATGCGCCGCATATTGCAGAAGAATTATGGAGTTTGATGGGGAATAAAGAAAGTATCGCAACTGCTAGCTATCCTCAATTCGAAGAAAAATTCTTAGTGGAAAGCACCAAAACCTACCCGGTGTCCTTTAACGGAAAAATGCGTTTTACACTAGATCTATCTTTAGACCTGTCTAAAGACGAGATAGAAAAAGCAGTGATGGAAGATGAAAGAACACAAAAACAATTGGACGGTAGAACCCCTAAAAAGGTAATAATTGTTCCTGGTAAAATTGTGAATATTGTAGGGTAGAATGACAAAATAACAGCAAAAAATAACCTCGCTTCTTTGGCGGGGTTTTTGCTTTTAAAAAGACTATATTAGAGTTTTAAAAAAATAAAAAATTATGATGGGATATTATATTCTTATTGGCGCAATTATGCTAGTAAGTTGGTACGTAAGTCACAAGCTTAAATCTAAATTTAAGCAGTACTCAAAAGTACATTTGCAAAATGGAATGAGCGGAGCAGAAATTGCTCGTAAAATGTTAGAAGATAATGGGATTTACGATGTAAAAGTCATTTCAACTCCAGGACAATTGACAGATCATTATCATCCTCAAAAGAAGACTGTGAATTTGAGTGAATCGGTTTATGCGCAACGTAATGCAGCTGCAGCGGCTGTAGCAGCGCACGAATGTGGTCATGCGGTACAACATGCACAAGCTTATGGATGGTTAAAAATGAGAAGTACTTTAGTTCCTGTTGTAAGTGTAGCTTCTAAATATAGTCAGTTTGTGATTATGGGAGGAATTATCTTAATGATGATGGTCGCTGGTGGAGTAGGACAAATGGTGCTGTTGGCAGGAATTATTATGTTTGGGATGGGAACTTTGTTTAGTTTTATTACCCTTCCGGTGGAATATGATGCGAGTAACAGAGCTTTAGCCTGGCTTAAATCCGAAAACATTGTAACCCCGCAAGAGTACGAAGGTTCTAAAGATGCTTTAAAGTGGGCAGCAAGAACATATGTTGTTGCAGCAATTGGTTCTCTAGCTACCTTACTTTATTTTATCGGGATCTTTCTAGGCAGAGATTAAATCTGTAAAAGAAATATAGATTAAAAAATTAATAAATTATACTTGAAAACGCCTCTACTTAGAGGCGTTTTTTTATTTTTAGGCTATGAAGACTTTTATAGAAGAAACCTTAGATACCTTACTGTCTAATCCCGATTTTAATTTTGAAAAAACCACGTTTATCTTGCCGAGTAAAAGAGCAGGAAGTTTTTTAAAAGAAAAGATTAAGAGTAAAGTGCATACAACTATTTTTATGCCAGAGGTTTTGAGCACCGAAGATTTTATTGCGCAAGTTACTCAGCTTATTCCCTTAGATAATACAGGGAGTATATTTGAGCTTTATCAAACTTATGTGCAAACTATAGACAAAGAACATCAAGAATCTTTTGATAGTTTTTATGCTTGGGCACAGACCTTAATTTACGATTTTAATGAAATCGATAGGTATTTAATAGATGCCGACCATTTTTTTAATTATCTCTCTAGAATACAAGACATTAATCACTGGTCTAAAAGTGAAAATCAAACCGATTTAGTAAAAAATTATTTATGGTTTTGGAAGCAGCTACCCGAACTTTATAAAAACTTCACTCACCGCATTATTAAAGATGGGAAGGCGTACCAAGGTTTAATGTATAGAGAAGCTTCAGAGAAGATTGTTTCATATTTAGAAGAAAATACACAAGACTATATTTTTATTGGTTTTAATGCTTTAAATACAGCCGAGCAGAAATTAATTCAGTATATACTAAAACAAAATCGAGGAAAAATATTTTGGGACCTCGATGAGGTTTTTTATCAGAACCCTAATCACGAAGCTTCTTTGTTTGTTCGTAATTATGTGAAAAAATGGGACTACTTTAAAGAGAACCCTTTAAAAGATTTACCGAGAAATTATGAGCAGCCTAAAAATATCCAGCTTACAGGAATTCCAAAAAATATAGGACAAGCAAAATATATAGCACAAATTTTAAAAGACCTTCCAGCAGAAGAAATCAAGCAAACGGCAGTCGTGCTTAATGACGAAAGTTTATTACCTGTTTTACTTAATTCTTTACCAGAGAATGTAGAGAAGATAAATATTACGATGGGATTGCCTTTGGGAGATACTCCTTTAGCTTCCTTATTTGAGAGTTTATTTAAAATACAAGAACGAGAAGAGGATCAGCTTTATTTCAAATGGGTTTTAGAAGTTTTAAAACATCCATTTGTGTTGCAAATATTTGCATTAGAAAGCGAGCAGCTGCAAAAAGAAATCATTGTCTCCAATCTGGTCTTTATTAGTTTAGATAAAATTAAATCGGTAGAGAATTCCGCATTTAGCGAATTTTTAAATCAAGCTTTTCAATTACATCAATCCACCAAAAGTTTTATCCAAGCCATGCTGAATATTATTCAAGTCTTGCGAGGAAAAGAGGTTGATAACTATGCTTTAGAAACCGAGTATTTATTTCATTTTAATGCGCTATTTGTTCAGTTAAAGAATATTTTAGAAGAGCAAAGTACTGTAGATCATATTAAGGTGTTGTATAAAATTTATAGAGATAGTTTAACGACCAAATCTTTAGATTTTGCAGGTTCTCCTTTTGACGGTTTACAGCTTATGGGAATGTTAGAAACAAGGGTAATTGATTACAAAAATGTGATTCTTACATCGGTTAACGAAGGTGTTTTACCTGCAGGAAAAAGCAGTAATTCGTTTATTCCTTATGATCTCAAAAAAGAATATGGTTTGCCTACCTACAAAGAAAAAGATGCAGTATATACTTATCACTTTTACCGATTAATGCAACGTGCTGAGAATATTCATATTTTATATAACACCGAGCAAGACGGACTTAATGCCGGAGAAAAAAGTAGGTTTATTACCCAGTTAGAGGTCGAGAAGAAATTAGAATCCACTTTTGTTAACCCTAAAGTGCCTTCTTTATCGAGCCAACTTTTAGAAATAGAAAAAACTCCTGCGGTAATTAAAAAGCTAGAAAAACAAGCCGCTTATGGGTTTTCACCCTCTGCTTTGACTACCTATATTCGAAATCCTTTAGATTTTTACAAGCGTTATGTATTGGGGATAAAAGAGGAGCAAGAGGTAGAAGAAACTGTTGCTGCAAATACGTTGGGAACGATTATACACGATAGCCTTGAGCAGATGTTTCTTCCATTTGTTGGGAAAGAGATCTGTAAAGAAGATGTGGAGAAACTTGTTAAAACCAGTGATGATGAGGTTTTGAAACAATTTAAAAAAGTATATAAGAATGCTCCAATTCACAAGGGTAAAAACCTATTGATTCATGAGGTGGCTAAACGTTATTTACATAATTTTTTTCAGTTTCAGAAAAATGAATTAACACAACATTCGGTTCAGATTATTAGTTTAGAAGCCGAAGAGAAAATACAAGTAGAGATTCCGCAGCTGCAAACTCCCGTTTTTATCAAAGGAAAAGTAGATCGCCTAGATTCCCTTGACGGAATTAAAAGAATTATAGATTACAAAACAGGAAAAGTAGAAGCAAAAGATGTTACCATCAAAGATTGGGATTTGCTGGGAACCGATTATAAATTCAGTAAAGCATTTCAAGTTTTATGTTATGCGAAAATGATTTTAAAGGACGAAGATTATGATAAAGCTCAAGGCGGAATTATTTCTTTTAAAAATTTAAAATCAGGTTTTTTGGAATTAAAACAAGGGAAAGAGACCTTAATTAGTAATGAAATGATGATTCAGTTTGATGAAGTATTACAGAATTTAATTCTCGAAATTCTCAATCCTGAAATTCCGTTTAAAGAAAAAGAAGTATGATAAGAGAAAAGAATTTTAAACTAAAAGGAAGTAATGGTTTACCAATTGTCATTGATGCATTTTTTAAACCCAATCAATCTCCAAAACCTGTCGTTGTTTTTTGCCATGGTTATAAAGGATTTAAAGATTGGGGAGCTTGGAATTTAGTAGCCGAACATTTTGCTGAAAACCATTTTTTCTTTGTTAAATTTAATTTTTCTCATAATGGAGGTACACCTGAGCTACCAATAGATTTTCCAAATCTAGAAGCTTTTGCACAAGATAATTATACCAAACAGCTGTACGATTTACAGTGTGTGATAGATTGGTTGCTCAACGATAATCGATTTGCTGCAAATATTAATACTCAGAAAATACATTTAATAGGTCACAGTAGAGGTGGCGGAATTGTTTTATTAAAAGCCAACCAAGAAAAAAAAGTAAGTACGGTCACCACCTGGGCAGGAGTTAGTGATTTTGCTTCTCGATTTCCCTCGGGAGAAAAATTAACCCAATGGCAAAAGGATAAGGTCTATTATGTGGAAAATGGAAGAACTAAGCAACATATGCCCCATAATATTCAGTTTTATGAAGATTTTATAGAACATAAAGAAGATTTAGACATTTCTAAAGCGGCACGAAATTTAAAAATTCCGCAACTTATAATTCATGCCAAAGGAGATACTTCCGTAAAGGTAAAGGAAGCCGAACAACTACAAGAGTGGAATCCGAAAGCAAAAATGTTTTTATTAGAAGAAAGTAATCACGTTTTTGATACCCAACACCCTTGGGGAAAAGATGAAATGAGTGCGAGTTTGAAACAAATAGTAAATAAAAGTATTCAATTTATTAAAAACAATTAGATGGAATCTCAATATCTTATTCTTGTAGGTTCGTTGTTGTTGCTTATGAGTATTTTGGCAGGTAAAACTTCTTATAAATTTGGAGTGCCAACCTTAATTTTATTCCTTTCCGTTGGGATGCTGGCAGGATCTGAAGGAATCTTAGGAATTAATTTTGATAGTCCTAGTTTTGCACAGTTTATAGGAATAATTGCCCTTAATGTCATCTTGTTTTCAGGAGGGTTGGATACTCGTTGGAAAGCTGTAAAACCTGTGGCCGCAAAAGGATTTTTGCTATCTACACTCGGTGTTTTTATAACCGCAGGAGCCGTGGGAGGTTTTACGTATTACTTATTAGATTTTACACTTATTGAAGCATTTTTACTTGGCGCTATTGTATCTTCTACAGATGCTGCTGCGGTATTTTCTATTTTGAGATCTAACAATATCAATTTAAAGTATGGGATTAGACCCATGCTCGAGTTAGAAAGTGGAAGTAACGACCCAATGGCTTACTTTCTTACCACCTTATTTACGGGGATGGTCGTAGCTCAAGAATTTTCTTTAACCTCTTCTGTTTTAGATTTGGTTTTACAGCTTGCCATAGGTGGAGTTTCTGGATATTTTTTAGGGAAAGGAAGTAAGTGGCTTATTAATAAAATCGCTTTAGATTTTGAAGGCTTATACCCAGTTTTAGGTTTAGCCTTAAGTTTTATTATTTATTCCTTTACGGAAGTGATTCACGGTAATGGTTTCCTAGCCGTATATGTATCTTCGGTTTTGTTAGCGAATAGCGAATTGGTTAAAAAGTATGCTTTACGTCAGTTTTTTGACGGTTTTGCTTGGTTAATGCAGATTATACTATTCTTAACTTTAGGATTGTTGGTATTTCCTTCTAGAGTAATTGATATTCTTCCTATTGGTTTAGCGATTGCCTTGTTTCTCATATTTGTAGCTCGTCCCTTAAGTGTTTTTATAAGCCTAGCTTTTTTTAAATTAAATATAAGGAGTAAACTATTTATCTCTTGGGTGGGATTACGAGGAGCGGTGCCTATTGTTTTTGCAACTTTCCCGATGGTAATGGGATTAGAAAAAGCCGATTTAATCTTCAATATCGTATTTTTAGTCACCTTGGTTTCTATTATGTTGCAAGGAACTACCATCAACAAAATGGCTCAATGGCTTGGTGTGCAAGATAATGAGGTGAAAACTTTAAAGAAGGCAAGAGCATTTGAGTTTTCTGAAGATTCAAAAACTGAAAGTGCCGAAATTTATATCTCTTCTAACAGTAAAGTTATTGGTAAAAAGATTCACGAATTAGATCTGCCAAAAGATAGTTTGGTGGTAATGATCATTAGAAAAGCGAAATATTTTGTTCCATCTGGATCCACAGAATTGAAATACGGAGACACTTTACAGGTGATTTCAACGAGTACTAAAGATTTAACTAAAATGGCTCAGGATTTTGGATAAATGTTTTACATTAGCCACTCCATTGGGGGATTAGCTCAGTTGGCTAGAGCGTTTGGCTGGCAGCCAAAAGGTCATCGGTTCGACTCCGATATTCTCCACAAAAAAACCTGCTAAATTATAGCAGGTTTTTTTTATAAAAATTTAATAAAGCTTATCCCACAATATTATCTTTGTTATAGCCTAAATACTCCACTTCTTTTTCAGTAAATTCAATTCCATTTTCAGCTAATTCTGCTAAAATAGGCTCGTAAACTTCTTTGCTAATTGGTCTTAAAACTCCAGGAGTAGTAATTTCTTTGTTTAAGATCTTAACAGTTGCAATTGCTACAGGTAAACCTACAGTTTTCGCCATTGCAGTATAAGTTTGGTCTTCACCAATATGAACCATGGTAGAGTCGATCTGTTTTTTCTTTCCGTTAAGTTCATATCCAAATTTATGATACATTACAATCATGTCTTTATCATCTTCCGCTAAGGTCCATTTGTCTTCAAGAATTTTTTGGAGCGCTTGGGCAGGTGTTGCATCTTTAATTCCTATCTTTTTCTCGGTGTTGAAAATATCAAGTTCCAAAAGTTTTTCCCACATCAAATCATCTTGATCTATTTTAAGGGAATAACGCATTTTAAGCTCTACAGAATCTGTTGGGGAGTAAGGGAGAAATGAGTTTACAAACTCTCTATAACTCATATTTTCTGAGTTTTGCATAAAGTAAGTGTCATCGGTCATTCCTAATTGAACAAACATATTCCATGCTTTACTAAAGCCTACTCTTCGTAGAGTTCCTCTATATAAAGTTTTTATACTGTCTAAGCCATAAACGCTTTGGTAAGCAAGAGAGTTTCTGTTGGCAAGTCCTTCAAATTTTCCGTAACCTTCAACTTCCAAAAATTCGGTTCTTCTAAAAAGTCGGTGATAGGGAATATATTTATACTGTCCTTCTTGCATAAATTCTGCAGCACCACCTTGACCCGCTACTACAACATTTCTAGGATTCCAAGTAAACTTATAGTTCCATAAATTGGTATCGCTCTCTGGAGCTACTAAACCGCCAGTAAAAGATTCAAAAAGCAATAGCTTGCCGCCATTCTCTCTAATTTTATCAATTACCTGCATGGCACTCATATGATCAATGCCTGGATCGACACCAATCTCATTCATAAACACTAAACCCTTATCTTTTACAGCTTCATCTAGAGCTTCCATTTCTTTGCTTACGTAAGAAGCGGTAACCATATTTTTCCCAAATTCTACACAATCTTTAGCGACTTCTATATGGAATCTTGCGGGAAGCATTGAAATAACAATATCTGCATTTTTAATAGCTTCTTTACGTTCTTCTTCCTTAAAAATATCTAGAGAAATTGCTTTGGTGTTTTCATGATCTCCAGCAAATTTTTGAGCATTTTCTATAGATAAATCTCCAATAGTTAAGAAGAGTTTTTCTGAAGTAGATTTTTCTTTTAAATATTTAATGAGGGAAGAGGTAGATTTTCCTGCTCCAATAATTAATATGTTTCGCATCTTAAATAGTTGTTTAAATTTGCAGTTATTCTTCAAAGTAATTAATTAATTACCGGTAAAAAAAATAATAGATGCATAGAAAGTTGTTAATTTTAGGGAGTGTAAGTGGATTTTTGGCAGTAATTCTTGGCGCTTTTGCAAGTCATGGATTAGAGAAGGTTTTATCTGTGAGTGAATTGAGTACTTTTGAGGTGGGAATTAGGTATCAGTTTTATCATACGCTATTAGCGATCCTTTGCGGAAGTATTTCGGCGTTAAGCGAAAAAAGTAAAAACACTATATTTTACTTAATTCTTATAGGTGTGATTTTATTTTCGGGATCAATTTATGGTTTAGCTACCAACATTCTTTCTGTTTTCGATTTTAAAACCATTGCCTGGTTAACTCCTGTTGGGGGCATATTTTTAATTTCTAGTTGGTTAGTGTTGTTTTTTAACGTGCTGAAAATGAAAAAGAAATAAAAAAACTAAGTAATCCTATATTTGTTTGGTATTATTTATATTTTTGTTCTAAAGAACACAACAAATCAATTTTATGGTGGAAAATAATAAAACCACGAAAGCGTTTTCATTAGAAAACTACGGAATAAAAGATACTAAGGCTCACTATCAACTATCTTCAGAAGAGCTTCACAAAATCACAGTAGAAAAAGGACAGGGCGTTGAAGTAAGTTCAGGTGCTTTGGCAGTCAATACAGGAGAGTTTACAGGAAGATCTCCTAAAGACCGTTTTATTGTAAAAGATGAAGTGACTAAAGATGAAATATGGTGGGGGGATGTAAATATTCCTTTCGATCCAGAAAAATTTGATCAGCTATATGATAAAGTAACCGAGTACCTTTCAGGGAAAGAGTTATACGTAAGAGATGCTTACGCTTGCGCGGATGAAGAATATCAATTAAATATTCGTGTAATTAATGAGTACCCTTGGAGTAATATGTTTGCTCACAATATGTTTTTGAGACCTACGGAAGAAGAATTGAAAGACTTTACTCCAGAGTGGACGGTTGTAAATGCTCCAGGCTTTATGGCAGATCCAGAGGTTGATGGAACAAGACAGCATAATTTTGCAATCTTAAATTTCTCTAAGAAAATAGCTTTAATTGGTGGAACTGGTTATACTGGGGAAATTAAAAAAGGTATTTTCTCTGCTTTAAACTTTATCTTACCTGTATTTAAAAATACATTGTCAATGCACTGTTCTGCTAATGTGGGAGATGATGGTGATACAGCAATTTTCTTTGGTCTTTCAGGAACAGGAAAAACAACTTTATCTGCAGATCCAGAAAGAAAATTAATTGGAGATGATGAACACGGATGGACGAAAGATAATAAGGTGTTTAATTTTGAAGGTGGTTGTTATGCAAAAGTAATTAACCTTTCTAAAGAGAATGAACCAGATATCTTTAATGCGATCAAACCGGGAGCCATTCTAGAAAATGTCATTATTGATGATAAGGGAGGTGTAGATTTTGAAGATGTTTCAATTACACAAAACACGAGAGTAAGTTACCCTATATACCATATTAACAATATTCAGCAGCCTTCTGTAGGAGAAAATCCAAAGAATATTTTCTTTTTAACGGCAGATGCTTTTGGGGTATTACCTCCAATTAGTAAGCTAACGCCGGGTCAAGCTGCTTACCACTTTATTAGTGGTTATACAGCAAAAGTAGCAGGAACAGAGGCAGGAATTACCGAGCCAGTACCAAGTTTCTCTGCTTGTTTTGGAGCGCCATTCATGCCATTACACCCAACACGCTATGCAGAAATGTTAAGTAAAAAAATGCAAGATGCAGGTGTAAACGTATGGTTGGTTAACACAGGATGGACTGGAGGTCCTTACGGAGTTGGTTCTCGTATGAAGTTAAAATACACAAGAGAAATGATTTCTTCTGCTTTAGAAGGTAAATTAGATAAGGTAGATTATATAACGCATCCAATTTTCGGATTAGAAATGCCAAAAGAGTGCTTAAACGTTCCTTCTGAAGTTTTAAACCCAAGAGAAACTTGGAAAGATAAAGAAGCATACGATGTGAAAGCAAATGAATTAGCATTATTCTTTAAAAACAATTTTAAGATGTTTGAAGATAATGCAAGTGAAGAAATATTAAAAGGCGGACCTATTGTTTAGGTTTTTCTTTTAGAAATATTAAAAATCCGGTTGAAAAATTCAACCGGATTTTTTTTTGATAAAAAAATATAGCCTAGTTGATATCAACTAGGCTATATTTTTAACTTGATATTTGGTAAACTACTTCTTGTTTTGCTCCTTTATGTACTTTTCTAAAGCCATAGTCATAGAAGGGGTTTCTGGGGTAGGTGCTTTAATATTAGCAACTAACCCGTGTTCTTTCGCAGCTTTTATGGTAGAATTTCCAAAGACAGCAATACGTGTATTGTTTTGTTTAAAGTCTGGGAAATTCTCAAAGAGAGATTTTATTCCGCTAGGACTAAAGAAAACAACAATATCATAAAACACTTTTTCTAAGTGTGATAAATCACTTACTACTGTTCTATAAAAAATACCTTTTGTCCAATCTACTCCTAATTTATTTAATTCTTTAGGGATATCTGGCTTCAACATATCAGAAGAAGGGAGTAAGAATTTTTCTCCTTTATACTTTTTGATGGTTGGAGACAATTCTGCGAAAGTTCTCTTACCAACATAAATTTTTCTTTTTCTGTAAACTACATATTTTTGTAGATAATAAGCAACAGCTTCACTCAAACAGAAGTATTTTAAAGTATCGGGCACTTTATAGCGCATTTCTTCTGCGATTCTGAAAAAATGATCTACTGCATTTCTACTTGTAAGAATAATGGCTGTGTATTGAGTTAAATCAATTTTTTGCTGTCTTACATTTTTTGAAGAAACTCCTTCAACGTGAATAAATGGTATGAAATCAATTTTTACTTTTTGTTTTTCTTCAAGTTCAGAATATGGAGAATTTTCAACCTTAGGCTCTGGTTGAGAAATTAAAATTGTTTTCACTTTCATATGCGTACAAATTTAGAGTTTTGAAACTTAGCTTTTATGTAATTACTTTATATAAAATAATATACGGTGCTATTTCAAGGGTGCAAAGGTACAAAATAAAATAAAACGAATACTTAAAAACAAGTTTTTGGTTTTTTAAATAATATTTTAATAGAATAAATAAATTTAATAAAAGGTATAAGAGTGTAGATATAATAAGGGTTATAGGGCTTGGAGTCCAGCTATATATAAAGATCAATAAGATGGGAAATAAGGTGAAAGCCAGTAAGTTTTTATAGGTAATCTTATAAAAAATATAATTATCGATCACTTTATCTATCGTAAAAATAGAAGCGATGATTTTTTCTACAAGGTATTTTATTCCGATAAGGACATTTAACAGAATAAAAATCTGAAGAAAAAAAAGGAAATTATATTCAACATTTAAAATTCCGATTACTTTAAACAAGGTGAAAAGTCCTAAAGAAAGGATAACACTATGGGATAAGTAAATAATAAAACTAAAAAAATTAAAGACCGATGGTTTTTTTTGGTGTGAGGTAAAATACTTACCCGAGAAGAAAAGATTTCTAAAATCGGTAAATTTTTCAGGATATAATTGATTGCTAACTAATACTAAGACTAAAACAAATAAAAAGGTTAAAGTAACCCAATTGTTATGCTCCATATTTCTTACAATCACTTCCAAAGTATAGAATTTTGAGCAAAGTTAAAAATTAAATAGCTAGGATTTGCTAAAATTTTGAGGTTAAAAATAGTTACATTTGCCAAAAAAAGAGAATGCCCCAGCGCTTAGTAATTATACCTACATATAATGAAATTGAAAATATAGAGCGTATTATTCGCAATGTGTTTTCACAAAAGCACGATTTTCATATTTTAGTTGTAGATGATAATTCACCAGACGGCACAGCCTCTTTAGTTTCATTATTACAAAAAGAATTTGATAATAAACTCTTTCTAGAAGTTAGAAAAAATAAATCGGGTTTAGGGACAGCTTATATTCATGGGTTCAAGTGGGCTTTACAAAAGGATTACGAATTTATTTTTGAAATGGATGCCGATTTTTCTCACAATCCAAACGATTTAATTCGTTTGTACAATAGTTGTGTTAAGGAAAAAGCAGATGTTGCTATTGGGTCGCGATATGTTAAAGGTGTAAATGTAGTTAACTGGCCCATGAAACGGGTTTTGATGAGCTACATGGCCTCTAAATATGTAAAAGCTATTACTAGAATGCCAATTCAAGATACTACGGCAGGGTTTGTGTGTTATCGAAGAAATGTATTGGAAAAAATTAATCTTAATTCTATTCAATTTGTGGGATATGCTTTTCAAATTGAAATGAAATTTAAAGCTTACCTATTAAATTTTAAAATTGTTGAGGTACCTGTTATTTTTACTGACAGAACTCGTGGAGAATCAAAACTGAGCAGCAATATTATCTCTGAAGCTGTTTTTGGTGTATTAAAAATGAAGTTTAAAAGTCTATTTGGAAAAGAAGTATGAAAAAGATACTAATAAAAAATGCTAAGATTGTAAATGAAGGCATCGTTAGAGATGGAGAAGTTTACATTGAAGATGATATCATTAAAGAAGTAGCAGACATTATAAGTGTAAAATCTCATGATGTTCAAGTTATTGATGCAGAAGGGCAATACTTATTGCCAGGGGTAATAGATGATCAAGTTCATTTTAGAGAACCAGGATTAACTCATAAAGAAGATATCGCTTCGGGTTCAAGAGCTGCTGTAGCAGGAGGAATTACTTCTTTTATAGAAATGCCTAATACCAAGCCGCAAACCACCACGATAGAACTGTTGGAAGAGAAATTTGCCACAGCAAAAGAAAGCTCTGTTGCAAACTATTCATTTATGTTTGGTGGTACTAATGATAACCTTGAAGAGATAAAAAAAATTAATCCTAAAAACACGGCTGCTTTAAAGTTGTTTTTAGGATCTTCTACGGGGAACATGTTGGTAGATGATGAAAAAACATTAGAGGAAATTTTTAAACATTCTCCAGTACTTATCGCGGTACACTGTGAAGATGAACAGACGATAAAAGATAATTTAGCTAAACATAAAGAAGAGTTTGGTGATGATATTCCTATGGTTTATCATCCAAAAATTAGAAGCGAAGAAGCTTGTTATTTATCGTCTTCAAAAGCGGTAAAACTTGCAAAGAAAACTGGAGCACGATTACATGTGTTTCACTTAAGTACAGCAAAAGAATTAAGTTTATTTGATGGAAAAAAACCATTAAAAGACAAAAAGATAACAGCAGAAGTTTGTATTCATCACCTATGGTTCAATAACTCAGATTATGAACAAAAAGGTACGAGAATAAAATGGAATCCTGCCGTTAAAACGGAAAAAGATCAAAAAGCATTATTTAAAGCATTGCTAGAAGATAAACTAGATGTAATCGCAACAGATCACGCTCCTCATACTAAGGAAGAAAAAGATCAGATATATACCAAAGCACCAAGTGGCGGACCCTTAGTGCAACACGCTTTGCCTGCGATGTTAGAATTTTATCATCAAGATAAAATCACATTGCCTAAAATTGTAGAAAAAATGTGTCACAATCCTGCCATTCTATTTCAGATAGGAAAAAGAGGTTACATTAAAGAAGGGTATAAAGCAGATTTAGTTTTAGTAGATTTAAATGCTCCATGGACCGTTCAAAAAGATAATATTTTATATAAATGTGGTTGGTCTCCATTTGAAAAAACCACATTTAAATCTAGAATTACCCACACATTTGTGAATGGAAAACTAGTATATAAAAACTTTAAAGTTTTAGAGGTTAAAAATGCAGAACGCTTAATGTTTGATAGGTAATGAAAATCAAATTTCTCATCATTTTCGTCGTTATTTTAGGAGCTTGTCAAAATGTTAATAAAGCACCAAAACCAGATAATCTTATTCCTGAAGATAAGATGGTTGATATTTTGGTTGATCTTCAGCGATTAGATGCAGTTATTCAGAAGAATGACCAACAGTTCGAAATGAGAAATGTAAAGGCTAAAGATTTGATTTTAGAAAAATATCAAGTTGATAGCTTGCAAATAGCAAATAGCAGTAATTATTATGCAGAAGATTTTTCAGTAAATGAAAGCATTTACGAAAAAGTAAAAACTATACTTGAAGCTGAAAAGAAGTTAGTTGATAGTTTGTATGCTAATAAAAAAACTGAAATGGAAAAAGTCAAAGCTAAGAAAACAACAGCAGTCGATAGTCTCTAATTATTAGTATCAATATAATACTTAGAGACTCTTTTAATGGTTTTTTCTAAAGGGGTAAACTGTAAGTCTACCGCTTCTTCAATCTTAGTAGTCTTATAAAAGGTCTCATTAAAAGCTGCTTTTATAGACAATTTAGTGATTTCTTGTGGAGTTCCTAATAGCTTTCTTCCTATCGATTGAAAAATCCATCCTAGACTGATCATCCAAGATTTTATTGGTTTTTTAGGAGCTTGGCACTTTAACTCTTTAGCAATTTGTTGAAGAATTACCTTAAAAGATAAGTTCTCTCCAACCAAAATAAAGCGTTCTTGTTTAATATGAGAAGTCATAAGGCTAACCATAGCTTTAGTAACATCTTTTACATCTACAAAGCCTGTTATTAACGAAATGTAATAGCTTAACCCTTTTTTTACTTTACTGAATAATAATCCGCTGCCGCTTTTCCAAAATCCCTCTCCAATGATAATTCCCGGGTTAACAATAACCACATTTAAACCTTCTTGAGAAGCTCGCCAAACTTCCATTTCTGCCCCATACTTTGTAATTGAATAATTATCGTATTTTTTTTCGTTGTTACGAGGAGAAACTTCAGTAACCATTTTTTTATTTAACTCACTCCCCAAAGTTGCGATAGAACTTACATGACAAAATTTCTTTACGGAATGTGACAAAGCCAAATTCACCATATTAGAGGTACCTTCAATATTCACTTTTCTCAGCTTCTTATATTCCTTTTCAGAAGGATTATAAGAGATGTATCCTGCACAATGATAAACTTCGTCAATTCCTTGAAAGGTATCAGATAGTTGTGGGATATTTTCTAGGGTAGCATTAACCCATTCAATTCGCTCTAATTGTGAGGCAGTATTAGGGTAGCACGAAAGGAGTAATTTTTCTACGTAAATTACTTTTTCTTGAGACCTATAAATAGCTCTTATAGGTTTGTTTAATTGTAAGAGTTGGGCAAGAAGGTGACTCCCTACCAAACCTGTGGCGCCAGTAACTAAAATCATACTGTAAATATAGCGAAATCCTTATAGGAAAATTTTGAGTTTCCTATATCTTTGCGCTTTGCTATAATTAAATAATAAAGCCATGACCAAAAATTTTGTACAAGAAATAACTTGGAGAGGAATGTTGCATGATACCATGCCAGGAACAGAAGAACATTTACAAGAAAAAATGCGTGCAGCATATGTAGGGATAGATCCTACGGCAGACTCCCTTCATATTGGTCATTTAGTAGGGGTGATGATGTTGAGACACTTTCAGTTAGCTGGGCACAAGCCTTTTGCTCTTATAGGTGGTGCAACAGGTATGATTGGAGACCCATCAGGAAAATCTAAAGAAAGAAATTTGTTAGATGAAGAAACTCTAGCACACAATCAGGCAGCTCTTAAAAGTCAGTTAGAGCGTTTTTTAGATTTTTCTAAAGACGAAGCGAACGGAGCAGTTTTAGTGAACAACTACGACTGGATGAAAGATTTTAGTTTTCTAGAATTTGCGCGAGATGTAGGAAAACACATTACCGTAAATTATATGATGGCAAAAGATTCTGTAAAAAAGAGACTCTCATCGGAATCAAAAGAGGGAATGAGCTTTACGGAATTTACTTATCAATTATTGCAAGGCTACGATTTTTTACATTTGTACAATCAGCATGAATGCACTTTGCAAATGGGGGGAAGCGACCAATGGGGAAATATTACTACGGGAACAGAACTCATAAGAAGAATAGGAAACGGTAAAGGTTATGCTCTTACCTGTCCCTTAATTACAAAAGCAGACGGGACCAAATTCGGGAAAACCGAAGGAGGGAATATCTGGCTAGATGCCGAAAGAACTTCACCTTATAAATTTTACCAATATTGGTTAAATACCAGTGATGACGACGCTGCTAAATATATTAAGATTTTTACATTTTTAACTCAAGAGGAAATTGAAAACTTAATAAAAGAACATCATGAAGAGCCGCATTTAAGACAATTGCAAAAGAAGCTTGCCGAAGAAGTAACTACAATGGTGCATTCTAAAGAAGATTTAGAGAATGCCATAAAAGCTTCTAATGTGTTATTTGGTAAAAGTACTGCAGATGATTTGAAGGCTTTAAATGAAAAAACCTTTCTAGATATTTTTGAAGGTGTTCCACAAGCAGAGATTAAGCATAGTCTTATTGAAAACGGGATGGATATGATTGCAGCTTTGGCGGCTGAAACCAATTTCTTGAAAAGTAACGGTGAAGCAAGAAGAGCACTTAAAGAAAATTCTATTTCAGTAAATAAAGAAAAAGTAAAAGAAGATTACACCATTACTGAAAAAGACTTGATAAGTGGAAAGTACATTATCATTAATAAAGGAAAAAAGAATACCTATATTATTAAAGCGATCTAAATAAATTAAAGTTCGTTAAAATAGATAAAAACAGAAACCCCAAGCATCACACTTGGGGTTTCCTACTAACTAACCAATCTATTATGAAAAAACTTTCATCTTAGCACTTATTAAGACGTAATAAAAATAGTTTAATTACAGCTTAGGCTGAATTTTAACATAATTATAATACCATTAAATTACAGCCTCTAACATCACTGGCATCAAACCTTCCTAAAATCTCAAATTGATTGTCATCAATTTTTTTTCCTAAATCTTGAGTAGCAATAAATGAGCAAGAATCTACATTTGCCAAATCAATTATATTTAAGCCTCCAGTTTTTTGCTTAGAAAGTAGGCTTAAAGGATCTTCAGAGTCACGAATGAGTATATCCATATGATTAGGGCAAGAAAAGATACCATCACCTTTAGAGTAGGCTTGCGAAAGTAATTCGGTCATTCCATATTCACTGTGAATTTTATCCACTTGAAAAGCTTGGGCTAAAATTTCGTGTAATTCAGTTCTAATTATTTCTTTTCTTCTTCCTTTCATTCCTCCCGTTTCCATTACAATGGTATTTTTTAGCTGAAGCGGAAATTTTTCTGCTAAATCTAATAGGGCAAAAGAAACCCCAATAAGTAAGGTTTTAATCCCTCTTTCTTCTAAATCTTGGAGCGTATTCGCAAGCTCTTTTAAGTTGTCTAGGTAAAAGCCACTTTCCTTATACTTACTTCTTTTTATAAAATCATTTGCCATATAAACTAAAGAAGATCCTTTTCTTTCTAAATAGGCCGGTAATAAAGCAAGAACGGCATAATCTTCTAAGTTGCCATAAAATTGCTGAAATCCGTTAAGGAAAGATGTTTCATAGATGCTAAGATTTTTTACGAAATGCCGACTTACTTGGCTACCTGTGGTTCCGCTGCTTGTAAATGTCTCTTCATAATCTGAATCTTGAGAGATAATTTTTTTTGTTTTAAAGAATTCTATAGGTAAAAAAGGAAGCTCCTGTAGGGAATGCACTGTAGATATGTCTTTATTTAAATGATGGCAAAAGTTTTGGTAAACCTTATTATGTTTATATTGATATTGAAAAACTTCAATGGCTATAGCTTCAAACTCTTGTTTGTTTTGAATGGAGAAAATACGTTCGATTAAAGACATGGTAAGTATTATGTACTTTGCAAAAATAAAAAAAGCGCCTCTATTATGAGGCGCTTTAAATATGAATTAAATGAAAGATTACTCAATCACTAATTTTTTAGTAGCTGATTTTCCTTCAACAGAAACTTTTACTAAATAAACACCGCTAGATAAATTAGCTACATTTAAAGTAGAGTTAGTTAATGTTTGAGAAATTACTTGCTTACCTAAAAGGTTGTATACTTCTACTGCCGCAGCTTCGTTAGAAGCAGTTTCGATAGTAACTAAACCTGTATTACTTGGGTTAGGGTAAATACTTACATTTGTTAAAGTATTGCTGCTAGCCGATAAGTTTGCATTAAAGTCATTTGAATCTCTTGGGAAAATTTGTGGAGTCACATCTGTTCCATTATCAAATTGAGAAGCAATTCCTACAATGTTCGATAACTGAGTAGTTGGGATAACTTGTCCAATGTAATCAGCATCAAAAAACTGAGTTCTCATAGTTGTAGTTTCAGAACCATTAGAGATGACGTAATTTGTACCTGTAGCAAAAGTTACAGTACCATCAGCATCAGTTAATGACACATTTAAGAAAGCGATCAATTCAGACTCATAATCTTCAGAGTTTGCATTAAAATCTGCAATAGTAACCGTTTGTATAGTTAAGTTGTTTCCAGTAGAAGTTGCAGCACCTGGATCAGACTCAGGAATAAATTGCATTACACCATTAAATTCAGATAACTCACCTGTTATTCCAGTGATTCCATCACCTACAGCATATGTAGTAGTAATATTTCCATCATTATCATCTATTAAGATAGCAGCAGTTGCATCTTGAATATATTTTTGACCTCTAAAAGTTTGCTGATAAGTTAAAAATGCTTCACCTGTAAGCGTGTATTTGTCACCTAAAGTACCTTGTCTTAAAGTAGCGATATCTACTACATTTGTTGAAGGTTCACATTCAGGAGATGTTATACTTCCTTGAATATTACAATTTGCACTTGTAATTGTATAAACTACATCTGTACCTTCTGTTGCGTTAACAATAATTGTTCCTGTTGCGCTTGTTGACGGATCATCAGAATTAGCAACATCTATAGTTCCTCCTACAACGGTTGGAACGTAAGTTTCTGTTCCTCCTCCTGTAAATGAAGCTACAATAGTATAAGTATCTGAGTTAGCTCCAGTAGTTTGTGTATCACAAGTAATACTAGTAACTGTAATTACTAATGGGCAAGCTACTGTACCAGGTGTAAATGTTCCAATTCCTATAATAGACTCAAAACTACTTCCTCCTTGACATAGTCCTTCTCCATTTAAATCTCCATTATTGAAAGTCCAATCCCCAGGATTAAAAGAGCCGTTAGCTGTAGTTCCAGCATTTCTTTTAGCATAACCATCTTTATACTCCCAAGTTTCACCAGTACCATCTACACCACTTGCGCCGTATTGATCAACAGCTGCGGTTGGGTTACTGTCTAGAATTATTCTCACTCGATCATTACCATTAAAACTCATTACAGATGAAGTAGTGCTTAAAGTGTTTGTAGCACTTGGATATTCCGTTGCAAAAGTTGGATCATCCGCATGGATGTATACAAAATCATCAGTTACAGTTCCTAAACCAGAAAGGTTAAACGAATTTCCAAAACCAGTATTTCCATTCGTTTCATTCTCTAATGAATATAAAGAGAAATCTACGGTTCCATCTGCATAAACTTCTAATACTTTAGGATTTCCTCCAGAACAATCTCCGTCAGAGATCATAGTAATAATTGGTGTTTGTGCCATTGATGCTAAAGCAATCAACATACATGACATTAATAAAGTAATTTTTTTCATAATAAAATGTGTTTTTATAATACGGTCAAAGATACAAAGATGTAAAATGAAATTTTAGAATATCTTTGATTATTTATGTGTCTTAACTATAAGATAATAGATAATATTTAATAAAAAGCCACTCTAATAGAGTGGCTTTTATGTATAAAAATGTATGTTTATTAATTTAATGCCCACGCAAAAGTAGAAGCATCTACGGTAGCTGCTGCATCATAATTCATAGAAGGGTCTGCGTCTACGCCGTCAATTTGTACATTTGATAATGGTCCATTGTCAGCCATGTCAATAGTTGTATCATACCCATTCAAAGATAATCCTGTGATGGTTGCACCAGATTGAGCTTTAAATTGTAATGCTTTACCACCAGCTTGAGATACTGCAGTAAAGTTGGTGATAGTTGGATTGTTATTTGCTCCATCTGCTTCTAATGCAGTAGAAAAATTGCTCTCTGTATGTAATACATAAGTATTGGTTAAAGTTCCGTTCCAACCTTCTGTCCAGTCAATAGCATCATCTTGCAAATCTTGAACATAAACATTTGTTGCATTTACAGATCCTCCAAAAAATTCGATACCATCATCTTCACCATCAATAAAGGCAACATTGTTGATAGTCGTTCCAGAACCAACAGCATATAGTGTTAATCCATTATATTGAGAATCAGCGTTAATTTGTGCACCAGATTTTTTGATGATTAAATACTCGATAGAACCAGAGTTATCTGCATTGTCATTACCACCATAAATAAGACCGCCCACTTCTGCAGTTGCATCTGTACCAGCAGTAGTAACAGCGTTTCCTAGTAATAATAAACCTCCCCAAGTTCCTTCTGTTGTAGGAGCCATAGTTACTGGGTTACTTTCTGTACCTTCAATGAAAATTTGACCTCCTTTTTGAACAGCAATATATACATCTGTTCCTATTCCTGTTTCAATAGTTGTCCCAGCTGGTATGGTTAAAGAAGCTCCGTTTTCTATGCTTAAAATTCCTTGTAGGTTATAAGTGATAGAAGCATCTAAAGTAACATCAGAAGTAATAGATCCGTTAAGTAAGTTATCACTACCTGCATTAGCAACCCAAGCAAAGTCAGCAATGTTTACTGTGGCAGGACCTGTGTAAGCATTAGCTAAGTCTGCCACTTCACCGTTAATTGATACGTTTGCTAAAGGTCCATTGTCAGAAAAATCTAAAGAAGTTTCATAACCGTTTAGGGATAAACCAGTGATAGTTGCTCCCGATTGTGCTTTAAATTGTAAAGCTTTTCCACCTGTTTGAGAAACAGCTGTAAAATTTACGATAGTTGGATTATTGTTAACTCCGTCGGCTTCAATTGCCGTAGAGAAATCACCTTCACTATGTAAAACATACGTATTGGTTAAAGTTCCGTTCCAACCTTCAGTCCAATCGATAGCATCATCTTCTAAGTTTTCAACATATACATTAGAAGCATTTACACTACCACCAAAGAACTCAATCCCGTCATCAGTTCCGTTAAGGATAGCGACATTATCGATGGTTGTTCCAGATCCTACAGCATAAAGTGTTAAACCATTATACTGTGAATCAGCGTTAATTTGAGCTCCAGACTGCTCGATGATTAAATATTCGATAGAACCAGAGTTATCAGCATTATTAGAACCACCATAAATAAGACCGCCTACTTCTGCAGTTGCATCTGTACCAGCAGTAGTTTCAGCATCACCTAAGATCACTAAACCTCCCCATTCTCCAGCTCCTGTAGGTCTCATCACTACTGGAGAGCTTGCAGTACCTTGAATATCTATTTGAGCTCCTTTTTGTACAACCATATATACATCTGTACCTGTACCAGTTTCGATAATTGTTCCTGCAGGAATAGTTAATTTATTACCTTCTTCAATACTTAAGATTCCTGTAAGGTTATAGGTTACTGAAGCATCTAATGTTGTGTCTTCAGTGATCATTCCGTTTAACTCTGCAGATGGAGTTGAACCTTCGTCATCAGAGCTAGAAGAAGAGTCATCGTCACTACTACAGCTAATTGCTGTCATACTCAATATTGCAACGGAGCATAAAATAGATAAATTTTTAATTGCTTTTTTCATTTGTTTAGTGTTTAAAATTAAAGTTCAAGTTTATAGTTTGATTTAAAAGTTATAATTAATACCTAGAGTAAATACCGCTCCTCTGGTATATGATCTGGTAGTTTGATTATTTTCTGTTTGAACCCCTCCTGAAAGTGGTAAGACGTCTTGTGTCCTTTTAATCTCTGGATTTAAAATATTCTGAGCTTTAAATCTTAGTAATAATCTTTCGGATAGTTCTTGGCTAAGTGTAGCATTTAGAGTTACGAAACCTTCTTCAATAATTTCATTATTATATAATACCGAGTTTGCATCTGTCTGGCTATCTGGTGCAGAGCCTAATGCAAATATTTTATCTGAAGCGTAATTTCCTGAAATATTAGCATTAAACTCTCTCTCCCAATTGGTAGAAAAGTTTAAAGAAGTGTTTACGATGTAATCTGAAGCTCCTTGTAATCCTACTTCTGTTTTATTATTGTATTGAAATGTTCGAGCTAAAGTTCCGTCATCATTAAAATTTGTTTTCAGATCTTGGTTATGCCACATTCTACTAAAGTTAACACCTAAATCTAAATTGATTCCATTTTCTTCTTCTGAAGAAGTTAAGTTTACATTTGCATCTAATTCTATCCCATAAATAGTAGCTTCTTCTCCTGAGTTGAAGAAAGAAAATACGCCTGCAGAACCTCTATCTAATACTCTATTTATTGGATCTTTAATATTTTTGTAAAAAGCAGTTGCGGAAATAAGCTCTTTATTAGTTGGGAAAAATTCCCATTTTAAATCTAAATTATAGACGTTACTAGCCTCTAAATCTACATTACCTCGGGTTATTTGGCCAGTAGCAGAAACATATTCGAATGGAGCAATTTCTTTAAACTCTGGTAATGTAATAGTTTTACTAGCTGCTAGTCTAAGATTATGCTTTTCGCTTACAGCATATTTTATATTTAAAGCAGGGTAAAAATTGTCGTAATTTTTTTCAACATTTCCTCCTTGTCCACCAGGAGCATTAGCAACATCATAATCGAGGTTTATCATATCTTTTTGATAACGAGCACCTACATTAAAATTAAACTGACTAAAAGAGTAATTAATATTAAAGAAACCTGCGCTAGAATTGAGTTCTGCATCATAAGTGTCAGGTGTAATATTCCCTTCACTATCAGACCTCACCAATCTAAGGTCTAATAAATCATTATTAAAATTTTCAGTAATGAATACAGCATCAAGATGATCGATAGAAGGAGGATTAACTCCCGCTCCATTTTCTGTGACACCAAAAAAACTTGAAGTGAAATCTCTAGTTTTGTTTCTATAATTTCCTCCTAAACTTAATTTTAAAGTTGATATAGAATCGTTTTCAAAGACGGTAAATTCGTTTTTCAATCTTGCATTATATTCTAAATCTTCAAGGATTTGAGAAGTTTTCCTTTGTTGAAAACCTCCTTGAAAACCTAATTCTACAAGTTCACCTTCCATATCTGTAGGTTTCTTGATGTTTACCTCGTTACGAATACGATTAGGCTCATCTGCATTTAACTTATTATATCCTAATCCCCAAGTAAGGTGATTTTTTTCTCCAATTTCGTGATCACCTAAAAGTTGATTAACCCATAACCTTGTTTGTTTGGTGTTTTGATCCCTAATAAATTGGCTGTATTGATCTTCGTTATTTACTTCTTCAAAAACGAAACCTTCACGGTTTCTACCAGCTTCATAAACTTCATCTTTTACTTTATTAACAAAAAGACTTAAAGCTTTAATTTCATTTTTTTTGTCAAAACGATACTTCAAATCCAATAATCCGGTAGTGTTGATGGTATTGTTATATAAAGAAGCATCTGTAAATTCTACATCTGTTCTATTTCTTTCAAACTGCCTAAAAATTCCTTCAGAATATTCAAATTTGCTAGATTGGGAACCTGTAAAAAAGATTTTAAATTTTTCTCCTATTTTCTTTCCAGCAGTTAAAGAGTATTGGTAATTAATAGGCATATTGGTGCTCTGAGCATTCCAAGTCTGGTCTGTGATTGCATCTCTTGTAGAAATATCTTTAGAGTAGAAACCTAAAGAAAGATCACTTTCATTAGCTGTTCTTTTAAAGTTGCTTCCTATACCTTTAGCATTAGCATTTGTGTTTAAGCCTACTTGGGTTCCAAAACCAAATTCCTCTAACCCAACTAAGCTTCTAGAGCTTATGTCTACACTTCCTGAAGATTGATCTGCAGAGTTTGCAGAAGAATAGGTTTTGCTTATTGATACGCTTTGAACAATTCGGGTAGGGAATAAGCTTAAATCGATATTTTTTCTTTCAATATCATCTGAAGGAATAGGCATTCCGTTAAGGGTGGTGTATAAATAACGATCACCAAGTCCTCTTACGAAGACATCTCCAGAAGCTTCACTGCTACTAACTCCAGAAATTTTTGTAGTTGCCGTAGCAGCATCACTTACACCAAGCTTGGTAAGTTCTTGAGAACCTATACTTTCTTTAATATCAACAGCATCTTTTTGATCAAGTAAAAGAGCTACTTCAGAGTCTCTCCTGCTTACGGTAGTAATCATGACTTCATCTAACGCAGCAGCACTCGCTCCTAAGCCAGTATTTATTTCAGTAACCTTATTGGCTTCCACTTTTACATTGGGAATTTCTACGGTTTCGTATCCAATAAAACTAAATACAATGGTGTAAGTTCCAGTAGGGATGTTTTCAATTTTGTACAATCCGTCAAAGTCAGAGGTTGTACCTTTAGAGGTGTTTTTAACGGTTACGTTTGCAAAAGGCAAAGGTTCGTTATTCATTTCTTTATCGCTAAGGGCACCAGCGATAGTTCCAGTTTCTTGGGCAAATGCGAAAACTGAAAAGAAAAATAAGATTTGGGCAAAAAGTTTTTTCATTACATGTTTATTTACGCTGCAAAGAAAAACAAGTGATGCTTAATAGGTGTTACCCATGAGTTAACTTTGAAAGGGTTCAATGTTAGAAAAATGTTACCAATGTTATGTGATTGAAATATTTGTTAACTTAGAGGTTTTAATATTATATTTACTTTTACCTCTTAAATTTTTAACCACGTTTGTTATGAGTAAAAATGACATGAGTATACTGCTTGTAGATGATGATCCAGATATTCTAGAGATTGTAAGCTATAACCTTTCTGCAGAGGGGTATCAAGTATTTACTGCCGAAAATGGAATAGAAGCCGTAAAAAAAGCAAAAAAGAAAAATCCAGATCTAATCATCTTAGATGTAATGATGCCAGAAATGGATGGGATTGAGGCTTGTGAGCAAATAAGAAAAATACCTTCTTTAGAAAACACCATTATTACCTTTTTAACTGCTAGAGGAGAAGATTACTCCCAAATGGCTGGTTTTGATGCTGGGGCAGATGATTACATCACCAAGCCTATTAGACCTAAAGTATTAGTAAGTAAAGTAAAAGCTTTATTAAGGAGAGTGAGTTCAGAAGAAATTGAAACCAATATTGTTGAGATAGGAGACCTTACTATTAATAGAGATGAGTATAAGATCCTTAACGGAAAGGAAGAAATTATTTTACCAAGAAAAGAATTCGAACTTCTTTCTCTCTTAGCCTCTCAACCCGGAAAAGTTTTTAAAAGAGAAGACATTCTCAATAAAGTTTGGGGAAATGAAGTAATTGTAGGAGGTCGAACTATTGACGTGCACATTAGAAAGTTAAGAGAAAAAATAGGAGATAAAAAGTTTAAAACCGTAAAAGGAGTAGGGTATAAATTTGTAATTTAATGGCGCAAGAATTTAAACGATCATATAAATTTGCTTTTTATACCTCTTTGTTTGTTACCTTATTTATGGTAACTCTTCTTCTTTTTTATCAATTTGTTTATTTAAAAATTTTTAACTGGCAGCCTATTATCATCTTCGGATTAGGTTGCTATGTTTTCTCTTTCCTTATTATACAACTTAGAATAGAGCATTTTATTTATAAAAGAGTAAAAGCGGTTTATGATAAAGTTTCTTTGTTAGAGTCTTCTAGTCTAGAAGAAAAGCAAATCACTACAGATATGGCAACTCTAACAAAAGAAATAGAAAAGTTTGCCAAAGGAAAGAAGCTAGAAATAGAATCTTTAAAAGTGAGAGAAAACTATAGAAAAGAGTTTATGGGAAATGTTTCTCACGAATTAAAAACACCTCTCTTTACCGTTCAAGGTTATATTTTAACTTTATTAGATGGTGCAGCAAATGACAAAAAAATTAGAGATAAATATTTGGAGCGTGCAAGTAAAGGGGTAGACAGGCTCATCTATATTGTTAGAGATCTAGATATGATCACCAAGTTAGAAACAGGTGACTTACACTTGTACAAAGAAAAGTTTGATATCATAGAGCTTGTAGAAGGACTTTTTGATATGTTAGAAATGAAAGCTTCCAAAAAAAATATCTCTCTAACTTTCGATATGGATTATGAGCAAGAGATTATGGTGTTTGCCGATAAAGAAAGAATACAGCAGGTAGTCACTAATTTAATCGTTAACTCCATTAAATATGGTAAAAATGGAGGAACCACCGAAGTAAGTATCGAAAACCTAATTAAAAATAAAATTATTGTAAGAATAACAGATAACGGAGAAGGAATAGAACAAAAAAACATTCCTCGTCTTTTTGAACGTTTTTACAGAGTAGATAAAAGTGGTTCTAGAAAAGAGGGAGGTTCTGGGTTAGGACTCTCTATTGTAAAACATATCCTAGAAGCACATAAAGAAAAAATCTACGTAGAAAGTGACTTTGGAGTAGGGAGTGAGTTTTCATTTACGCTCGAAAAAGTGAAAAAAACTGCTTAGAGGAAGAAAGCTTTTATATTCCATAAGACCATTATAATCCTTTAAATTGTCCAAAAGAGACAATTTAAATTCGTGCTGTCTACAGCTAGGAGCTATATTTTTTCGGGTTAGGCGTTTAGCAAGGTATTCTTGTTCGGTTTGACCAGGAGTGGGGATAAAAAATGCTTTCTTCTCTAATTTGGCAATATCCATTATGGTAGTATAACCAGCTCTAGCAATGATAAATTTACTTTCATTAAATGCATTTTCTAAAGCTTTTCCTGTAAGAAAATTATAAAAAGTAACATTGCCTTCTTGCCAGCGTTTTTGCTCTTCTTCCATTTTTCCGCAAATAAAAAGTATCTTGTTTTCGCTTCCGCGGATTTCTTCTCGCAATCTTTTTTCTAAAAGTCCGCGTTGAGGTTCGGGGCCAGAAAGAATAAACAGATACTCATATTTTAAAGGAATGTCTTTTTTAGAGAACCTGCTTAAAGGACCTATATAGGTAATTTCAAATTTCCTTTTCTTTTTAAAGTGACCTAGTTTTCCGCTAAGGCTAGGAGAAAATTCTACATCAGGAATCCAACACGTATCAAATTTCCTTATGTAATGTTGATGTAACCAAGAGGTGATAAAGGTAGTGCTGCCAGAAAGTACGTTTAGTTGATGTGTGATAAAAACACTTTTCACGTAAGAAAGTCTTACTCCTAATCGATTGTCAGATATAATTCCGTTAAGGTTTTCTTTTTTATGAATTTGTAGCGTTGCCTTTTGTTCTGCCCAAATAGCTTTTACCACATGATAACTTCTTAGTAAGAATTTAAATTTAAAGAAATATCCCTTTTTTGCATAGCTTATTTTGTAAGAAGGTAATACGTAGGTTTTTAAGTTAGGAAATTCTTTTCTTAAAAGCTGTAAAGCATCCCCATCTGAAGCTAAAATAGGTTCAAATCCGCTCTCTTGCAACGCATTTATAATAGGAATACACCTGGTGGCATGTCCTAATCCCCAATTAAGAGGAGCTACTAAAATTTTCTTTTTTGCCATAAACAAAAATAACATGAATTACCTCTGCATTATTTTAGTTAATTTTACCAAAATATTAAATGTAAGTTGTGGGAAGTAAAAATAAGTTAAAACGTTTTAAAGAAAACGAAACCTTTACAAATGTAATTCAACCCTCTAGAGAAGAAATAGTAGATCAAACATTTCCGTTAAAAGGAAAGTGGAGGGAAGATTTTTTTAAAAACGAAAAACCTATCGTCTTAGAGTTAGGTTGTGGTAAAGGAGAGTACTGCTTAGGACTTGCAGAAATGTTTCCTGAAAAGAATTTTTTAGGAATAGATATTAAAGGCGCAAGATTTTGGCGTGGGGCCAAAACAGCCTTAGAAGAAGGGATGGATAATGTAGGTTTTCTAAGAACACAAATAGAACTCATCGATCATATCTTTGCAGAAAGTGAAGTAGATGAAATTTGGATCACCTTTCCAGATCCTCAAATTAAATACAAAAGAACCAAGCATAGATTAACGAATACTGAGTTCTTACAAAAGTATAAACATATCCTTAAAGAGGACGGCGTGGTGAACTTAAAAACCGATAGTGAGTTCATGCACGGTTATACATTAGGCTTGCTGCACGGGGAAGGCCATGAGATTTTACATGCCAATCACCATGTATATAAAAACGAATACAGCCCTAAAGAAGTAATAGGTATACAAACTTTCTACGAAAAACAGTATCTTGAACAAAATAAGCCTATTACTTATATAAAATTTAAGGTAAAATAGATTTGATAGAAACAGCTCAACTTTTTTTAATTACCTATTTTGCGGCTCTTGCCGGAGTAATACCACCAGGATTGGTAAATATGACAGTAGCAAAAAGTTGCGTCGAAAAAGGGAAGAAAAGTGGCGTGTACGTAGCTTTAGGAGCTTCGATTATTGTTTTTGCTCAAGCTTTGGTCGCCATACTTATGGCGAAGTATATTTTTACGCATCCTTATGTGCAAAAGATGATGTTGCGTGCAGGCTTGGTCGTTTTTGTCATTATGGGGATTCACTTTTTTGTAGCCGCAAGAAAGAACAAAGCAAAAGAAAAAGTACGTACCTCTAAAAAAAACTCTGCTAAAAGTTTTTTAAAAGGAGTCATGATCGCTTCGGTCAATGTGTTTCCTATTCCTTATTTTGTAGCGATAAGTATGGCATTTAGCCCTAATGAGGGCTATGGATGGCCTACCATAATCGCTTTTGCGATTGCCGCTGCTTTAGGTACATTTACAACTTTATATATTTATGTAGTTTCCTTTTTAAAAATTGAAAAAAATACCCAAGCTTTTTCCAAATACTCTAATTATTTTATGGCAGGCTTAATGGCCTTACTTATTTTAATAACGCTTTTTAGAATTTTCTATTAAATGCCTAGCGATAATTTTTATCATAAAGTATATGAAGTAGCTCGAAAAATCCCTTACGGAAGGGTGACGAGTTACGGTGCTATTGCTAAAGCCATAGGAGCTGCTAAAAGTGCTCGCATGGTAGGTTACGCGATGAATGGAGCAGCAGCAATGCAAGAGGTTCCTGCGCATCGAGTGGTCAATAGAAATGGGCTACTTACAGGGAAACACCATTTTCCTGGTACTCATTTGATGCAACAACTATTAGAGAGCGAAGGGGTAGAGGTAGAAGACGATAAAGTCCAAAATTTTAAAACAATTTTTTGGGATCCTATGCGTGATTGCTAAAAGTAAAATCATCATCGATAAATTCAATCAATCTCTTTCCGTGTTACGCACTTAACCCTTATATTTGCACTTTAGAATTATTCTAAGTAAGCATTAACAGAAAGAAGACTTTTTATGAAGTTGCAAAAGAAAGAAATCCTTAAAGCATTAGAAACCATTAGTGTTTCTGGTGAAGGTCAAAATATGGTAGAAAGTGGTGTGGTTAAAAACATACTTACTTTTGGTGATGAGGTAATTGTAGATTTGTTATTAACTACTCCTGCAATGCATATTAAAAAGAGAGCAGAGGTAGATGTAATGAAAGCTATTCATGAACACGTTTATGAGAAGGCAAAAGTGAAAGTGAATATCAAGGTGGAGGCTCCTCAAGAAAAAAAGAACGAAATAAAAGGGAAAGCTATTCCTGGAATAAAAAATATTGTAGCGGTAGCCTCTGGTAAAGGAGGAGTAGGAAAGTCTACGGTCACTGCAAATTTAGCAGTAAGCTTAGCAAAAATGGGCTTTAAAGTAGGTTTATTAGATGCAGATATTTATGGTCCATCGGCTACGATTATGTTCGATGTTGAAAGAGAAAGACCTTTATCGGTTACGGTAGATGGAAAGTCTAAGATGAAGCCTGTTGAAAACTACGGAGTAAAAATACTTTCTATTGGTTTCTTTACAAAACCAAATCAAGCGGTGATCTGGAGAGGGCCTATGGCAGCAAAAGCGTTAAATCAAATGATTTTTGATGCCGACTGGGGAGAACTTGATTTTTTATTGGTAGATCTTCCTCCAGGAACAGGAGATATTCATTTATCAATTATGCAATCTTTACCTATCACAGGATCTGTTATTGTTAGTACACCTCAAAATGTAGCTTTAGCAGATGCTAAAAAAGGAGTAGCCATGTTCCGTCAAGAAAGCATCAACGTACCTATTATAGGAATTATTGAAAATATGGCTTATTTTACTCCAGAAGAATTACCAGAAAATAAATATTATATTTTCGGAGAGAAAGGAGCTAAAAATTTGGCTGAAGATTTAGAAATTCCATTTTTAGGAGAACTCCCATTGGTACAAAGTATTAGAGAATCTGGAGATATAGGGAGACCTGCAGCTCTTCAAGAAAACACTCTAATTGCTAATGCCTTAGAAAAAATTACTAAGAATGTAGTTCAACAAACCGTAAGCAGAAATAAAGATTTACCACCAACGGAGGCAATTAAAATTACTACTATGGCAGGTTGCAGCGCCGTTAAAAACTAAACCTATGACAACAGTAAATCACGAATTAAGAGCAAACGTAGAAAAGGCATTAGAAGAAATAAGGCCATTTTTAAGAAACGACGGAGGAGATATTTCACTGGTTGAAATTAATGAAGAAGAAAACGTGGTGAAAGTTCAGTTAGAGGGAGCCTGCGTAGGTTGTAGTGTGAATCAAATGACACTTAAATCTGGCGTAGAAATGACCATTAAAAAGTATGCTCCTCAAATTGAAAGAGTGATTAACGTTAGTTAAATGATGTGATTTAATTTCCGTCAAGCGGATTTGAAGACCCAAGAGTAGAAAAGAGTTATGATTAAAACAGATATACTGATTATAGGAGCCGGACCTACTGGTTTATTTACAGTGTTTGAAGCAGGTTTATTAAAATTAAAGTGTCACCTTATAGATGCTTTGCCTCAACCAGGAGGACAATGCTCAGAGATTTACCCTAAAAAGCCTATTTACGATATTCCCGCTTTCCCTGAAGTTTTAGCAGGAGATTTAGTAAATAATTTGATGGAACAAATAAAAGCATTTGAGCCAGGATTTACTTTAGGTGAGCGAGCACAAACTATAGACAAATTAGATGATGGTACATTTATCGTCACTACCAATAAAGGAACTAAACATCACGCCCCAGTAGTAGCTATAGCAGGAGGCTTAGGTAGTTTTGAGCCTAGAAAACCTCCTATTGCTAACATTGTAAATTTCGAAGATAAAGGAGTAGAATATATCATTAGAGATCCAGAGCTTTACCGCAATAAAAAAGTGGTTATTGCGGGAGGTGGAGATTCTGCATTAGATTGGAGCATTTTTCTAGCCGATGTCGCGTCAGAAGTTACCCTAGTTCATCGTAGAAATGAATTTAGAGGTGCTTTAGATTCTGTTGATAGAGTAAAAGAATTAAAGGATATCGGGAAGATTAACCTAATCACTCCTGCAGAAATTGATCAGGTAAACGGTAATGAGAAATTAGAGTCCGTTTTAATCCGTAAAAATAATGAAGCTTCTGAAGAGATTCTTTTAGAGGTAGATCACTTTATTCCATTATTCGGACTTTCACCTAAGTTAGGTCCTATAGCCGATTGGGGATTAGAAATTGAGAAAAATGCCATTAAAGTAAATAATAGCTTAGATTATCAAACGAATATTCCTGGCATTTATGCTATTGGTGATGTGAATACTTATCCAGGAAAATTAAAGCTTATACTTTGCGGATTTCATGAAGCTACCTTAATGTGCCAGAGTGCATACCAGCGAATTTTTCCAGACAAAAAATATGTGATGAAGTATACTACGGTAGGCGGAGTTACGGGGTTTGATGGTACTAAAAAAGAAGCGCCAAAGGCCGTGGTTAAAGCAATTAATTAGCGATGAGTGATATAAAAGTTACGATAATTGATAGAGATAATGTAGAGCATACGATAGATGCGCCTACAGATATGGCGATGAATTTGATGGAAGTGGTACGTTCATATGAGCTCGCTCCAGAGGGAACAATTGGTGTTTGTGGCGGAATGGCGATGTGTGCCTCTTGTCAATGTTACGTGCTTTCTGATACTGAATTGCCAGAAATGCAAGATGATGAGGAAGCTATGCTCGCAGAAGCATTTTACGTAGAGGATAATAGCCGGTTGGGTTGCCAAATCCCTATTCTTCCAGAAATGGAAGGTTTAAAGGTAAAACTGGCTCCAGAGTCTTAAAATTCAATTTTCTTATAAAACAATAAAGCCTCTATTTTTAGAGGCTTTATTGTTTTATAGCTATATGGTTTTTGCTTAAGATGAGATGCTTTCTTCTATTCCGTCCCAGAGCATAATTCTGTGTTGTAAAGACTCTATCGAGATGGTTTCGGCTTCTTTCCATTTTTGCTCATCGTTTTCACAAAGCTCTTTGACCATTTGCAAAGCCATAGGTCCGTGTTCATCCTCATCCAATTCAATATGCCGATCAAAATAGTACTTAAATAAACTAAGGTCCTGCTCTGGGAAATTACGTTGTACTTTTTCGATAATAGAAGTAAACATTGCTGGGATTAGATTTTCTCTTCCAAAAGTAAAGGCGGCAGCAACTAAATGTGGTTTTCTGCTATAGATCACATCGAAGCTAAATTTTAAAAATTTTTTAATGCTTGCAGGAATATCACTCGATGCAATGACTAAATAGATATCGGTACCATGCTGAATATGATCTACAAAATTGTGGATAGCTTCTGTATTGGCTTCACTTTTTTGCATCGCATCCAAATACATTTCATAGTGACTTTGTCTTTTTCCGTCAAGGTTAATATCGGTTTCTTCTGCTAATACAATTTCGTTAATAAGGTATCGAAGTTCAGGATTGCCAACGGGGTACCAGGGAAAAGAAGTATGTGTTAAACTAGATTGTAAAGATTTTAATAAAGACATAAAATCCCATACAGCAAAAACGTGATGCTCCATAAAAACTTGCAGGTCTTTAGGCGTTTTAATCTTTTCGTATAAAGTATGTTCTAGCAATTGCTTTTTATAAGGTTCTATTGCTGATTCTATATGCGCTAAATTCATATCAATTTTTTTTTCAAAATTACAGCGAATTAAGCGTATTTACAATGTGTTATTTAACTTTCCAAAAGAAAAAGCTGTACGGTTTTTGTTGATAATAATATATGATTGGAATTCTTATTTTTTATTCTCAAAGATCAATAGATTTTCTTCAAGTAGATGGAGTAGTTTCTGCTACTTCAAAGCCTTTGAAGAAAAAGTGTTGTGATAAATATATAAAAAAGGGCAAGCGTTGTAAACGTTGCCCTTGTGATGATCTTCTCTAAGTATTTCCTATTTAAATGCAGAAATACCGGTTACATCTAATCCTGTAATTAATAAATGGATATCGTGTGTTCCTTCATAGGTAATTACACTTTCTAAATTCATCATATGGCGCATAATGCTGTACTCTCCACTAATTCCCATTCCGCCTAACATTTGTCTAGCTTCACGAGCAATGGTAATCGCCATATCTACATTATTTCTTTTAGCCATTGAGATTTGTGCGCTTGTGGCTTTATTTTCATTTTTTAACTGACCTAGGCGTAAAGCTAACAATTGAGCTTTGGTGATTTCGGTAATCATTTCAGCAAGCTTTTTTTGCTGTAGCTGAAAACCAGCAATTGGTTTGCCAAATTGAATACGTTCTTTTGCATAGCGTAAAGCCGTATCATAACAATCCATCGCTGCTCCAATAGCTCCCCAGGCAATTCCGTAACGCGCAGAATCTAAACAACCTAATGGCGCTCCTAGTCCGCTTTTGTTGGGTAATAAATTCTCTTTAGGAACTTTTACATCCTGAAAAATCAGCTCTCCCGTAGCAGAAGCTCTTAAAGACCATTTGTTATGAGTCTCTGGGGTCGAAAATCCTTCCATCCCACGTTCTACGATAAGACCGTGTATTCTTCCTTCTTCATTTTTTGCCCACACTACGGCAACGTCACAAAAAGGAGAATTAGAAATCCACATTTTAGCTCCGTTTAATAAATAATGATCGCCTTTATCTTTAAAATTGGTAGTCATTCCACCCGGATTAGAACCATGATCGGGTTCGGTTAAACCGAAGCTTCCCATAAATTCTCCCGTAGCTAATTTGGGTAAGTATTTTTTACGTTGTTCTTCGGTACCATATTTCCAGATAGGATACATGACTAACGAAGATTGTACAGAAGCTGTAGAACGAACACCACTATCGCCACGCTCAATTTCTTGCATAATTAAACCATAAGAGATTTGATCTAATCCTGCACCACCATATTCTGCAGGAATATAAGGACCAAAGGCGCCAATTTCGGCAAGACCGCCAATAATAGATTTAGGGAATTCTGCTTTTTGAGCAGCTTCCTCAATAATTGGAGAAACCTCTTTTTTTACCCAATCGCGGGCAGCGTTTCTCACCATAAGGTGTTCTTCGGTTAATAAATCGTCTATATTGTAATAGTCTGGGGCTTGAAATAAATCAGGTTTCATCTATATTAGGTTCTATTGTTAAAAATCTTAAGGGTAAAGTTAACGAATGAGGTGTTAGTCGCCAATTTTATAAGTAATAATTTTTTATCATAAAATTTATATACGATCTTTTTATTTTCTATATAAATTTAAAGGATTCTTCTTGTAATATATAACTAATGAAAAATTACCA
This sequence comes from Mesonia sp. K4-1, assembly GCF_008017825.1. NCBI lineage: Bacteria > Pseudomonadati > Bacteroidota > Flavobacteriia > Flavobacteriales > Flavobacteriaceae > Mesonia > Mesonia sp. K4-1. The sequence continues at coordinate 46,340 of NZ_VRLS01000037.1, forward strand.
TATTATATACATTTTCTTCTGTCTATGCTTTTTGACAAGTTGCAAAAACAATCAAAAAAGCCAATCAAAAGAATTTCATAAAAAAGAAGATAGAGTTTTAAAAGATACTAGGGTTACTGATATAGTTTGGACTTCTGATTCAGCAAGTTTTGAAAAAATAGAATATATTCAAGTCACTAATTATGGATATTTCTATGGGGTAGATCCAGATGAGAAAACAAGTAAGTATACGGGCTTAAGAAAAGAAAATTCTAAACTTATTATTCCAAAAATAAGCGAACCTCAAGTGCTTGAAATTCGTAGTGGAATTAAATTAAAGGAGGGTATAAAAGTTTTCAATACTCGAGTTCTTGCAAGTCCAGGTGACAGTCTCAATTTTATCGTCGATGGAAGTAATATTAAATTTGAAGGAAAAAATGCAGCAAATTATAATTTCTTCTCCGAATTAGATCCTGGTAATTTGGCTTGGTCTAAAGTGGGTTATCAAAACGATTTAATAAATTATAAAAACCGAGCAAAAAACCTCTACAATTCCCGAAAAGTCTTTTTTGAAAATTATATTCAGCAGAATCCCCAGGTTTCAAAGGAATTTGTCAAAGAAGTAGAAGAAGAACTCTATTTTGAGTATTTGTATAATTTATTGTCACCAAGATCTAAGTGGGACCCTGTAAATAGGTTGTACGTGAACACGATGCAAGGATTAACTTCAATTATTGAAAAAAATGAAAACTCCACAGAAGCGCCATTTAATTTAGAAACTTATTTGGATGACATTCAATTAAAAGATTTTGATCAACCAGATCTTGTGGGAAATGATTATTATCAACGTAGTTTGGAAGCCGTTATCCGGAGTTATTTTTCAGGAAATAAATCTTCTAATTATACCATCGAAAATTTTAAGAAAGAACGTCAATATATAGAAGATAATATCGATAATCCTTTGATGACTAATTTACAAGGAAAGTTGATTAGGCGTTATTATTATAGTGGTGGTTTTGGGAGGGGAAGTGTAGAGAAGGAGTTTCTGCAAAAGCAAATTTCAGCCTATAGAGAAAAAAAACTAACTGCTTCTCAAAAAATGGCTATGAGTGAAATTGAAAATAAACTGCAAAGTAGTAGCTCACAAATCCCTTCTTCTTTCTTAGAAGAAAAAATAATTAGTTTTTCCACAGGTGATACTATGACCTTAAAAACGGTATTAACAGAAAAGCAATTTAGTATTTTATATTTTGATAGGTTTTTACCTAATGAGGATATAGATATGCAAAAAGGAAATTTATCTCGTAAGAAATTAGAAAAATCCCAAGAGGTGCAATTCATATATATAAATTTAAATAAGTCAATTTCCACTTGGGAAAAAAGAGCGCAATTATATGAAGAGGAACTCGGTGTTCAAAATCAATATAGACTATTAAATATAGGTGATTCTAAATTGTTAAGGTTTTTAAAAGTAAGAACGCAACAAGTTCTTCATTTTCCCTCACTTTCTTTGATTGATAGAGATGGTAATTTATTGAGAAACGATTTGCCGTTACCTTCAACAGGTGTTCCTTTTGAAAGATCTGTTGAAAACGCTTGGGAATAAACAATCTTTTATTCAAAATTAATGTTTATAACAGGATATCTCGAAGAGAATATAAAATCCCTAAAATAAGCGTACCTTTGCGGCTTATAACAAGATATGACATTTAAAGAATTGGGCGTTATTGAGCCCATATTAAAGGCGTTAGCCGAAAAAGGATATACACAACCTACACCTATTCAAGCACAGGCGATCCCTGTTTTATTAAAAGGAAAAGACTTGTTGGGGTCAGCACAGACAGGTACTGGAAAAACAGCAGCTTTTACCATTCCTATTTTACAGCATTTGGCAGAAGGTGTGCCGCCTAAAAAACAAAGAAAAATACAAGCGCTTATCATCACTCCAACACGAGAATTAGCAATTCAAATTGATGATAATATACGAGCTTATGCTCAGCATACCGATATTCGAAGCACCGTTATTTTTGGAGGTGTAAAGCAAGAATCACAGGTAAAAACCTTAAAAAGAGGGGTAGATGTACTTACAGCAACTCCTGGGAGGTTACTCGATTTGATTAATCAAGGATTTATTTCCTTAAAAAATGTAAATCATTTTGTGCTCGATGAAGCCGACCAGATGTTGGATATGGGCTTTGTACACGACATTAAAAAGATCTTAAAAAAGTTACCTCAAGAAAGACAATCTTTATTTTTTTCGGCAACTATGCCTAAATCGATTATTGAGCTTTCAAAACAAATTTTAGGAGATTTTGAACGTGTAAATATTGCGCCGCAACACACCACTGCCGAGCGAGTAGATCAAGCCATTTATTTTGTACCTAAGAAAAATAAAACGAAGTTGCTGGTTCACGTATTGAAAACAGAACCTTTTGAGACCGTTTTGGTGTTTTCTAGAACAAAACACGGAGCTAATAAAATTGTAAAGAAACTCAGTCAAGCTGGAATTCAATCTGCTGCGATTCATGGAAATAAATCGCAAAACCAACGTCAGAAGGTGTTGAATGAATTTAAAGATGGGAAAATCAATGTATTGGTAGCTACCGATATCGCTGCCCGCGGAATTGATGTTTCACAACTTTCATTAGTAGTACAATTTGATTTGCCTAACGTACCAGAAACCTATGTACATAGAATAGGAAGAACAGGCCGGGCGAAAGCAAGTGGAAATGCAATTGCTTTTAGTGATAAAGATGAGCGTCCGTACTTAAAATCCATCGAGAAACTTATAGATCAGCGTTTACCTGTGGTTAAACATGAGTTTAATGAAGTAGTGGTAGAAGAAGGGGATTCAAGCTCAGCTAAACCTCCAAAAAAATCCTATAAACCTAATTCTCGAAGAAATTCAAATTCTAGGAACAAGAAAAAATCAAATTAAAGTTTTAAGTAAAAGTCTTTAACTAAGTCGGTATAAGCTTCCGTGTAAACGTGTCTTTCTTTTTCAATAATGAGAGTTTGCTCTTCTATCGTTATTTTTTCAAAACCCAATTGGAGTAACACACGTTTTATGGGAGTGGTTTGGTTGCCTTTTACGTAGGTGACCCGCTGTAAATAAAGTTGGTTTTTACTGGCTAGTTGGATAAAATCCTCATATTCAGAAAAAGGAATTATAGTTTGAAAAGTTCCTTTTTTTGAAAGTAGTTGCGCGGTATTTTTTAAGAGATCTTCAAAAGGCAACGCATCATAAAAACGAGCCTTTTTTCGAGATTCAGGTGTTGTTTCTGCTAAAGAAGGTTCAAAGAATGGAGGGTTGCTAACGATTAAATCATAGGTTTCGTCCTCGAATTCTTCCGTAAATTCATCTAAATCGGCATGGTAACAAAATACACGATCTCCCCACGGACTGTTTTCAAAATTATCAACACATTGTTCGTAGGCGTCTTCGTCAATTTCTAAGGCATCGATCAATTCTGCCTGACTTCTTTGAGCAAGCATTAAGGCGATAACGCCTGTTCCTGCACCAATATCTAAGATAGAAAAAGTATGGTCATTAATTGCAGTCCAAGCACCTAGTAAAACCCCATCGGTGCCAATTTTCATCGCGCAACGATCTTGTTCTATGATAAATTCTTTAAATTGGAAGGGTTTGGACATAGTGTTTAGAAGTCAGTTTTATTTCTGCATTGATCTTTTTACTCAATTCTAACCTCTCACTACTGCTTAAAGGTACATTTCAATCAAGCCTTCTGGAACGTCTAGATGTATAACTTTATTTTCTTTGTCAATTTTACTGATAAAATCATCATTTAAAGGAATAAGAATCTGTTTTCCTTGATGATCAATTTCAAATAGCGCTTGCGCTGTATTGGTATTAACACCAGTGAGCGTGCCAATTTTACCAAAATTTTTGTCTATAGATTGGTATCCAATAATTTCATGGTAATAAAATTGATCGGCTTCTAGAGCTGGCAATTGGTCTAAGGGAAGATAGACTTCTCTTTTAAGAAGATCTTCAGCATCTTCTTCGGTATCGATATCTTCAAATTTTACACGAAGAAGTTCACTTTTCTGTAAGGAAGATTTATCAATAAAAAATGGAACCAATTTTTTGCGGTATTCCACAAAAACTGATTCCATTTCTAAATAATGTTCGGGATCGTCGGTGTCTAATTTGATCAGCAATTCACCCTTAAAGCTAAACTTACTAACGATTTTACCTAAATAGAAACAATCTTCTTTACGCACGTCGTTAGGTTATTTTTAAGCTTCTTTTTCTTCTTCAGTTGCATCAGCACTAGCTTCAGCTTCTTCAGTTTTTGCTTCATTTTCAGCAGCAGCGGCAGCTAGAGCTTCAGCTTCAGCAGCTTTTGCATCAGCTTCACGCTTGTCATTAACTTCTTTTTCAGCAGCTAATGCTTTGTCTTTAGCTTCTTGATCTGCTTTAGAAAGGTTTTCTTTCTTCGCATCAATTCTTCCAGACTTTTCTTCTACCCAAGCATTAAATTTCTCTTCTGCTTGTTCTTCAGTTAAAGCGCCTTTACGAACACCTCCAGCTAAATGATTTTTTAATAAAACACCTTTGTAAGAAAGAATGTTTTTAGCAGTTGCTGTAGGCTGTGCTCCATTTTGAAGCCAGTTTACAGAACTATCTACATCTAACTCAATAGTTGCAGGGTTAGTGTTTGGATTGTAAATTCCTAATTTCTCTAAGTATTTACCATCTCTTTTTGAGCGCACATCTGCAGCTACGATCCAGTAAAAAGGTTTTCCTTTTTTACCGTGTCTTTGTAATCTTATTTTTACAGGCATAAAAATTAAATTTTGAGGTTCTCGACCTCGATTATTAATAATCTGGCAAAGATACATCATATTTTTTTACTGTTAATAAAAAGATTATTATTTTTTCTTTTACATTTGTAACTATTATAACCAAATTTAACCTACCCATGAAAAAAATCTTTTTAATTGCGCTGCTTGGTCTTTTTGTAATAAGTTGTGGAGACGATATTGAAACCAATACCCCTTCTATACAAGGAGAAGTAGAGGATATTTTCTTTAGATCTGGAAGTTCAACAGCAACGCTTAACGAAGATGGGTCGGTGACCTTAACGGGTAGTTCTTCAGATGAAGTGGTAACCTTAACAGCTTCTGCTTACGAAGAAGGGATTTACTCTTTTGGAGGTAGCGTAACCAATGAGGCTACTTTTGAGGACTTTAACGGAGTCTTATATTTAACCGGAGAAAACGGAGATGGAGAAATAGAGATTACTAGAATAGAAGGTGGAAGACTTTCGGGAGAATTTTATTTTAATGCCTTAGAGAATGGAGTAGGAGATACTATTAACTTTAGTAAAGGTTCTTTCTTTGATGTGCCTTTAACTAACCCAGGAACTCCAAGTACTCCGGGCTCAGATTTAGATTGTGAAGAAGCTCAAAATATAAGATTAGCAGCTAAATTAGCTTATGATGATGTAGACCCTAATAATACAGAGCAATTACAATTGGTGTGTAATGCGTATCGTAATGCGTTAGATCAAGAAATAGAAGCTTGTGGTGATGAAAGCGGAGATCTACAAGCTATTTTAGATACTTTAGGAAGTTGTGAAAGTTAAACTGTTTTCAACGATCTCAAACAAAAAAAACTTTAGGAAACTAAAGTTTTTTTGTTTGTGCACAATACTTTAAAAATAGTTACGTTATCTACAAACCTACAAGCAAAAACACATTTTGCCCCAAATTTTAAAGACTATTTTTTATAAATAGTCTTTTTTTTTGTTGATAACTAAACTTTCCTAAACCTAAATGAATTCCTAATTTTATACGTTCAATAGTTGCAAAAAATTAGGCGTACATGTATTTAATCTTCGATACCGAAACTACCGGATTGCCAAAGCGTTGGGATGCTCCAATTACCGATTCAGATAATTGGCCAAGAGCAATTCAAATCGCTTGGCAATTGCATGATGAGATGGGGAATTTGATTGAGAATGAAGATTTTCTAATTCGCCCTGACGGATTTAACATTCCTTATGATGCCGAAAAGATTCACGGAATTTCAACTGAGCTCGCTCAAGAGGAGGGAATTTCTTTAGAGGAAGGCTTAGCGAGATTTAAAACGGCTTTATCAAAAACTAAATTTGTTGTCGGTCAAAATGTAGGTTTTGATATCAATATCATGGGGGCCGAATTTTTCCGTGAAGGGGTGGAAAATAACCTAACTGAACTTCCGGTTTTAGATACGTGTACCGAGGCAACCGCCCAGCTTTGCCAGATTCCTGGGGGTAGAGGAGGAAAATTTAAGCTTCCTACCTTAACGGAATTACACCAGCATCTTTTTAAACAACCCTTTGCCGAAGCGCATAATGCTACAGCCGATGTAGAAGCTACTACCCGATGTTTCTTGGAGCTGATTCGTCTTCGTGTTTTTACCGCAGAAGAACTGGATGTAAGTCCAGATTATTTTGAAAATTTTTCTGAAGAGAATCCACAAGTTATTCCGTTAATAGGTTTAAAACACATTAACCTTAAAAAAGCTTCGGAAGCCATTCGTAAGAAAATGGCAAAAAAGGAACCTCAGCAAGACCTTTCTGAAGCGGAGATTCAAGAAAATATTGAAGTGCTTCAAGATGAAGATTTTGTTCACCTGCATAATCACAGTCAATTCTCCATTTTACAATCCACCATAAGCGTACACGATTTGGTAGCGGCAGCCGCAAAAAAGAATATGCCAGCAGTAGCTTTAACCGATCACGCGAATATGATGGGGGCTTTTCATTTTGTTTCCGCAGTAGCGAAACATAATGGTGAGATAAAAGCAAAAAGAGAAGCAGCTTTAGAGAATGGTGAAGAATTTAAAGAAAGAGAAATAAAAGCCATTGTAGGCTGCGAATTTTTTGTTTGTGAAAATCATTTAGATAAATCTAGAAAAGATAATGGCTATCAAATTGTATTGTTGGCTAAAAATAAAAAAGGCTATCACAATTTAGCAAAAATGTCTTCGGTCGCTTATACCGATGGTTTTTACTATGTGCCTCGTATAGATAAAGAGGTGATCAAAAAATATAAGGATGATATTATTGTTCTTACCGGAAACCTCTATGGAGAAGTGCCAAGTAAGGTTTTAAATATTGGAGAAAACCAAGCTGAAGAAGCTTTGCTTTGGTGGAAAGAGGAGTTTGGAGAAGATTTATATATAGAGTTAATGCGCCACGGGCAGGAAGATGAGGACCGTGTAAATCCCGTATTGGTGAAATTTGCAGAGCAACATCAAATAAAGATGATTGCGAGTAACAATACTTATTACTGCGATAAAGAAAATGCGAATGCTCACGACATTTTATTATGTGTAAAAGACGGGGAAAAACAGGCAACGCCTATAGGTAGAGGACGTGGTTATCGTTACGGTTTACCTAACCAAGAATACTATTTTAAGTCGGCTACAGAGATGAAAGATCTCTTTAAAGATTTGCCGCAAGCGATTACCAATATTCAAGAGGTAGTCGATAAAATTGAGCCGTTTGTATTAGCTCGAGATGTCTTGTTACCTGCATTTACGATTCCAGAAAAGTTTTTAGATGTAAAAGACGAAGAAGATGGCGGTAAAAGAGGAGAGAATGCGTATTTAAAATACCTTACTTTTAAAGGTGCCGAAGAGCGCTATGGAGAACTTACTGATGATATCACCGAGCGTTTAAACTTCGAACTTTCGGTAATTGAAAACACGGGTTACCCCGGATATTTCTTAATTGTAGAAGATTTTATTCGAGAAGCTAGAAAGATGGATGTTTCGGTGGGACCCGGAAGGGGATCTGCGGCAGGAAGTGCTGTGGCCTATTGCTTAAAGATTACCAATATCGATCCCATTAAATACGATTTGCTTTTTGAGCGTTTCTTAAATCCAGATCGTGTAAGTATGCCCGATATTGATATTGACTTTGATGATGAAGGTCGGAGTCGAGTGATGGATTATGTGATTGAAAAATATGGAGCCAATCAAGTAGCGCAAATTATTACCTACGGAACCATGGCCGCAAAATCGTCCATTCGAGATACAGCTAGGGTATTAGATTTACCTTTAAGCGACGCCGACCGGATAGCGAAGTTGATTCCAGATATGTCGAAGCTGCATAAGATTTTTGCACTAGACGAAAAGGGAATCCGATCTAAGTTTAGAAGTGAAGAAGTAGATAAAGTAAATGAACTTCTTAATATAGCAGAAGGGAGTGATCTAGAAGCGCAAACCGTTAATCAGGCTAGAATTTTAGAAGGTTCGGTAAGAAACACCGGGATTCACGCTTGTGGGGTGATTATTACTCCGGGAGATATCACCAATTATGTACCAGTTTCTGTAGCAAAAGATTCAGATTTATATGTTACCCAGTTTGATAACTCCGTAGTAGAAGATGCGGGGTTATTAAAAATGGACTTCTTGGGATTAAAAACCTTAACCCTGATTAAGGATACGGTTAAAATTGTAAAAGGCCGACATGGAATCGATTTAGATCCAGAGAACTTTCCGCTTGACGATGAAGAAACTTACGCTTTGTTCCAACGCGGAGAAACCGTAGGGATATTTCAATATGAATCTCCTGGAATGCAAAAACATATGCAGGCTTTAAAACCTACCGTTTTTGAAGATCTTATTGCGATGAATGCCTTGTACCGACCAGGTCCAATGGAGTATATTCCTAGTTTTATTGCCAGAAAACATGGGGATGAAGAAATTACCTATGACTTGGAGGATATGGAGGAATACCTGCAAGAAACCTATGGGATTACGGTATACCAAGAGCAAGTGATGTTGCTTTCACAAAAGTTAGCCGATTTTACCAAAGGTGAAGCCGATGTTTTGCGTAAAGCCATGGGTAAGAAGCAAAAGGCAGTATTAGATAAAATGAAGCCTCAATTTATCAACCAAGCTGCATCGAAAGGTCATGATCCCGAAAAGTTAGAAAAAATATGGAAAGACTGGGAAGCCTTTGCGAGTTACGCTTTTAACAAATCGCATTCTACTTGTTATGCTTGGATTGCTTATCAAACCGCTTACTTAAAAGCACATTATCCAGCAGAATATATGGCGGCGGTGCTTTCTAATAACATGAATAATATTAAAAACGTTACCTTCTTTATGGAAGAATGTAAGCGTATGAAGTTGGAAGTTTTGGGTCCAGATGTGAATGAATCCTATTTTAAATTTTCAGTAAATAAAAATAATGCCGTTCGTTTTGGAATGGGAGCGATTAAAGGTGTAGGTAGCGGAGCGGTACAAACCATTGTAGAGAATAGAAAAGATGGCGCTTATAGGTCTATTTTTGATATGGCTAAACGCATCGATTTAAGAGCAGCCAATAAAAAAGCTTTTGAGAGTTTAGCACTAGCAGGAGGTTTTGATGGCTTTAAGCCGACTCATAGAGGACAGTATTTTCACGATGAAGGAGACGGAGTTACCTTTTTAGAAAAGGTGGTGAAATACGCGGCAAAGTATCAAGAGAATCAAAACTCTTCTCAAGTGAGTTTATTTGGAGAGGCGAGTGATGTACAAATTCCAGAACCTGTAGTTCCTCCTTGCGAAGAATGGGGTACGATGGAAAAACTCCGTAAAGAAAGAGAAGTGGTGGGTATTTATATCTCGGGACACCCTTTAGATGATTTTAGGTTAGAAATGAAATACTTCTGTAACTCATCTTTAGCTTATTTAAGTGATTTAAGCACTCAAGTAAATAAAGAGTTTACGATGGGGGTAGTAGTAAGTGATGTGCAACATAGGGTGAGTAAAAATGGAAAAGGTTGGGCGATATTTACTGTAGAAGATTATAATGAATCTTATGAGTTTAAAATTTTTGGAGAAGAATACTTAAAACACCGTCACTTTTTAATGATCAATAATTTTGTGCGCGTAAGGTTATTTATTAAAGAAGGATGGACGAATAAAGACACAGGAAAAAAAGGAGAACCTAGAATACAGTTTAGAGATTTTAGTTTGCTGCACGATGTCATCGAAGAAAACGCAAAAAAACTCACCATTCAATTGAATGTTGAAGAGTTGAGCGATCAGCAAATTATATCCCTTCAAGAATTGTTTCACATTCATAAAGGAGATCATTTGCTCAATTTTGTGGTGTATGAACTGCAAGAAAAAATAAAACTCCATATGCCTAGTAGGCGTCAGAAAGTAAAAATTTGTCAAGAATTAATTACAGAGTTAGAGTCTCAAAACATCCAGTACAAGTTAAATTAAATTTGAAATCATTGAGGTATAACTTAAATTGATGCCTAAATAATAGAAACCCATTCTTAAGTGTAAGGATGATCTAAAATATTTGACTATTTTTGTATATCAATAAAAATTAAAATTATGGCATTAGAAATAACAGACGCTACATTTGAAGAGCAAGTATTAAATAGTGATAAGCCTGTATTGGTAGATTTTTGGGCTGCTTGGTGCGGACCTTGTAGAATGGTTGGACCAATCATCGACGAAATTAGTAAAGACTACGACGGGAAAGCCGTAGTAGGTAAAGTTGATGTAGATGCTAACCAAGAATTTGCTGCTAAATACGGAGTAAGAAATATTCCTACAGTATTGGTTTTTAATAAAGGTGAGTTAGTAGGTCGCCAAGTAGGAGTTTCTCCTAAAGATGCTTATACAAAAGCAATCGACGAGTTATTATAAATCACTCTTTTAAGATTATAGAAAAAAGGTTTAGCTTAATTGCTAAACCTTTTTTATTTTAGACAAAACTCCAACCATTAAAAATGAAGCTGCAAGAAGAAATAAATAAGAGTGAGGGATTTGGAAATTTAGACCATTTGGCCAATCAAATTGTAGAGGGGTTTATTTCGGGAATGCATAAAAGTCCGTTTCACGGCTTTTCGGCAGAGTTTGCAGAGCACAAGATTTATAACAGTGGAGAAAGTACCAAGCATATAGATTGGAAGCTGTACGCAAAGACAGATAAGCTCTACACCAAACGCTATGAAGAAGAAACTAACCTACGCTGTCATGTGATCATCGATAATTCCTCTTCTATGCATTATCCACGATTAAAAACACAGAGCCTAAAAGAATATAATAAGATTGGTTTTTCCGCCTTAGCGACGGTAAGTTTAATGAAGTTGTTGAAGAAGCAACGAGATGCCATGGGATTAAGTCTATACAGTGAAGATTATGATTATTATCTACCAGAGAAGGGAAGTGAAAGGCATTTTCAATTACTGGTACATCAATTAGAAGAAACATTAAAGAAAATTCCGCAGCAGCGAAAAACAGAAACCTATACCTATTTGCACCAAATTGCAGAGAAGCTAAAGCGGAGATCTCTTGTTTTCTTGTTTACGGATATGTTTCAGGCAGAAGAGGAGGAGCAGCGCTTATTTGAAGCTCTCCGGCATTTAAAATACAATAAACACGAGTTAGTGTTGTTTCATACATTTGATAAAGAAAAAGAAATCGATTTTGAATTTGATGAAACTCCTAAGCGGTTTACTGATGTTGAAACAGGAGAGGTGATACCGCTTTACGCGGAAAATGTAAAAGAAGCTTATCAAAAAGAACTAAAAGAATATGTAAAACATTTATCACAGATGTGTCTTCAATACCGAATTAAATATGTTCCCGTAGATATTAAAGAAAATTTTGATAAAATTCTGACAACCTATCTTGTTGAAAGACAAAAATTTAAATAATCTATTGAAAATAAATTGAAAAAAAGCTTTAAATAATTTTGCTGAAGTGATAAAAGAGTATATATTTGCACTCGCAATTAAGCAACGGTCTGGTAGTTCAGTTGGTTAGAATACCTGCCTGTCACGCAGGGGGTCGCGAGTTCGAGTCTCGTCCAGACCGCAAAATTGTTAAAAAGCTTCAATGTCACATTGAGGCTTTTTTTTACGAAGTTGTGTTGTGTATGTCAAGTTCAAGCTTGACATCTAGGTTTAAGTAGTGTTAAACCAATGAAGAGCTTTTCCTGTAAGAAGGAGAGGCTTTTTTTATTTTAGGCTATTGCGAGTCAAAAGTCAATTTTTAAGGTGTGCCAAAGCTACTCTAAGTTCTGAACAAAGGGCTAGGGTGTTATATAGAAATACGTACAAAGCAAAAAAGCCTTTTCAAGTGATGAATAGGCTTTTTTGCTTTACAGTACTGTAAGTTTACTCAACTGTATAGGTAAATTGATGACCTTCAGAAAGTCGAAAGTAACCCAAAGCATAATTTTCCGTTTGGGTTTGGTTGATGATGTTCCCTCTTATGTTAGCTGGAGGAGTCGAAAAAGGGTTTCCGCTGGTAGTTTCAAGAATTAAATTCATATAGTTATAGAAAGAGGCTGAAATCCCTCTAAACGTAATCCTTATATCGTCTCCAACTTCTAAATCTTCATCAGAGAAACTGTCTTCAATTTCATTTCCGTTATAGAAATCGTCATCGGTAAGATTGTACTCAGGAAGAGGTAAGAAAGTGGTGCGTATATCGGTTAAATAGAAATTAGTTTCGTCTATGGGGTCGTTGTAAAAAAAGCTCACTTCAATTTCATCCCCTAAAAATCCTCCTTCATCATCTTGCTCTATTCTGTTAATTTCAGGTACAGGAATCAGCGTCTCCGTCGCAGTATAAAGTTCTTCATCGACCACAATCTCCAACGTGTAGGTTTCTAGTAATTGAGGGAGAAAATCGGTACACTTATAAGTGCCTTCCTCTTCTGATTCTTGAAATATAAAACTCTCTCCTACACTGTTTTTAATGAGAACTTGAGCATCGGAAACCTTGATCGTCTCGGTTTCATAGTAATTGGTTAACCGACTTAATTTGATTTCTTGTTGAGTACCATCGGTTTGTTTCTTCCAGAGGATTTCAGCATCAATTACCAGACGTTCACTACTAGAGTCTAAGTCAACATCTATAACATCCTCGCAAGAGCTGAAGAGTAGAGTAGAGAAAAGGATAAAAAACAGACTTAATTTTGGTATATATGGTTTTAATAGACTCATGGTTTAAAATTTAAAGTTATAAGAAACACTTGGTAAAATACCAAATATAGATAAGCGTCGGGCTTCATTTATTCCAGTATCATCATTGGTGGTAAAGCGAATGGAGGCGGCATTTTTTTGATTGTAAACGTTGTAAATACTAAACACCCAATAGCTTTGCCAGTTTTTCTCTTTTTTTTGTGTTGGGGTGTATGTGGCAGCTAAATCTAAATGGTGATAGGTAGGGAGTCGATTTTCATTTCTAAGCGAATAATTAGGAACGGGAATCCCACCAATTTCATAGTAGCCATTAGGAAAAGTAACGGGTTGTCCTGATTGCAGATTAAAATTGGCGCTAAAAGACCACTTATCACTATAATCATAATTTCCGGTTAGGTTAAGGTTGTGTAGCTTATCATAAGGCGATAAGTACCAATCACCATTGGCAATACCTGGATCTTCTGCCGTATTTCCCGTTGTTTTTTGTTCGGCTCTAGAAAGGGTGTAAGATGCCCAACCTGTAAATTTCCCTTTGTTTTTTCTGAATAGAACTTCCAATCCATAAGCGCGCGCTTTTCCGTTTAAAATCACGCGCTCTATATTATTGTTTGCGATGAGGTCGGCGCCATCTACATAATCTATACGATTGTCAATATTTTTATAAAATACCTCGGTTTCTAGAGAATACATTTTGTTACTGAAGTTTTTAAAATATCCAAAAGCATACTGGTTAAGGAGTTGAGGTTCTATAAACGGACCGCTAGGAGTCCAAATATTCACAGGAGTAGGAGATTGGCTGTTAGAGATCATATGAAGATACTGTGCCATTCTATTGTAACTCGCCTTAAAAGAGGTGTCATCGTTTAAAGCATAAGAAATCGCTATGCGGGGTTCAAAATTATCGAAACTAGAAATTTGATCTCCTTTCTCGTAATTTCTAGTGCCATTGGGTTCTGCTTCTTCATAGATATTAAAATCAGCATTATAAATCACGGGTTGATTATTTTCATAGGTGCTGATGCTTTGCGGACCAAAACGATAGAACATGCTATAGCGTAAACCGTATCGTACATTAAGTTTTTCGGTAATACGTTGTTCAACATCAAGAAAAAAGGAAGGTTCTAAAGCATACTTTTTATCTAATTGCTGATAGTTAAACTGGGAAGTTTCTCCTTCTGGCTGCAAAGTGCCTGGATTAAATGTATAGTAAATCGCTTGGGCGCCATAGTTGAGTTGTATATTTTCAGATAAGTAATGTTTCCAATCGTAGGTAAGTCCGTAACTTTTAATATTGCTTTCCCATTTAAAATCTAAAGAGTTAAAACTTAAATTAAACTGGTAATCACTATAAAAAAGGGAGAGGTGCGTATTGATGTCATCATTAAAACGATGTTGCCATTTTAGATTAGCCATCGTATTCCCATAAGTGCTCAAAAAATTATCACTAATATCAAAGATGTCATTCCCGTAATAGGCAGAAAAACTTAAAGCATTTTTGTCATTCATTCGATAGTTGAGTTGGGTATTGATATCATAAAATTGAGCGGAATTATCATTATCGGCTAATTTTAAAAACAAGTGCGCATAAGAAGTTCTTCCGGCAAGCATAAAAGAACCTTTGTCTTTTTGTAAAGGTCCTTCAACTTTTAGCTTACTAGAGATAAGTCCAATGCTTCCTTCGGCGTCAAAATCTTGATCATTTCCAGTATGTTGATGCACGTCTAAAACCGATGATACTCGCCCGCCAAACTTAGAGGGAATTCCGCCTTTGTATAGTTTTAGATGATTCACGGCATCGGCATTAAATACGGAGAAAAACCCAAACATATGCGAATCGTTATAAATAGGAGTACCGTCTAAAAGCACTAAATTTTGATCTGCCGCTCCGCCTCGTACATTAAAACCAGAGGAGCTTTCTCCAGCATTGGTCACCCCAGGCAGGGTTAAAAGTGACTTTAAGGGGTCGGGTTCGCCCATCGCTACAGGAATTTGCTTAATTTCTTGCATGGACAGACTATTAACGCTCATTTGTGGTTTTTTAATATCTACCGCTTTATCATTTTGGGTAATAATCACTTCCTCTAGGGATTCTCCGCTTTCTTCCATAGAGAGGTTAAGCTTGGTGTTTTTAGTAAGCTTTACGGTTTCTTCTCTATCAGCAAAACCTAAATACGTGATGATTAACGTGTAAGTTCCTTGTAGCAATTGTAGCGAGAATTCTCCCTTTTCATTCGTGGTGGTTCCCGTAGCTTGCTCTTTTACATATATATTTACTTCTGCTAAAGCCTGTTCATTAGGGTCAACTATGGTTCCAGAAAGCTGAAATCTTTGTTGTGAAACATTCTTAAGAGCTTTTACGGTAATGGTATTTCCAATAAGTTGAAAATCGTAATGCTGATTTCGATTGAGTTGAGCAATTAAATTTTCTTTATTCAACTCATCGAGGTTCATAGCATCAGATATTTTCCAATTCAGGTTAACACTATCGCTATAAGCAAAGGTATACGGAGTTTGTTTTTCTATTTGCTGAATAAAGTCTTTTAAATTAGAGGGTTCCTTTTTTAGGTGTATTTGTTGGGCTTTTAGGTGTTGAAAACAGCAACAAAAGAATAAGATTAAAAGCGTTGGCTTCATAGTGTGGTTAAGTTAGTAAGATGAGGTATTAAGATTGAAATGTGATGCGTTTCTGTTGGTGATCTATATGGTAATCTAAGTTGTAAACTTGAGCTAAAACCTGAATCACATGATCTAATGATTCTCGCTTCTTAATTTTGAGGGTGATGTTTTTATTGATTTTATCTGATTGAAATTCAACTTTATATTGGTAATTAGTCTCTATATAATTGATCAACTCGTGTAAGGGGGCGTTCTTAAATTCTTTAAACAAATTGAAAGCTATTATTTTTACTTGATCATCTTCAGCAATAAAACTTTCTCCCGGAGCAATTAACCAATTTTTAGCAGAGCCTTCAACATTCATTTGAATACTTCCTTCATATAAGTCTACTTGAGTTTTATTTTTTATAGGACTGCTGATGCGGAAAGAGGTTCCGAGCACGGTAGTAGTGGTTTGCTTGTGATCAACTTGAAATGGATGTGCTTTGTCTTTGGTGACGTTAAAAAAAGCTTCTCCTTTTAAGTGCACCTTTCTATTTTGTTTAAAATCTTTAGCATAACTGATTTCAGCCTGAGCGGCGAGTTCAATTTGAGAACTGTCAGGTAAATACACCAACTTAAGACTGGTAGTAGGGTTTTTGATAATGTTAGTTTCTGCTAATAACGGGGTGCTAGTGCTGGTTTCATGCGACAGGTAAGGGAGTAAACCGGTAACCCCTATTAAAATCAGAAGAGAAGCTGCTATAGCATATTTATAATACGAAGTTTTGTGTGCTTTTTTCTCTTTAAATACTTCTTGGTTAAACTTTTCCCAAGCGGCTTCTTTTTCTTCGGTAGCTTTTTTAGGATGAGACTTATTCCAAAGGTTTTCAAATTCCTTATTTATATGATTAGAATCCATAATTTATAATTTTTCGCAGAGGTATCCCTCTTGGAGTAGAACATTTGAAGTTAAATCAAAATTTTCTCGATTGCCTTCCATCCTTAAAATACGATCACAATCCTCCAAGTCAAAATTAATATGACAATCTGAAAAATAAAGTTGTAAAATTTTTATCATCCGCTCTACTTGGCGAACTGTGGAAACATTGGTTTTAAATACTTCTACCATCTTAATAGATCTCTTTTCTTATAAGACAAACGAGAAAGTAAAAGTTCCTAATGCTTATTCAACTTTTTTTAAAATAAATTGATGGGCAAGGTAAATATGATTGGCAATAGTCTTAGGAGAGAGCTGGGTGATTTCAGCGATTTCTTTATAGGAATAGTTTTGTAATTTATGGAGGCTATAAATTTTTTGTTGCTGTCGCGGAAGCTGCTGTATAAGTCGGTGCAGTTGTTCTATTTGAAGTTCAATTTCTTTAAGTGAACTTTCCTCTTCCTCTACCTCCTTTAAAAATGAAGGTTCTAAGCGGATTACTTTATTTTCTCTTTGAAGATGATTTAAGATAAGGTTTTTACAGATAACAAATAACTGTTTTTCAAAACTTACTTCTTCTTTTAAAAGCGCTCTGTTTTCATACAATTTAAGAAAGGTTTCATGAACAAAATCTTCTGGAGTGAGCAACTGAAAGTTAAAATAAGAACCCACCCCAATAAGGTGATCGTAAAATAAGAAGTAAGCTTCTTTATATGCTTTAGGATTCCCCTTTTTAAGAAGCTTTATAAGTTTTCTGTCGGTATTTTTATTTATCACCACAATACAATTAGCTAATGGTATAACTATTTACTTAGAAAAATATTTTATGCAAGCTTAAAGAAACTCCTTATAACTTATCGGAAATCTTTTTAGGACTAATATCAGTAAAGGATGCTATTTGATGTGGTTGAACATAAGATTTATCAATTTTAAAGTCATCGATATTTGCAGGGGTATATTCGGGAACTAATTGTTTTAGCTTCTGTAGCGCCTCTTGAATGTTGTTTTGTTTAATGAGTTGGAGTAATTCAGATAACTGTGTTTCTTGAGAAGAATCGTAGGTATGTGTAGCCTGTGCAATCATAATTTTTTCATGATGTGTAGGCAAAGTAGTTTCTTTATCGGCTAACAATTCTTCGTAAAGCTTTTCCCCTGGCCTTAAGCCTGTAAACTCAATCGCGATATCTTCATTAGGCACTAATCCCGTTAATCTTATCATGTGGTGTGCTAAATTGATGATCTTAATGGGAGAACCCATATCAAATACATAGATCTCGCCTCCATTTCCCATTCCTCCGGCTTCTAAAACCAACTGGCAGGCTTCATCAATGGTCATAAAGTAGCGTGTAATTTCAGGGTGGGTCACGGTTACGGGTCCGCCTTCTGCAATCTGCTTTTTAAAGTGAGGAATAACCGATCCGTTTGAACCTAAAACATTTCCAAATCTTGTAGTGATAAAGGTGGTTTTTTGTTGAGGTAGCTTGGCTAAAGATTGTATGTAAATTTCTGCAGCTCTTTTAGAGGCACCCATAATATTGGTAGGATTTACCGCTTTATCGGTACTTACAAAAACAAACCTTTCTATGTTAAACTCCGTAGCCAGTTCTGCCAAATTTCGAGTTCCATAAAAATTAACACTTAAAGACTCTATGGGGTTGGCTTCCATCATAGGTACATGCTTATAAGCAGCTCCATGAAAAACAATTTGGGGTTGGTAGGTTTTAAAAACTTCCCTTAATCTTTTTTTACTTCGTACATTGGCAATCACTTTTTCATACACCAAACTAGAATATTCTTTATCTAGACATAGAGAAATGTCGTGTAGCGGAGTTTCTGCCTGATCTAATAAGATAATTTTCTTTGGAGAAAAAGGAATGAGTTGTTTTACAATTTCGCTACCAATAGATCCTGCAGCCCCAGTAACTAAAATCACTTTGTCTTTATAAAGCGCAGATAATTTAAGGTTGTTCAATTTAATAGGAGAACGCTGTAAGAGATCTTCAATTTTCACTTCTTTTAGAGAGCTAAAAGAAGGATTACTATTGTAATCTTGAATTTTAGGCAGTTTGTATATTTTTAATTTAAGATCCAGCAGTTCATTTAAAATAGAGCTGTCTTCATTCTTTATGTGTTGCAGTTTTTCATCACTAACAATAATCGCTTTGGCTAAGGTGTTTGAAGATTTTAATTGCGAAATCGAGTAAATAGGTAAATTATAAATACGCGTAAGCATCTTACGATTATCTAAATTTACAAAACCAATAATGTTAAAAGAATCAGAATGCTCAGAGATCAATCCTTCTCCCATAGCAATATCGGCTCGATCGGTTCCTAAGATATACGCACTGGTAGAAGTTTTGCTAGCATTGATACTTTGGTAGGTTCTTTTCACCAATACCCTAAAAAAGAAAAGCAAGGAAAAGGTAATGAACCCGTAAATAATCACCCCTGCATCTAAAATCAGTTTAGTGCTTCTGGTTAAGTAATAAATATGATTGACCAACAGTATGGTAGCTACACTTAGCGAAGTTACTTTCAATTGTGTGATCACATCTTTAAAACTAGAGTAACGTACCAATCCAAAATAAGACTTGACGATGATATAATAAATGGCTTGAATACCTACAATGGCAAAAAGTGGCCAAGTAAACGTAAAAATAGGGTGATCTGCTCCTGTGGCAGAATGGATAAGAAAAAATGCTGCCTGTGCTGCTATAAAAGCAATACAAACATCAATCATAAAGATAAACCTCCTAGGTACATAATTTTTTACCAAGGGCCTGATCAATTTGAGGAATTGTACTTTTATTTTTCTTGCCATAGCCATGCAGCTAGTAATTTAACGGACAAATATATACTTATAGCGGGGATGTTTCATTAAATTTATATTAAATTTTAACAATTTGCAAGGATTTAAGCTTTAAATGTTGAGAGCTAGAAGAGCTCAACTTAAGCCAACTAAATCTATGGAATGCTGCATAAAATGAAAAGTTGATTATATTTGCAGCTATGAAAAAGATAATTTTAGCATTTATTTTTTGCGGACTCCTCTTTAGTTGTTCTAGTAAAAAGGAAATTTTATACTTTCAAGATATTGAAAATACATCTTTGGTAAAAGTAGATCAAATCTATAGCCACCCTACGATTGAAGTTAATGATATTCTTAAAATAGACCTTACTGCTTTAAGTCAAGCCGCTATTTTACCTTATCAATTTGATAAAAATATTGGGGCGCAGACAAGGCAAGCACAAGGAGATATTTTAAAGCTGGAAGGTTACCTGGTCGATGAAGAGGGGAATATCAATTACCCAGGCTTAGGCTTGGTTCAAGTGGAAGGTTATACCACGCAGGAGCTACAAAAGAAGTTTGAAACTCAACTTTCACAATTTGTAAAAGACCCAACCGTAAGAATTCGACTGGTAAATTTTAAAATTTCGGTGATCGGAGAGGTAAAAGCACCCGGTACCTATACCATTGCTGAAGAAACGGTGAGTTTGCCGCAAGCTCTAGGTTTGGCAGGAGATCTCACTATACAAGGGGAAAGAAGAGAGGTTTTATTGATACGACAAACCAAAGAAGGTAGGGAGCATGTACTCATAGATTTAACCTCGAGTGAGTGGATGAACAGTGAATATTATTTTTTAAAACAAAATGATGTGGTGTATGTCCAACCCAACAATGCCAAGGTAAAATCAGCAGGGATTATTGGTAATTTAGGAACCCTTCTTTCGGTATTTTCGATATTGTTAAGTACCGCAATTTTGATATTTAGATAAAATGGTAGAGCAACAGCAGTGGGAGAAAGACGAGGTAGATAGCGGGGAAGATTTAAAAAATCTTTTGTATCGTTATTTTCAATATTGGCCGTGGTTTCTATTAGGAGTGATACTTTCAGTCTCCGGAGCTTATTTATACTTAAGATACAGTACCGAGGTATATAGTACCCAAGCTAAAATAAAAGTCTTAGACGAATCTAATGATGGGGGCTTAGACCTCTCAGGTTTAAGTGGTTCGAGTAGCCTATTCAATTTGAGCAAAGTCAATTTAGAAAATGAAATTCAAATTGTAAAATCACGAAGGTTATTAGAACGCGTTACCCAAGCCTTAGATTTAAATACGGCTTATTATAGCAATGCTGCGATTAAATCCTCTTTATATTATAATCCAGACATGCCGGTCCAGGTAAGCTGGATCACCAATGATTCTACTTCACAAAGTTCCTCTCCGCTTATTGAGTTTCATAGCTTAGGCGAAAACTCGTTTAGTCTTAAAGAAGAGAAACTCGGAAGTCTCAAGGGGACCTATGGGGATACTCTCCAGTTTGGGGGCTACGTTTTTAGCATAGATAAAAGCCCCACTTCTAGATTGCACGGAGAATCTTCTAAAGATGATACTTTCTTATTTAAGTATGTGAACACAGAGAGTGCTATTCAAAGCTTGTCTAATAGTACAGGAGTAGAACCTATTGGAGATAAGAGTCACGTACTCAGCTTGTCTATTCAAGGCTCTAATGTGAAAAGAAATGAAGCGGTTTTAAATGAATTGATTAAACAATTCAATCAAGATGGGATTGAAGATAAGCGTTTGGTCTCTAAAAGAACCCAAGAATTTGTAGAAGAGCGCTTGGTGTTTTTAGTACAAGAGCTAGACACCGTAGAAGAGGGTATGGTCACTTATAAAAACGAGAAAGATCTTATCGATGTGCAAGCTAATGCTACACAACTTTTCGGAAAAGAAGCAGAAGCGGAAAAAAGACGCTTTGAAGTACAAACCCAATTGGCGGTGACCAAAGACTTTCAAGAGTTTTTAGAAAATCAAAGTTCTTATGAGCTATTGCCAGCCAATATTGGGATTAGCGATGCTTCCGTTAATGAACTCACAGGAGAATATAATCAATTAATACTAGAAAGAGATAGACTTTTAATTTCTGCAACCTCTGAAAATCCTGCGATCCTTAATCTCAATCAGGAATTAAGCCGATTACAAGCCAATATCAATGCGAGTGTAAAAACCTATATGCAAAGCCTACAAATTACTTTAAGCAGTTTAGAAAGGCAAGAAGGTTATTCGAGTGGGAAATTAGGAGGCTTTCCACAAATTGAAAAAGAAGTACGTTCCATTACCAGACAAAGAGAGATAAAGGAGCGGTTATATTTATTTTTATTACAGAAACGAGAAGAAGCCGCTTTAAGTTATGCCGTAACCGCTCCCACCGTAAAAGTGGTCGATTTTGCGTATACGTCATCTATTCCAATCTCTCCTAAAAGACAAATTGTAATGCTCGCTTCTCTAATTATAGGGGTGCTTATTCCATTCGGGATTTTATATGTCTTGTTTTTATTAGACACCAAAGTAAACACCAAAAACGACTTGCAAAAAAAATTAGCGAGTCTTTCGGTGGTAGGAGAAATCCCACAGTTAGCTAAAAATGCAAAGCCGATAATTGGAGCCAATGATAGAAGTGTCTTGGCCGAAGCTTTTAGGATTTTAAGAACCAATCTTAATTATTTTAAATCTCCAACTGATTTAGAAAACAAAGGACAGGTGGTTTTTGTTACTTCTACTACCAAAGGAGAAGGAAAAACCTTTGTAGCGGTTAACCTGGCTAATATTTTGGCGGCAACTAAAAAGAAAACCCTTTTGATAGGTTGTGACTTAAGAAACCCTCAAATACACACTTATATCAATAAAGACAAAAACTATAAAGGGGTCTCTTCTTTTTTACATAATGCTTCCGTTCAATTGGAAGATTTAATATTAAAAAAGGCTTTTAACTTCGAAAATTTAGATGTGGTACTTTCGGGAACTATTCCACCAAACCCTGCAGAATTACTACTCAACGGAAGGTTTGAAGAATTAATAGAAGAGGCGAAGAGCAAGTATGATTATGTGATTATAGATACAGCGCCTACCATCTTAGTCACCGATACCTTATTGATCTCTAAGTATGCCGATGCGACCATGTATATGGTAAGAGCTGGATATACCGATGTAAAATTACTAAAACATATCGAAGAGCTTCAAAAACAACGTAAACTTAACAATATGGGAATTGTTCTTAATGGGGTGAAAGAAGATGGTGCTTATGGTTATAATTACGGCTATGGCTACGGTTATTCTGAAGAGGTGAAGAAAAAGCCTTTATGGAAATTTTGGGCTAGATAAGTCGCTGTTTTTCTAAAAATAAAGAAACCTCCTTCAAGTTTTAATTTTTTTAACACTTGGGGGAGGTATTCTTTTTTAATTTTGCGCTATGATTTTGTCACTGCATCTTAAGAAAAGACTTTCTGTATTTTTTCTGCTTGCTTTTATTTTTATAAAAGTAGGGGGATTGCATAGTCTTACTCATACGGAAGAGGCAAATGATCAACAAGAATGTGTGTGGTGTCACTTATCGGGAACCGATGCTCATACGCCTTTATTGGCTACTGGAGAAGCTTACGACATACTTAGCATTCCTGTTACTCCACCACAACATCTACAAAACAATCATTACCGTTCGGTCGTTTCTTCAAAACCTCCGGTATGTCTTATCTTTAATAAGCCTCCACCTTTTTATACGGCTTAATTTTTTCTTTACTGAATTTACGATGCATTCGAAGTCTTTATGATCATATCTTTTTAATAAAAAGGGATGCATGCACGCTAGCTAATAAAATCACATAAACTTAGGTTTTCTATCCTTGTTATAAGACATAAAAGAAGTGCAATTTTATACTTCTTTCTTAATTTATAACATAAATGACAAGTCGTCGATTTAACGCTTTCTTATAAATTAATTATAGGTTATCGCAATAACGTTAAGGTTGATCATAGCTCAGATAAAGAAAAAAGAAACTGATTACAGATCTATCTTTTAGAAAAAATACTGGCTCAAGTTTAGAGCTGATATTTAAGGAAAAAAGAATAATTCATTAAAAACTTACTTTTTGAATAGCTCTATTTCCAATTAAAATAAGAGATAGAGAAGAATGATGAATAACTTTTTTTGATTACTGATTCAAATTTAATACCTCAACATGAAATTACAACATTTCCTTCTTTTATGTTTTCTTGCTCTAACTGCATCTAAAGCCTATACACAAGAATATTCCGTTAAGGGAAACATTATAGATTCTTTGGGGGCCCCTA
Organism: Mesonia sp. K4-1; assembly: GCF_008017825.1. Taxonomy (NCBI): domain Bacteria; kingdom Pseudomonadati; phylum Bacteroidota; class Flavobacteriia; order Flavobacteriales; family Flavobacteriaceae; genus Mesonia; species Mesonia sp. K4-1. The sequence goes on from NZ_VRLS01000037.1 coordinate 69,946, forward strand.
TAGAAGGAGCACATGTACATACTTCCAAAATTTTTACTTTAAGTCAAGCCGATGGAAGTTATCATCTGTCCAATTTAGGAGAAGGTACCCATCAAATCCAAGTGTCTTATATGGGGTATGTAAGTGTAGATACCTTAATCAGGCTTTCAAAAGACAGGATACTTAACTTTCGGTTGAAGCCAGATACCTCCACTTTGGGAGAGGTGCTTATCCAAACTAGGGCTATAGAAAAAACCACCGTAAGTCGGGAAGTGGTCGATCAAGAATACCTCCAAAAAGAATTTACAGGCTCTTTGGCGAAAAGTTTAGAAAAGTTACCCGGCTTAAATGCTATGGAAATCGGCGCAGGAACTTCGAAACCTATTATTAGAGGTCTAGGCTTAAACCGAGTAGCTGTAGCTGAAAATGGTATCAAACAAGAAGGACAGCAATGGGGTGCAGATCACGGCTTAGAATTAGATGGCTTGGCGATAGAGAATTTAGAAATTCTTAAAGGCGTAGGCGCTATTGAATATGGTAGCGATGCGATTGGCGGAGTCATTAAAGTCAATAATACCAAATCCCCAAGAGCGAAAGGCCTATCAGGTCATGTAACTGCCTTAGGGAAATCGGTAAACAATACCATAGGCTCTTCGCTTAATTTAAACTATAAAGGCGATAAATTTTTCTATAAATTAAAACTGACGGGGATGGAGTACGGCGATTATTCTTTACCTACCGATACCATTTCCTACCTTAATTTTAAGATGCCTATCTATGAGGAGCAACTTAAAAATACCGCCGGGAAAGAATTAGATATGTATGCTCAAGTAGGCTATAGGGGAGAAAAACTAGAATCTCTGGTTAGCGTGAGTAATGTATATCAAAAATCAGGTTTTTTTCCAGGGGCTCACGGTATTCCTTCCATAGACAGGGTGCGTTCAGATGGAGATGAAAGAGATATAGATTACCCTTATCAACGTGTGAATCATTTTAAGGTCATTAATAATAACAAAATCTATTTTGATAATGATTACCTAGAAGTCCTGTTGGGTTATCAAAAGAATAAACGACAGGAGTGGAGTTTGTTTCATACCCACTACGCCAATCAGCAACCCCCAGCGGTAGATCCAAATTTAGAGTTGAACTTTGAGTTAGATACCTACGATGCTCAAGCCAAATACACCAAAAAGTTTTCTAAAAGTCATATTACGACCGTAGGTGTTCAAGCCAAATGGCAAGAAAATTCTATTGGCGGATTTAATTTTTTACTTCCTCAATATACCAGTAATAACTTTGCGGCCTTTGCTACTCACGAGTTTAAATACAGCAACAAATTATTGTATAGCTTGGGGATGAGGTACGATAAAAACAGCATCTCTATAGGAGAGCATTACGATCCTACTTTATACGATTATTTAATCGGGGCGGGACAAAGCGTAGAAGAGGCTTCTGCTTACGCGGAAAGAAGTCCGGATGTAGATAAAGACTTTGGCAGTTTTAATGTCATGGGAGGTGTGCGGTACGAGTTCAATCCTCAATGGACGCTAAATGCGAATGCAGGAACCAATTTTAGAATTCCTACAGCCATAGAACTCGGAGCTAACGGAATTCACCACGGTTCTTTTAGACATGAGCAAGGAGATGTCAATTTAGATCCTGAAAAAGGTTGGGTAGCCGATGCTAAACTGTCCTATGCCAAGAAGAGCTTTTCTTGGGCCGTCAACCCGTATGTTTATTATTTTTCTAATTACATTTATTTAAAGCCTTCAGGAAATTTTTCGGTCTTGCCACATTCGGGACAATTGTTTAAATACACGCAATCAGAAGCGCTTTTGTCAGGAATTGAGATGGAAGTAGAAAAAACATTTTTCTCAAAATTAAGAACTTTAGCCATTGCAGAATACTTGTATAATAAGCAAATTACATCCGATAGCTCTAAAAATTACCCCTTACCCTTTACACCCGCTAATAATTTGTTTTTAGAAGCAGGTTATACGCTGTTCAAAGAAAATAAAACCTTCCAAGGAGTAGAAGTTTATGCGAATGCACGCCTAGCGATGGAGCAGGATGAAATTGCTCAAGGAGAAAAAATAACTCCGGGTTACGAGCTTTTTGGAACAGGTCTTAGCGGGAGTATCCATATACAAAATGTAGAAGCTAGGTTCAACCTTCAAGTGACCAATTTATTTAATACCAAATATTTTAACCATACCAGTTTCTATAGACGATTAGAGATTCCAGAAATGGGAAGAAATATTCAACTTAATTTAACCATTCCTTTCGGTAATCGTTCGTGAAACTCCTAAAGCAACATATTAGTATAGGATTAACTATCGTTTTTTTAACGGTACAGTTTCTTACGTCTATACATTATGTTAGGGTAACGCACCTCTCTGTTCCAACTTACAAAGTGGAGCAAGAGCAAATGAGTGCTACCGCTTTAAAAATAGGACATTATTGTGACCATCTTCATTTCAAGTTTCATGAGTTCTTTTGGGTAGAAAACGAGATAGGTATAGACTTTAAAAACTTAAGTTTTGTTTATCAAAACTCTTATTATTTGGATAGCCCCAAACAAGAATGGAAGTTTATATTTTATACCCGAGGACCTCCAGTTTGGGAACAGATAAGTTAATACACCAACCCATTGCTTTTTAAAAAGCTAGAAAAAATATAAAAACAAAAACATACTAGTAAGACCTCAAGGATAAATCCTAAAAGGCATAGACAATTTTAAAAATAACAATATGAAGAATTATAAAATAGTAACATTAATCGCTTTAGTAAGCCTAATCTTTACCTCTTGTAGTAGTGATGATGATAATGGAGGATTAGACAACCAAGCGCCTGTTATCACCATCAATGAACCTACTTTAGAAGAAGTGTTTAACGTAGGAGGAGAAGTGCATTTAGATATTGATGTAGAAGACGATAAAGAGTTAGCTTCCTATAAGATTGATATTCACAATAACTTTGACGGTCACGATCATGGAAGATCTACTAGTGCGGCAAATGTAGAGCCTTGGTCTTTTTCGCAGTCTTTCGAAATTGAAGCCGGACTTACTAGTTTTAATATTCACGATCATTTAGAAATCCCACAAAATATTGCAGAAGGAGAATATCATTTAGGAATTTTTGTAGTAGATGCTGCAGGAAACCAAAGTGAAGCTTTTGTAGAAATTATTGTAGGAGAAGCACATGGTGATGATGATCACGAGATGAGTATTACCCATATTTCTGTAGCTAATGTAGTAGCGGGTGAGACTTTAGAGGCGCACGCAGATCTTCAAGCAGAGCATGGTATTCAAACCGTATCTATAGAGATCCACGGTCATGATTTAACCCCAACAGCAGATCAAATCGCTTGGGAATTTGATCAAAACAATACCTCTTATTCAGGAACTACAGCTGAGTTGCATGAAGATATTTCAGTGCCAGCTAATGCTGCTCCAGGGGATTACCATATGAGTATTGTGATGATAGATGAAGATGGAAATTCGCATGCAGAAGGAGTTCATTTTGAAGTATTGTAAGTTTTCTAAAAAATATCTTTTTAAAGCTGATAAGAACTAAGGCTTATAGAAAAAACCTCACGTTAATCGTGAGGTTTTTTATTTCCAAAAACAGGCACAGATCCTAGCGAGAACGTCTATCCTTTAGCTTTAAATAAAGATTCTCCACATGAAACTTTACCTTTGCAAAAAAAACCTATGCTATACGTTAACCAAATTTCATTTGCCTACGAGGAACAAAAGACCTTACATGAGATCAGTTTTAGCTTAGAAAAAGGAAGCCATGTAAGTGTTATCGGAGAAAGTGGTTGCGGAAAAAGTACCCTGCTTAAGGCGGTGTATGGACTTATAGATCTGCATAGCGGAGATATATTTTGGGATAAGGATCAGATTTTAGGTCCTGCTTATCACCTTATTCCGGGGCACCCTCAAATGAAATATTTACCTCAAGAATTTGAATTGATGCCCTATATTTCCGTAAGGCAAAACATTGAAAAATTTCTAAGTCGTCAAAAAGCAGCCTATAACCAAGAACGCGTAGACGAATTGCTACAAGTTATCGATATGCAAGCTTTTGCAGAGACCCATGTAAAGAAGCTGAGTGGCGGACAAAAACAACGGGTAGCTCTAGCGCAAGTTTTAGCGAAAGAACCCCAATTTTTATTATTAGATGAGCCTTTTAATTTTATAGATAATTTTAGAAAGAATAAACTCCGTCGGGACCTATTTAATTTTCTCAAAAAGAAACAGATCACCTGTTTGTTTGCCACCCACGATAGCAATGATATGTTGGGGTTTTCAGATCAAGTTTTAGTGATGAGAGAAGGTAAGCTCATCGCCAAGGATACTCCGCAGCAGCTCTATCAATCTCCACCCAATGCCTATGTTGCTTCTCTTTTTGATGAGGTGAACGTGCTAGATACTAGCCTTTTTAAGAAGGGGTTAGAAAGCCAATCCGTACTTCTATATCCTCATGAATTACAGCGATCCGCTCAGGGCCATCTAGAAGTTCAAATAGAGCAGAGCTATTTTAATGGATCGACCTATATGATTATCGCTAAAGCGGAAAAAAACGAACAACAAATTCTTTTTCATCATCCAAAAGCCATTTCTGCCGGAACCCGAATAAGTCTTCAAGTAGATGAAGAACTTCTAAAAAGAAGAATGGGGTCTTAATGATTTTTTCTTGGCACTTTGGCCGGAGTCGAGAAACCTGACTGTCATTTCGAAGGACGAAGGACTGAGAAATCTACTTCAACAGAAATTCAAGGTGTTATTTAAAAAGATATTTCGACTCCACTGCGCTACGCTCAATATGACAGTAAGCGATTGTCATTCCGACAAGCTTGTCATTTCGATATTGTTAATTCAAAATCACAATTAATTTTCGATAGGTCGAATGTTTTTTGTTATCGCAAGAAACGACCTATCTAAAAATATATTGAAAATCAAGGAAGCAGCGAGGGCTAGAAAATGAAAAGCTGTTTGAGACCGACTGAGAAGGAGGATGAGTTCTTTTCATTTGTGGCTGTGGTTTCCGTAGGATTTTTTTATAGATTTTTAGTCAGTCTAGATTTTTGCTTCTTTTTAGCAATGAAAAAGAAGAAGAAGCTTTTCTAATACTTAAGCAATAGCAATGTAAAGGAATAAAAGAAGAGATTTTTTCCTTAAAATGAAGATTTCTAACTTCTATTCATGTTTTTACTTTTTCTCATTGCCAGAAAAAGTAACAAAAAAGTCTAGGCTTACGAATCTTACTCTAAATTGTATGTTTGTAATCTAAATTTTAGGAACTCACCCGATTACCATCGGTCTCAGACAACCTAAAATTTTACGCTTACTGCACTGCCAATTTTACGAGCAATTTTCGATAGGCCGTGTAATATTCATAATTATAAGAAACGACCTATCTAAAAATATAATGAAAATCAAGGAAGCAGCGAGGGCTAGAAAATGAAAAGCTGTTTGAGACCAACTGATAAGGAGGATGAGTTCTTTTCATTTGTGGCTGTGGTTTCCGTAGGATTTTTTTATAGATTTTTAGTCAGTCTTGATCTTTTGCTTCGTTTTGTATCAAGACAAATCGACTTTTAGAGATTCACGAATACTTAAGCAATAGTAAAGTGAATGAGTAAAATGAAGGAATCATTAATGTAATTTCTATTAAAAAAGTAGAAGTTTGATTTCTATTCATATTTTTACTTTTTCCCATCGCCGGAAAAAGTAACAAAAAGGTCTAGGCTTACGAATCTTACTCTAAATTTATCGTTCGAGGTCTAAATTTTAAGAACTCACTTCGTTCAAACAGCTTAAAATTTTACGCCCTTTTCAGCT
>NZ_VRLS01000028.1:0-51985 GCF_008017825.1 Mesonia sp. K4-1
AAGATTTACATCTTTGATCGTTATGGAAAATTATTAAAACAATTAAGCCCTAGCAGTCCAGGATGGGATGGAACCTACAATGGAAAACTAATGCCATCTAATGATTATTGGTTCAGAGTAGAGTACACTGATATTGATGGAACCCGAAAAGAATTCAAAGCAAACTTTACTTTGAAGAGATAAAAGGTAATTCCGCGAAAGCGAAAGACCAACAAAAAAAGATCCCTCCAATATTGGAGGGATCTTTTTTTTATAAATAAATTTATAAGAAAGTTTAAAGAAGTAGTCTTTAATTTGAAGTAAGCTTAATAAATAGTTCTTCTAAATTTTTATGCTTTTGGTGAAGTTGTAAAATCTTTAAACCATTTTCTTGAGCAAAATCAAAAACTTGTGAGCGCATATCTTCATCGGTATTAAAATACAGCCAATACACAAATCCAGCTTTATTTTCTGCTTTTTCTAAATGAGACAAGTTTCTAAAAGCAACTTCTTCAATTCTATAATCAAATTCAACTTCAATAATTTGTTCTTTAGAGCTCTTTAAGTCTTCCAATTTTTTATCAGCAATGATTTCTCCTTTTTTTATGATAATTACACGATCACAAATAGCTTCAACCTCTTGCATAATGTGGGTAGAAAGAAAAATGGTTTTTTCTTTACCTATACTTTTAATAAGTTCTCTAATTTCAATTAATTGATTAGGATCTAAACCTGTAGTGGGTTCATCTAAAATAAGAACATTGGGATTGTGTAATAAAGCATTCGCAAGCCCAACACGTTGTCTAAACCCTTTAGAAAGAGAGCCAATCTTTTTGTTTGCTTCGGGGGTGAGGCCTGTAATAGCAATTACATTTTCAACTTCTTTTTTATCTATAGAATGTACGGTAGCGCTATAATTTAAATATTCACGAACAAACATTTCTAAATATAGAGGGTTGTGTTCGGGTAGGTAGCCTACTTTTTTTTGAATTTCTATCTTATTATCTATCACATCTAAACCTTCTACCTTGGCGGAACCTTCGCTTGGGGTAATGTAGCCTGTTAGGATTTTCATTAAAGTAGATTTACCGGCTCCGTTAGGTCCTAAAAAACCAACAATTTCTCCATTTCCGATTTTAAAAGAAACATTTTTTAAAGCTTGTTGGTCGTTGTATGATTTCGAAATGTTGTGGACTTCAATCCCCATATGCTTAGTTTTGATTCAAAAATAATTAAAATAGCTATACTTTAGCTATAAAGGGGCATATTTGAATTTTTCGTTTACCTATCTTCAAAATCTGACGTATCTTCGTTAAAAAAAAAGAAAGTAGCTGATATTTATTTTTATAATTCAGCGAAAGCGAAAGAAAGAAAAATGGAAAATTCAACAAAACTTAGAGGATGGTTAGATAAATTTGACTTAAACCACCCATTGGTTATTGCTGGTCCGTGCAGTGCAGAGACAGAGGAGCAGGTTTTAAAAATAGCCCATCAATTAAAAAATACAGATACCAGCGTTTTAAGAGCAGGAATTTGGAAACCTAGAACCAGACCTGGTAATTTTGAAGGAGTAGGTTCATTAGGGTTAAAGTGGTTGCAAAAAGCAAAAGAAGAAACAGGTTTGATGACCACTACAGAAGTGGCAAACCCAATTCACGTAGATCTAGCTTTAAAGCACGACGTAGATATTTTATGGATAGGAGCGAGAACGACCGTTTCTCCTTTTATGATACAAGAAATTGCAGAAGCTTTAAAAGGAACCGATAAAACGGTGCTAGTTAAGAATCCTGTTAATCCAGATTTAGCTCTTTGGTTAGGTGCTGTAGAGCGATTTTACAAGCAAGGAATAGAGAATTTGGGAGTGATTCATAGAGGTTTTTCTACTTACGACTCCTCTGAATATAGAAATATTCCTGAATGGCAAATCCCTATAGACCTTCAAAATGAATTTCCAGATTTACCGCTTATTTTAGATCCATCGCACATTGCAGGAAGAAGAGATTTAATATTTGAACTTTGCCAAACCGCTTTAGATTTAAATTATGATGGTTTAATGGTAGAGACACATTATGATCCCGATAATGCGTGGAGTGATGCTAAGCAGCAAATAACTCCAGAAACTTTAGATAAGTATACAATTGACCTGAAGGTAAAGAACAAGGTTTCTTCTAACGAAGATTTTAATTATCAGTTAAAAAAGCTGAGAACCAAGATTGATAAGATTGATGAAAATTTGGTTGAATTATTGGTGAAGCGAATGCAAGTGGCCGATGATATTGGGAAAGTGAAGAAAGAACATAATGTTTCTATTTTACAGCCTGAAAGATGGAAACAAATTTTGGAGCGTATGATTTCTTTATCTGAAGGAAGTGGCTTACAAAAAGATTTTATATTAAATGTTTATAAAGCCATTCATCAAGAATCTATTGCACATCAAAAAAATATTAAATAAAACTCAGTCAATTTAGAGCAAAGTAAATTTGACCAAAATATATTATAATTTAGGAATTTTATAATCTATGAAAGGAACCGTATATAAATCTACAGGGAGCTGGTATTTAGTTAAAACTGAAGAAGGAGAATCTTATAATTGTAGAATTAAAGGTAAATTCCGTATTCAAGGTATAAAAAGTACCAATCCAGTATCTGTAGGGGATGTGGTTCATTTTGATGTAGAAGAAAATGGAGATGAAGTTACGGGAGTTATCAAAGAGATTGAGGAGCGACAAAATTATATAATTCGTAAATCGGTTAACTTATCTAAGCAAACCCATATTATTGCTGCGAATATAGATGTTGCATTTTTAATAGTAACCTTAAATAATCCGCCCACATTTACCACATTTATAGACCGGTTTTTAGTGACTGCGGAAGCTTATGGAATTAAAGCGGTTTTGCTTTTTAATAAAATTGATACCTATTCTGAAGAAGAAAAAGATGAAATTCGGTACCTCGCAGCGATGTACAGAGAGATAGGATATACTTGTTTGGGTATTTCTGCTAAGACGGGAAAAAATATCGATCAGTTGCAAGAATTAATGTTAGGTAAAACCTGTCTTTTTTCTGGACATAGCGGAGTAGGAAAGTCTACTTTAATCAATAAAATTGAACCTTCTTTAGATTTAAAAACTTCACAAATCTCATCTCAGCATATGCAAGGTCAACATACCACGACGTTTGCTGAGATGTTTGATTTGAATATGGATGCTAAAATTATTGATACTCCAGGTATTAAAGGATTTGGAGTTGTAGAGATCGAGAAATTTGAACTCGGAGATTATTTTCCAGAATTTTTTAAGTTAAAACATCTTTGTAAGTTTAATAATTGTTTGCACATTGAAGAACCAAAGTGTGCTATTAAAGACGCTTTAGATGAAGGTGATGTTTCTTGGTCTAGATATAAATCCTACCTTCAAATTTTAGAAGGTGATGAAGAGCATTATAGAACCGATATTTACCCTAAGAAATGAGAGTGATTTTACAGCGTGTAAGACATGCGAGTGTGAGTGTAGATGAAAATACAATAAGCACTATTGAAAAAGGCTTATTGGTTCTCTTGGGCATCGAAGAAGAAGATACTCAGGAGGATATCCATTGGCTTTGTAGGAAAATAGTAAATATGAGAATCTTTTCTGATGAAAATAAGGCGATGAATCTTTCCGTAAAGGATATTGGAGGAGAAATTTTAGTCGTAAGTCAGTTTACTCTATATGCCAGTACTAAAAAAGGCAATCGTCCAAGCTTTATAAAATCAGCAAAGCCAAACACGGCTATTCCTTTATATCATAAATTTATAAAAGAATTAGATACTCATCTAGATACTCCTGTTAGAACAGGAGAATTTGGAGCAGATATGCAAGTAAGTCTCTTAAATGATGGCCCGGTAACGATATTAATAGATTCTAAAAATAGAGAATAAATTATATATTTGGTTTTTACTTTTCTTTTAATAGAATTTATATGAAAAATTTTAATCTGATATTCTTTATAGCTTTCTTATGTCTAAATGTTAGCTATTCCCAAAAGGAGATAGCTCCTCTACTACAAGAAGATTTTAGAAATGCTAATGCGGTTATTAGAAGTTACACGACCCAGGTAGATATATCTCATACTAGATCTATGAATGTTCAGATGTTTAAACTAATTACTGTACTTAATCCAAAAGGAGATAAAACGGCGTTTTCTTATGCTAATTATGATAAAGATTGGGAATTGAAAAGCATAGAAGCTTTAATATATAATTCAGCAGGAAAGTTAATTGATAAAGTTAAAGAAAAAGATTTTATAGATGAAAGTGCTGTAAATGGTTCTACATTATATTCAGATTCAAGGATTAAATATTACGATTACAAACCACATAGTTACCCTTATTCAATTGCATTTTCGGTAGAATATAAGACTAATAATACTGCATTCATCCCAAGCCATAGTTTTATTTCACATTATAATACATACCTTCAAGAAAGCGAATACATTTTGAAGTATGATAAGCTTAAAACTAATTTAAATATTAAAGAAAAAAACTTTGATGATTACAACATTAAGAGAATAACTTTTGAAAATGGGGTAAAATATAAGGCAGAAAATCTAAGCCCCATTCCTAATGAAGATCTTCATGTTCCTAGTGATAATTTTATGCCACGAGTTATGGCTGTTCCCCTGAATTTTAGTTTATCTGGATATGATGCAAAAGAAATTAAAGATTGGACTAATTTAGGAGAATGGTTTCAAAATCAGATTCTATCAGGTAGAACGAGCCTCTCTCAATCCACTATTGGCAAAGTTAATGAATTGACGAGTGGAGTTACTGATAAATTGGAAAAAGCTAAAATCATATATCAACACGTACAAGATAATACGAGGTATATTAGCGTTCAAGTTGGTATAGGAGGTTATCAACCTATAGAAGCGCAAGAAGTGGATGAATTGAAATATGGGGATTGTAAAGGACTTTCTAATTATACTAAAGCTTTACTTGAAGTTGCAGGAGTAGAATCTTATTATACCCACGTAGAAGCGGGTGATGCTAAAATTAACTTCGAAGAGGATTTTGCAAGTTTAGCGCAAGGTAATCATGCTATACTATCAATACCTTATAATGATAAATTATATTGGATAGATTGTACAAGTCAAACTTCACCATTTGGGTTTTTAGGAGGTTTTACAGATGACAGGAAAGTTTTCGTAATGACTCCAGATGGAGGGAAAATAGTAAAAACTCCTAAATATATTAATCAAGATAATTCTCAATCTACAGTTGCGAATATTACTTTCTCCCCAGAAGGAAATGTGGATATTGTAGGTAGTATAAATTCCAAAGGAATTCAATACGACCGTAGACAATATATAGAGAAATTATCTTTAGAAGAACTACAAAAAAGAGATTATCAATATTGGTCTAAAATTGATAATATTAAGGTTATTAAACACGAGTTAGAAAATGATAAAGATGAAATTAATTTTAATGAAGATTTTCACTTAACAGGAGAAAACTATACGACTGTTATAGGAAATAGACTGTTTATTCCTGTCAATCCTATTCATGCTAATTCTTATATTCCCGAACGTTATAGAGATAGAAAAACACCTTTCCATATTTCTAGAGGTTATTATGATGAAGATAAAATAGTTATAAACCTTCCAGATAATTATATCGTAGAATCACTGCTAGAAAAATTTAACCTAGAATCGGAGTTTGGGAATTACTCAATGAGTATTGAAGTGGACGAGCAATCATTAATTTATCAGAAAAAACTTCTCATTAAAGAAGGAAGATATTCCAAAGAGAAGTATAGTGATTATCGAGAATTCAGAAAAAAAATAGCTGAAATAGAAACCAAGAAAATTTCATTAATTAAAAATTAAAAGACTATTTATATGAATAAATCTTTACTAATTTCTTTAGCCTTTATATTTTATTTTATAATAAGTACCACTATTGCTAGAGCGCAAGAATATGAATTTAGAAAAGTAAATAAAGCAGAGCTTTTAAAGAAAGAAAGTGATATTGAAAGTGATGCAGGGGCTGAAATACTCCACCTAAATAAAGAAATTTATTTTGATATCACTCCCTACACCATCTCTTTAATTACAGAAGTTCATAAGAGGATAAAGTTCTATGATACAGATGTCGAAGATTTAAAGTATGCTACAGAAAGTATTCCTTTATATGTAAAAGATGGTGATGAAAAAGTAACAAAATTAAGAGCCTACTCTTACAATTTAGAAGGAGGGGAAGTTGAAGAGACTAAATTAGATAGAAGCCAGATTTTTGATAAAGCTTTATCAGAAAACTATGAAGAGGTAACTTTTACAATGCCTAAAGTAAAAAAAGGAACTGTAATTGATATCTATTATAAAATTAGTTCACCTTATTATATTTATATAGACGAAATTCAATTTCAGTTCGATATCCCTGCAAAAAAAATATCGGCGCAAATTAATACGCCTGGCGATTTTAATTATAATCAGATTAATAAAGGAAGCGTTGCACCAAAATTGACCACCAACGCTCAAATAGATCAAAGAATGGGAATGTTTGCTAATCAATATAGTTACGAAATTGAGAATGTACCAAGTTTAAAGGAAGAAAAATATGTAGATAATATTAATAATTATAGAGGAGGAGTTTTATTTGAATTAAGTTCGATTAAACAAAGTGATGGTTATATGAAGTATTATTCTAAAACATGGGAAGATGTAGCAAGAACATTGGCATCTAGTGATGATTATAAAAATGGTCTAAATAGGACAAATGCATTTGAAGAAGATATCGATCAAATAATTAATCAAGAAGTAGACACTTTAGAACGAGCAAAGAAGATATTTAAGCATGTAAAAGAAACACTAAGGTGGAATGATAAAAAATCTAAATATTTTGAAAACGGAATTCGTAAAACCTATAAAGATAAAATAGGTAATTCTGCAGATATAAACCTTTCTTTGGTGGCTATGTTACGATATGCGGGGATAGAAGCTAGTCCGGTAGTAATTAGCACAAGGGATAATTTAAAACCTTTTTATCCGACTTTAGACAGACTCAATTATGTTATTGCATTAATTAGGCATAATGGAAAAGAGTATTTTTTAGACGCTACAGATAAATATAGCGATTTTAATATTCTACCCATTAGAGATTATAATTGGAATGGGATTATGGTAGATAATCCAAATAAATTATGGAAACTTATAGGATTAAAAGCACCAGATAAAAGCTCTTCAGTCTATCTTATTAATGCTGATTTAAAAGAAAATGGAACTATCTCGGGTTCTGTGAAAGTTAAGAAAGAAGACTATTCAGCATATTTATTTAGAACAAATTATTTTTCAAAATCAAAAGAGGATTTGCTTAGGGATAAAGAAAGTGATTTAAAAAACATCCTTATCAACGATTACGAAGTTAAAAACATTCATCAAACGGGGTTTGTTGTTGAAGAATATACCTACGAATTTGAGCCCTCTATAGAAAAAGTTAATAATCAGTTATTCTTTAAGCCATTTATGTTTTTCGCAACTGATGATAACCCTTTCAAGTTAGAAGAAAGAAATTTCCCTGTTGACTTTATTTATCCTTTTGAAAATAATTACGTAATTAATATTAAGATACCTGAGAACTATGAGATTACTACTTTGCCAGCCCCTTTTAAATTAAGTCTTGGGGAGAATACAGGTTATTATCAATATAATATTACGGGAAATGGTAAATTTATTAGATTGTCAATTAATCTAGAAATGCATAAAAGCAAAGTAAGTCCAAGTCAGTATGAGTTTTTGAAGCAATTTTATAGCAATATGATCAATAAAGAACAAGAGCAAATAGTTCTTACAAAAATATAATTCATGAACATTCAAGATGCGCAAAAAGCAGTAGATAGTTGGATCCAAGAACACGGGGTTCGTTATTTCAATGAACTCACCAACATGGCACAACTAACTGAAGAAGTAGGAGAAGTGGCGAGAATTATAGCTAGACGCTACGGCGAGCAAAGTGAAAAAGAGAGCGATAAAAATAAAGACTTAGGTGAAGAATTAGCCGATGTAGTTTTTGTCGTTTTATGTTTAGCCAACCAGACAGGAATTAATCTACAAGAAGCATTCGATAAAAAGTTAGACCTAAAAACGAAGAGAGATCACGATCGTCATCATCAAAATAAAAAATTAAAGTAATGAGCTTAAAAAAAATCACTAAGATGCCCACGTTTTGGAAATCAGTTGCAATGCTTTCCATCATGTTTATCATCATTTATAACATCATTAACCTAGGTTTTTCATTTGGTTTTGATACTAGCGCTTTCGCGGAATCAAATTTACAACAACCTTATCTTTTTAGATTTTTGGCCGCTAATCTCGTTGGAGGTTTTTTATATGGTTTCATTATGACCTATTTTAAATTTAAAAGTAGGCTTAAAGAAGAAGAAAAAAGAAACGCTTCTTAAATGGATCTTCAATTACATAGTGAAACCCATCAGCTTAACGGAAAAGTAAAAATTACAGGTTCCAAAAGTGAATCGAATAGGTTATTGATCTTGCAAGCTCTTCAGCCACTTTTAAAGATAGATAATATTTCCAATAGCGATGATACGGTAGTTTTACAAGAAGCATTAAAATCTCAAGAAAGTATAATAGATATTCATCACGCTGGGACGGCAATGCGTTTTCTAACCGCATACTATGCAGTTCAGCCAGGTAAAACTGTTCATTTAACAGGGAGTGGTAGAATGAGACAGAGACCTATTTCTCCACTAGTCGATGCTTTAAAATTTTTAGGAGCAAAAATTGAGTATGTAGAAAATGAAGGGTTCCCTCCATTAAAAATCAATGGACAAAAAATAAGCAAACAAGAAGTGCAGATTGATGCTCATATCAGTAGTCAATATATATCTGCTTTAATGTTAGTTGGTAGCTCTTTCTCAAACGGATTAAAAATTCACCTTAACGGAAAAATCACTTCTCTTCCTTACCTAAAAATGACCGCTCAAATTTTAGAAAAGGTAGGCGTAGAAACTATTTTTGAAGACACCTATATTCAGGTTCAATCATCTACAATAAAAGCAAAAAATATAGCCGTTGAATCAGATTGGAGTTCGGCTTCTTATTTTTATAGTTTGGCAGCTTTATCTACTTCCGCAGAAATAGAGCTTTCCACCTATCATAAAAGTAGTTTACAAGGAGACTCTTTACTCGTAAGTATTTATAAGCAATTGGGAGTGAGTACAACTTTTAAAGAGAATTCTATTCTTCTATCAAAAGAAAAAATTACAACTCTAAATGAACTTAGGTTAGATTTAAACTCCTCACCAGATTTAGCTCAAACCATTGTAGTGACTTGTTTTGGTTTGGGAATAGCTTGTCATATTACCGGTTTACATACTTTAAAAATTAAAGAAACAGACCGTTTGTTGGCTTTAGAAAATGAATTAACAAAATTGGGAGCAACTATTTCGGTTACAAGCGACAGCTTAAGTTTAGCTCCATCTTCCCAAATTCATAAAAATATAGCCATAAAAACTTATGAAGATCATCGTATGGCCATGGCATTTGCTCCATTAGCATTAAAAGTGCCAATGGTTATAGAGAATGCCGAGGTGGTTAGTAAGTCTTTTCCTGATTTTTGGAAAAACTTAGAAGATTTTAAAATTTACCACAAAATACTTCCGTAAAGAGATTTTATTTACCGCTCTTATGAGTGCACATCTACCATAAAGGCTATTTAAAATAAAAATCTCAAAATAAAAGCCTATTTACTTGACAACCCCTATTTTGAGGTTGTATATTTGCCGTTCTTAAAAAATATAGTATGGGAATGAAACTTTCACAGTTCAGTTTTGAACTGCCAAATGAACTTTTAGCTGAATATCCATCAGAGCATCGTGACGAAGCTCGTTTAATGGTGGTTAATCGAAAAGAAAATACCATTGAACACAAAATGTTCAAAGATCTTATCGAGTATTTTGAGCCAGAAGACGTGATGGTCTTAAACAATACAAAAGTATTTCCTGCTAGACTTTTTGGAAATAAAGAAAAAACGGGTGCTAGGATAGAAGTTTTCTTATTAAGAGAACTTAATCCAGAAACGCGTCTTTGGGATGTATTGGTAGATCCAGCTCGTAAAATTAGAATAGGAAATAAATTATACTTTGGGGATGATGAAAGTCTAGTAGCCGAGGTAATAGATAATACAACTTCAAGAGGAAGAACGCTTCGTTTTTTATATGATGGTTCTTACGAAGAGTTTAGAAAAAAACTAAATAAATTAGGAGAAACACCACTTCCTAAATACATTAAGCGAGATGTAGAGCCGGAAGATGCAGATCGTTACCAAACTATCTACGCAAAGACAGAAGGAGCTGTAGCGGCACCTACTGCAGGTTTACACTTTTCTAAACATTTATTAAAGCGTTTAGAGATTAAAGGAGTAAACTTTGCGGAAGTTACTCTTCACGTTGGGTTAGGAACATTTAACCCTGTAGAGGTAGAAGATCTTTCTAAGCATAAAATGGATAGTGAAGAAGCAGAGATTGCATTACCAGCAGTTGATACTATTAACGAAGCTATCAAAAACAAAAGAAGAATTTGTGCTGTAGGAACTACGGTAATGAGATCTTTAGAAAGCTCAGTTTCTTCAAACGGAACTTTAAATGAATTTAAGGGATGGACCAATAAATTTATATTCCCTCCGTACGATTTTAGTATCGCAAACTGTATGATCACTAATTTTCATACGCCTAAATCAACACTATTAATGATGATATCGGCATTTGCAGGGCACGATCTTATGGAGCGTGCGTATGATGAAGCTATCAAAGAAAAATATAAATTCTATAGCTATGGTGATGCTATGTTAATTATATAAGATATTTTTAAATAAAAAGAAAGCTGCACTTATAGGTGTGGCTTTTTTTATGGCATTACCTAAAGGTCGGGCTTTACACTGTATCTTTTTTTTGCCATATATAAAAGCAAAAAAAGGATGCCGTTTCAATCCCTAATGCGGTCTCATAGAAAACAATTACCTTTGCCAAGTGAAAGAGAAAAAAAAAGATATACGTGCATTAACCAAAGAACAACTGAGAGAATTCTTTGTTTCCATAGGAGATAAATCCTTTCGAGGAACACAGGTTTACGAATGGCTGTGGAGTAAAGGAGCTCATCATTTTGATGATATGACCAATCTCTCTAAAGAAACTAGAGAAATGCTATCCCAAAACTTTGTTATTAATCATATCGAAGTAGATGAGATGCAAAGAAGTAGCGATGGTACAATTAAGAATGCAGTAAAGCTTCATGATGGTTTTACAGTAGAATCGGTTTTAATTCCTACATTTTCTAGAACCACAGCCTGCGTTTCTTCACAAGTGGGATGTAGCTTAGACTGTAAATTTTGTGCTACGGCAAAATTAAAAAGGATGCGTAATCTTAATCCAGATGAGATTTATGATCAGGTAGTAGCTATAGATAAAGAAAGTAGAATATATAACAATATGCCACTTTCTAATATTGTCTATATGGGGATGGGAGAGCCATTAATGAATTATAAGAACGTCATACAGTCTATAGGGAAAATAACCTCCCCAGAAGGTCTAGGAATGTCTCCTAAGAGAATTACGGTCTCTACTTCGGGTGTTCCTAAAATGATCAAAAAAATGGCCGATGATGAAGTGAAGTTTAATCTTGCGGTTTCTTTGCATTCTGCCATTGATGAGGTTCGAACGCAAATTATGCCTTTTAATGCGACATTTCCTTTAAGTGATTTAAAAGAGTCTTTAATTTATTGGTATGAAAAAACAGGTAAAAAAGTAACTTACGAATATCTTATCTGGAAAGATATAAATGACAAACAAAAAGATATTGCTGCTTTAGTAGAGTTTTGTAAGGCAATTCCTTGTAAAGTTAATATTATAGAATATAACCCTATAGACGATGGTATTTTTCAGCAAGCTGAAAGTAGAATAACCGATAACTACAAAGATGCTTTAGAAAGAAATGGAATCACCGTTACTGTAAGAAGATCTAGAGGAAAAGATATTGATGCTGCCTGCGGCCAGTTAGCTAATAAGTCTTCAAAGTAAATTAGAAAAAAAAATACAATATAAAAAGCCCGCTCAAATTGAGCGGGCTTTTTTTATCCTAACAGTATAAAGCTATTAGATTATTTTATAAACTTGATAGTTTCAACTTTTCCTTGTGTTCTAATTTGCGCTAAATATAAACCGCTATTAAGAGAGTTAACATCAATAGTTGCTTCTAAAGAATTTAAATTTTTAGATATTACTCTTTTTCCAGTAACAGAATATATATTGATTTCTTCTAATGAATAGTTTGAAGATTCAATGTTCAAATTACTTCTTACTTTATCATAAGAGTGCACAATACTATTAGCTTCAAAACTATTTACTGCTAAATTTTCATCTATAGAATAATCAAATATTAGTAAAAAAGCTGCAGGAGATGCTGCGTAAGATTTAAAAGTAATGTAGTAGTCACCATCAGCTGGTGCAGTAAAACTTGCAGTGATAGTAGTAGCCATATTCTCCACATCAGCAAAAGCACCAGTTTGAACGATTCCTGTCTGTGAGTAAATTACAGATCCAGCTGCCGCGTCAGTTACTGTATTACCAGAACTCATAATAACATCTAGACTTTCATTTGCAGAAGTTCCAGTTGCATCAGCTCCATTAAAAGTAACTTCTATATCATAATTTTTTCCAGCTTCTAAGGTAAGTGCAGGAGAAAAAAGATAATCATCTTTTTGTACAGTTGTATTAGATCCATTAGTAAAGAATGTTTCCATAGTTGAGTCTCCATCTAAATCTAAGTCTTGTCTAATCCAACCAGTACCATTAGCATCGTTGTCTATCACTGTGTGGCAAACCCCGAAATCACCTTCATCATCGGCGTCATTAGAATAAGGGATCGCTGTTGTACAGTCAACTGAAACTTCAGTTAGTTCAAAATCAAACCCTAAACCACTCCAATAATCATCAAAAGCGATATAATATGTTTGTCCAGAAGTTACAGCGAAACTAATTTCTGATAAGTAATTTGTAGTGTCAATATCGTCATTTCCTCCTAAACAAGTTAAGGTTCCGCAAGTTCCAGAATAAATGTGTATTCGTGTATCATCACTGTAGGTAACGCCATCATTTATAGCTAAGTTTGTAGATACTGTAGCTAAACCATCCATAGTGGCAGTATAGGAATACCATTCTCCAGCAGTAGCTCCAGGTCCGTTATCAACGCAATCAGGCATCGGGATTTCGGTTCCGTCTATAGTCCCAACAGTGTTTGTTCCTACGACTGCTGTTCCTGCAGTTGCACAAGTGTCCTGTGCATTCATTGTAATTGCTGCAGCTATAGCTGCAAGCGTTAAAGTAATTTTTTTCATCGTTATAAGTTTTAAAATTTTATACTAAGATAGGAAGATTCTATAAATTTCGATCAACTTCAAAGATATTTAACAAGATTTTGAGGGTACATATAAATATGGTAAAATTTTTTATCGATAAAATATGCCCTTATTTTATATTTATATTTACATATAACTTGAAACAATTTTTATGAAAAAAATAACATTTTTATTAGGACTTTTACTGAGTTTAGGAATTAATGCTCAAAATTTAACCTTCGATAATTTAACTAGTAATCAAGGTGAAGATAAAGCCATAAACTTTAATATCTCTAGTAGCTCTATTAATGAGCATAATTATCGTATAATTTCAAAACTACCGCCAATAAGTGGTGGTACAAATCAAAGACGAGAACCAAATTTATTAAAATTTCAAACTCGAAGAGGGGATTCTGGACTATGGGGAGATGTTATGGTAATTAGAGGTAACTCTATAGGTATTGGTTCCTCAAATCCAGATGAAAAACTTACCGTAAAAGGTAAAATACATGCTGAAGAAGTAAAAGTAGATTTAAATGTACCAGCAGATTATGTATTTGAAAAGTATTTTACTGGTTATTCTAATCTAAAACCAGATTATAATTTTTTAACATTAGAAGAGATAGAAAGTTTTATTAGACAAAATAATCATTTACCAGACATCCCTTCTGCTAAAGTGATTAAAGAGGAAGGTTTGCATTTAAAAGAAATGACCAATCTTCTTTTACAAAAAGTAGAAGAACTTACTTTGTATACCATAGAACAAGAGAAAAGGCTCAATGAACAAGAAAAATTAATTGAAGAATTGAAAGTTTTAATTGAAAATAAGTAGTTATGTGTAAATTAAAACTTTATTATTTAATAATTCTGTTTATAGGATTTAACACGGTTTACTCTCAAGTAAACAATCATTGGCAATTAGGGTCTTCGGATATAGATTTTTCAAATGACCCTGCCACGATAAATAATATACCTGGAGCTTCTGGTCAATATGGTTTGGCGTCAATAAGTGACACTAATGGAGGGTTGTTGTTTTATACTGACGGAAATAAAGTATGGAATAAAAATCACAATACTATCGGTGAACTATCAAATTTCACAACTTCATCCTCGAGACAAAAGGTTATAATTGTTCCACATCCAAGTAATGGTAATATATATTATATTTTCTGTTCTTATTGGGATGTTAATAGTGATGCTGGTAATAATAATGTTTGGGCAAGTTATTATTACGGTATAGTAGATTTTTCTAATAACAGCTTAGGAGAGTTGACTGATTTAATAAGTGATAATGATACTTCTCCTGTTGGTGCGGCTCACTGGCTCTACACTGATCCTTTAATTCTTGATCAGAATTATGTAAATGTATATAGAAAACCAGAATTAACAATGTTATATGATGAACAAAGCAATTCTTATTGGGTCATTGCAAGGTCTAAAAATAATATGCTTAGCTTTAAAATAGATAGTCAAGGATTAAACAATAATCCGGTGATATCAACAATTCAAGGGTTAGGTGATAATGCTACTTTATCTCCAACAGATAATATGTTTAGGTTTTCTCCAGATAATTCTAAGTTGGCAGGTTTGTTCTATAAGGAAGGTAATACACCAAATTATTATGGGAATGTATTTTATTTAATGGATTTCGATATAAATACAGGTCAGTTTTCTAATTACCAAGATATTGATGTTCAGTCATCTAGTGTAACAATTTTCAAAGATTTTGAATTTTCAGAAAATTCTGAAAATATATATTTTACTAGGTTTAAAAATCATATATATGAACCAGATCCTGCAATTTATCAGGGTGAAATTTGGGTAAAAAATTTAGTTAACCTATCTTTACCTTTAAGAAAGCTAAAATATTATGGGTCACAAAATTTTCCTTCAGGGTTTTCTTCTTTACAAAGAGACCGTTTCGGCAACATTTTAGTTAGTTCATCTTCGATTGGTAGAATACGTGACCAAAACTCTTACTCTAACTCATCTGTAGAAGCTAATTATATAAATACTTCTTCGGGTTTTTTTCCGCAATTAATATATCCTTTAATTGAATGCGAAAATAATAAAACTATTGTAACTGAAGTTTTATCAGGTCAAACTGATAATGAGTCTGTAAGTAATATATTAATAGCAAAAAACATAGTAAATACAACTGCTTCAGTTGCTTACGACGCAGGGGAAAGTGTAATCTTAACACCTGGATTTCACGCAAAAAATGGTTCAAATTTTCATGCATTTATAGAAGGTTGTAATGTTACAGTAAGCAGAACTGCGAATTCTGAAAATTATTCGTTTTCAGATCAAATTTTAAACAATTTTACTGGGGAGGTGAAAATTTACCCTAACCCAGCTAACAATTCTTTTACTATTGAAACTAATAAGAATTTGAAAGGATGGTCTTTATATGATAGTAGGGGAATACAACAAAAAAGAAGTCCCTCCTTAAAGTCTAAGAATTTAGGTTTAGTTGATATTTCTAATTTAGAAAAAGGAGTTTACTTTATTCGTATAAACTGTGAAGATGGTATTACAATCTCAAAGCAAATTATTAAATTATAAGTAAAAGTTTTTTTAAGTAAAGAAACCAGTGAAAATTATTTCACTGGTTTTTTGTTTATATTTGTTGTTATCTTGAAACCCATAGCTCAAATAAAAGAACCTATAACCCATGAGATGGAACTTTTTGAAAAAAAGTTTCAGCTTTTTATGTCTTCTCGGGTAGCGCTGCTTAATCGCATTACGCATTATGTAGTAAATAGAAAGGGGAAACAAATGCGACCTATGTTTGTTTTTTTAGTTGCCAAAATGGTTTCTAAAGGAGAGGTAAATGATCGAACCTATCGTGGAGCATCTGTGATAGAGTTAATTCATACCGCCACCTTAGTACATGATGATGTGGTTGATGATAGTAACCGTCGCCGCGGATTTTTCTCTATTAATGCGCTTTGGAAAAATAAAATTGCAGTATTAGTTGGGGATTTCTTACTTTCTAAAGGCTTATTACTTTCTATAGATAATAACGATTTTGATTTATTAAAAATCATTTCGGTGGCCGTTCGCGAAATGAGCGAAGGCGAGTTGCTTCAAATTGAAAAAGCCAGAAAATTAGATATCACCGAGGATGTTTATTACGAGATCATAAGGCAAAAAACAGCAACACTTATTGCTGCATGTTGTAGTTTGGGCGCAGCTTCCGTAAAGCCAGATTCAGAACACGTAGAACGTATGCGGGAGTTTGGTGAGTTAATTGGGATGGCTTTTCAAATAAAAGATGACCTTTTTGATTATGGGGATGAAAAAATAGGAAAACCTACGGGGATTGATATCAAGGAGCAAAAAATGACACTTCCGCTTATTTATACTTTAAATAACTGTTCCGAAAAGAAAAGAAGGTGGCTTATTAATTCTATTAAAAACCATAATAAAGATAAAAAGCGCGTAAAAGAGGTAATACAGTTTGTTAAAGATTCAGGCGGATTGGATTATGCGGTAAAGCAAATGAAAATATACCAAGAAAGGGCTTTCTCGATGTTAGAAAACTATCCGGCTTCTCCTTATAAATCTTCTTTAGAAATTATGATGAACTACGTAATTGATAGAAAAAAATAATTATTTTTTTCTTTAGGCAACCATTTCTAAAAACCTCTCGTCTATATTTATAGAACATCTAACCAACAGAGGTGAAAATTATACCACTACATAAAAACGAAAAGAAACTTATACAAAAGGCGGTGAAAAAGAACCGTATGGCGCAGCAAACGCTTTACGAAATTCATGCTCCAAAAATGTTAAGTGTCTGTAGAATGTATATTAAAGACGTACATTTTGCCGAAGATGTAATGCTTAGAGGTTTCTTTAAAGTTTTTAATCACCTTGACGGATTTCAGCATAAAGGAAGTTTTGAAGGTTGGGTAAGAAGAATCATGGTACGAGAGTCGATCGACTTTTTGAGAAGTAAGAAGGAGATTCATTTTTCAGATCGTATCGAGAATTATGATAGAGAGGAAGATGCGCAAGATTATGCTTCCGCGGAAGCGATGCAGCACTTACAAGAAGTTATAGATAAATTGCCTGAAGGTTATAAAGTGGTATTTGTAATGTACGCCGTAGAAGGCTACAAGCATCAGGAAATAGCAGACTTGCTTAGCATATCTGAAGGCACATCAAAATCGCAATTATTTAAAGCAAGAAAATTATTGCAAGAAAAACTAGCAGTACAAAAAGAGGAGAGTCATGGGTGAGTTAGACAAACAAATAAAAGAGAACTTGGAGGCTAGAAAAATTAGTCCGAGTGCAGGGAGTTGGGATAAGCTTTCATCTCAGTTAGAAAATCAAGATAAGAAGAAAGTGAATTACAAATGGTTTATAGGCATTGCTGCAAGCTTTGTGGCAGGGATTTTAATCGCTTCTTTATTTGGAAATGGTGGGGAAACTGAAATAAAAGTAGTCAACACTCCGCAAAGTGATGCTTCAAATTTTAAAACCGTGAACCAAGAAAATATTTTCTCTAAAGAGGTAGAGGGAGAATTGGTGTACGACTCTAAACAATTAAAAGAGATAGTAGGAGAACTTCCCGAAAGTAAACCAAAGGTTAGTGAAGTTGTTTCCACAGAAAAAAGTAACATAAAAGTAAGAAATATCCCAAGTAAATCAAGTAATGCGCAGCATAAAAAAACACTTTCTCCTCAAAACGAGAATGTTGAAAATAAAGCTTTGTTAGCTATAAGAGATTCAGGGAAAGTAGAAAATGCTACAGAGGTTCTTGATGTTTCGCCAAAAGAACTTGCCCAAGTAAGTGAACAAGAGGTAGATGCGCTTCTAGAAAAAGCTCGGAGAAACGTAAGATTAAGACAATTTAATAATCCTTATGCCAGAGTTTCCTCCAAAGAATTATTAGAAAGTATAGAAGTAGAAAATAAAGATTCTTTTAAAGAAAAAATATTTTTAGCCTTAGAAAGTGGGTTTCAGCATGTAAAATCTTCAGTCATTAAATAACCAATAATAACTATTAAAAATCTGTGTAATTCTAGCTATTCCATTAGCGCGGCTAGAAAAGTACAATCTAAAAACAACGTATTATGAAAACAATCATCATTAGTTTAAGCATTTTATTAAGCACTTTGGTAGCTCAAAATATGCAAGCACAAATCAATATTCAGGTCAATTCTGATATTGATTTAAAAATAGAAAATCTTGAAAAGCAAAAAAATCAAGTTCAAAAGAGCGAAAAAGAAAAACTCAAAAAAGAAGTCGAGGCGATTAATCAGCGTTTAAATGAAAACGAGATTGGAGAACAAGAAGCTGAAGCCTTAAAAAAAGCTGCCGCGGAAAAAAGAGCGTTGAATATAGAAAATCAACTAGATATTATTGATGCTAACATCGCTTTGCTTAAACGAAATTCTACCACCGAAGATGGAGAAGAAGTGGTAGATTCTTATTATAGACGCTTAGATTATTTAAAATATGATGAAAAGGATGAAGAGCAAGAAGATTATGATTCTATTCCTAAAAGAACAACCTCTGGTTTTACCATGGCATTCGGTCTAAACAATGCTTTGATAGACGGTCAATCTTTAGACGATTCTCCATATAAAATAGGAGGAAGCCGTTTTTTTGAATTAGGATATGAATTTGAAACTGTATTGGTAAAATCTGGTTTTGCAAGATTAAGATATGGGCTGTCTTTTCAGTTTAACGGCCTTAAAGCAGATGATAATATGTACTTCGTAGAAGATGGTGATCAAACTTATTTAGAGGAATTTCAGTTTGATGTAGATAAAGCAAAATTAAGAATGGATAATTTGGTATTTCCGCTGCATTTTGAATTCGGACCAAGAAGCTTAAGTTATGGAGAAAACGCAACGTATTATAATACCAGTAATTTCAAAATAGGTTTAGGAGGATATGCAGGAGTTAACTTAAATACGATACAAAAATTAAAGTATGAAGAAGATGGGGATAATCGTAAAACAAAACTTTCTCAAAGCTATAACACCAGTAACTTTATTTATGGGGTAAGCGCTTATATAGGTTATGACTCGTGGGCTTTATATGCTAAATATGATCTTAATACTGTCTTTAAAGACAATCCTTTAGAGCAGAACAATATTTCTGTAGGAATACGATTTAGTAATTAAGTGTTAATTTAAATTTTATTCTATAAAAAGGATGCTCAATTTACAGCATCCTTTTTTTGTATTTAGTATTTTTGCAAGCCTAAAATAATTTCAAGATTTCATTTTTATGATTCAAAAATCAACCATAGACCAAGTATTTGATGCTGCTCGTGTAGAGGAGGTAATTGGTGATTTTGTTCAGTTAAAAAAATCTGGGAGTAATTATAAAGGTTTGAGTCCGTTTAGCGACGAAAGGACGCCAAGTTTTATGGTTTCTCCCGTTAAACAAATCTGGAAAGATTTTAGTAGTGGAAAAGGAGGAAACGTCGTTGCTTTCTTAATGGAACACGAACATTTTAGTTATCCTGAAGCGATAAAATACCTCGCTCGAAAATACGGTATCGAAATCGAAGAAACCGAACAAACCGATGAGCAAAAACAGCAGGCAGACGAACGCGAAAGCATGTATTTGGTTAGTGAATTTGCCAAGGATTACTTTAAGCGTCAATTATTAAAAACCGAAACAGGTAAAGCCATTGGTTTGAGTTATTTTAAGGAACGTGGCTTTACAAAAGAAACTATTGAGAAGTTTGGTTTAGGGTACTCTCCAGATGTTTGGGATGCTTTTACGAGCGAAGCGATTAAGCAAGGGTATAAATTAGAATTTTTAGAAAAAACGGGGTTAAGTATTGTAAAGGAAGAAAAGCAATTTGACCGTTTTAAAGGCAGAGTGATGTTTCCTATACATTCGATGTCTGGTAGAACATTAGGTTTTGGAGGTAGAATCTTAACCAACGAAAAGAAAGCGGCCAAATATCTTAACTCACCAGAAAGCGATATTTACCATAAAAGTAAAGTCCTTTACGGAATTTATTATGCAAAACAGAGTATCGCCAAAGAAGACAATTGTTATTTGGTAGAGGGCTACACCGATGTGATTCAAATGCATCAAGCGGGGATTGAAAATGTAGTTTCTTCTTCGGGTACTGCACTTACCAGCGAGCAAATTAGATTAATTAATAGACTAACTCAAAATATTACGGTTTTGTTTGATGGCGATGCGGCCGGAATAAGAGCTTCCATTCGTGGGATAGATCTTATTTTGGAGCAAGGCATGAATGTAAAAGTTTGCGGTTTCCCAGAAGGTGAAGACCCCGACTCTTTTGCAAAAAACAATACAGAGAATGATATTAAAGAATACTTAGAGCATAACTCCAAAGATTTTATAAGCTATAAAGCTTCTTTGCTAGTAAATGAAGCTAAGGGAGATCCTATAAAAAAGGCGCAAGTTATTCGGGATATGGTCAATAGTATTGCTAAAATTCCAGATCGCATTCAGCAGGAAATTTACTTGAAAGAATGTGCTCGCATTATGGAAATTTCAGAGAATGTGTTATACAGTACACTTGCTCAAATTTCCGCGAAAGCGAATAATGATGCATCTAAAAAAACAGCCTCGGCACCCAAAGAAATGTCGGTGGTCAAAGAGACTCCTGTAGAGCGTGTAAAAGTAAATCAGCAACATCAATTAGAGCGCAACATTATAAGTTTGTTGTTGAGGTATGGAAGTGTAGAGGACGATTTTGAAGATTTTGTTTTGCGAGAAGATGAGGAGGGAAATGTGCATTTAGAAGGAGAGACGCAACAATTAAAAGTTTATGAAAAAGTTTTTTTAGATCTTCAGGAAGATGAAATTGAATTTACCCACGAAGGTTTTAAAGAGTTATACAAAGCAATCATAGAAGAATTTAAAGCTAAAGGCGGAATAAAAACTGAAACATTTGTTAATAATTTGGTGCCTGAGCAAGCTTCGGAAATTACTACTATTTTGATGCAACAAGAAAAAGATGTTTTGCATCGTTGGGATGATCAAGAAATTTTTGTAAAAGATAAGAGCGAATTAGAACCAAGGGAGGTAAATGAAACCATCCTAAACCTTCGACGTTTTTTAATTAAACAGAAGGTAAATGAGCTAATGGAAAGCATTAAAGAAAACCGCGACAATCATCATGCCGAGGTTATTGAAGAAACGATGGAGTATAAAAGCTTAGAGGTCCTTATTGCGCAAAAACTTAACCGTGTAATTTAGTCCTTCTTTAAATGTAAAGGGATTTCACAAACTGGTATGGGGTTCATTTTATGTTGATTGGCATTGTTTAATCTTTTGTAAATTGAAAAAACCTCACGTTTTCTACCTTCAAAATTATCAACCCTTTTACCTAAATCATCCTCGTGCATCGCCCATTCTAGTTCATCGTAAGATGCTCCAATTTGATCTTCGTCACTGCGACTGTCACCAAAAAGACCATCGGTGGGAGCAGCTTCAACAATTTCTTGGTTGACCCCTAAATATTCGGCAATCTCGTAAACCTCACTTTTTAGTAAATCTGCAATAGGACTTAAGTCTACACCGCCATCTCCATATTTAGTATAAAAACCGACTCCAAAGTCTTCAATTTTATTGCCAGTTCCTGCGACTAAATATCCGTGTAAACCAGCAAAATAATATAAGCTAGTCATTCTTAAACGAGCTCTTGTATTGGCTAAAGTTAGGCTAAGTTGATCGTTTTCTTCCGCTAAGGGAAAAGCAGATTTCATAGTTTCAAAAGTAGGAGTAAGGTCAACTTCTATATTAGTTACATTTCTAAATTGCTTTTTTAAGCTTTCAATATGTTGTTGGCCACGGGTAACTTGGCTTGCAGCTTGGTGTATAGGCATTTCTACACACAGTGTACGTAAACCGGTTTTGGCGCAAAGCGCTGAGGTTACAGCAGAATCGATACCGCCACTTATTCCAACCACAAAACCATTTGTTTTGCTGTTTGTAGCATATTCTTTTAACCAGTTTGTTATATGATTTACTACTTTTTCTGTTTGCATAGCCTTCCTTTTTTTAGTTATTTTCAACTACCTTTGTCACGAAAATAATACGAAATTAGATGTAAAAAAAGTCTATTGCGTTAAAGACTACCTAAACTATTTTTTATGATGAAATATCTTGTGGGCCTTATCTTACTTTTGGGATTGTTTTCTTGCGAAGAAGAAAATAAATTAGAAGAGGAAATAGCACAAATTCCTATTGATTTTCAAGTAGATCGTTTTGATGTGGAGTTTGCAAACGCTTCCGCGGAAGAATTACCGAGATTAAAAAAAGAGTATCCTTTTTTATTTCCGCCGAGATATGCTGATAGTTTATGGATTCAGCAAATGAATGACACCATTCAATTAGAATTAGAGAGAGAAACTCAAAAAGCATTTCCCGATTTTAAGAAGGAGAAAGAAAACATCACTTCTTTATTTCAACATTTTAAATATTACTTTCCGCAATTTAAAGCGCCCCGTGTAGTCACTATGATATCTGAAGTTGATTATCGTAATAAAGTTGTGGCTACAGATAGTTTACTGCTTATTTCGTTAGACACTTATTTAGGGGAAGACCATCAGTTTTATGATGGGATGCAGGTTTACTTAAGAAAGAATTTTAGAAAAGGACAACTCGTAAATGATATCGCTTTTGAATATGCAAATCAATTAATAGAAAGTCCTAAAGGAAGATCGTTCTTAGATCAAATGATTTATTATGGTAAGATTTTATATTTAAAAGATAAAGTTCTACCCAAGATGAGTGATGCCGATAAAATGGGATATACCGATAAAGAATTAAAATGGGCTCAGGCGAATGAAGATCAAATTTGGCGATACTTTATTGATAGAGAACTCATTTATGAAACCGATAGTGAGCTTAGAGCTAGATTTATCAATTTGGCGCCTTTTAGTAAATTTAGGTTAGAATTAGATAATGAAAGTCCGCCACAAATCGGGCAATATATAGGTTGGCAAATTGTGAGGCAGTTTGCTCAAAAAAATGAATCAATTACATTAAAACAGTTACTTACTTTAGATGCCGAGCGTATTTTTAAAGAAGCTAACTTTAAACCCAGAAAACCAGAATGAGTACAAAAAAATCTGAAATAAAAATTCAAGTAGAGGTAGATGAAAATAACATTCCACAAAATTTAAATTGGAGTGCCCAAGATGGCGGAGTTGATCAAGAGGAAGCGAAAGCGATGCTTTTATCACTTTGGGATAATAAAAATCAAGAAACCTTACGTATAGATTTATGGACTAAAGATATGCCAGTAGATGAGATGAAAGTGTTTTTTCATCAAACTTTAGTGGCGATGAGTGATACTTTCTATCGTGCTACAGAAGATGAAAAGATGATGGAAACCATGAAAGATTTTTGCGATTATTTTGCTGATAAGTTAGAATTGAAAAAAGAATAATGCTTTCTAAAAAATTTTTTAGGAAAAAACAAAATGATGTGAAATGAAAGTTATCTGTACTCTTATATTCTTAAGCACTTTTTTTGTGCAAGCGCAGTATAATGATAGCTCAAAACAATATCCTAGACGAGCCCGGAGTCAGGAATGGTTGAAGGAATACCAAAAAATTCAGTCAAAAAAGAAGCAAATAATTGCAATTAAACATAAGATATACTCTGATACTGTTTATAGAAATCTCAACAAAACAATAATCTTGGATAACAATTTTCGTGATCCAGAAAAACATATTTGCAATACAGTATTTGTGTTAAGTTTTAAAAAGCATCATTATTTACTTAATTCATTAAAAAGAGATGAATTATTTGATGTGTTAAGTTTATTTAATGAGCGAAATATAAAAAAAATTGAATTATTAGATACTGAAATAGCTATGGCTTAATGGGGTAGTCAGGGATTGTGTGGAGTAATAGAATTAACTTGTCGAAGAAAAATCTATCGAAAAATAAAAAGTATTTTGTGATACCTTATATAGAAAAAAAAGAAATCACTCAACTAATATTTGTGTATAATGTAAATTCAGGTAAGGTAAATACTTACCTGGATGCATTCCATAAGATTTTTAAACCAGCTAGTTATTCTTGTAATCTGTGTGCAATTACTTATGGCATTTTCACGGAAAATAAAACTTGGAAAAACTTTAGAAAACGATAGAGGTTCCTATGGAATTCTTACATATAGATGAGTTTAAAAAACAATATGCATCTAAATTTTCTCAGAAATTTGACTTTCCAATTATATTAGGAGTAACAGCTAAGGGTTGGGAAGTAGTAGTTGATGCATCTACTTTAAATGAATTAAATTCCGCGGAAGCTTTAATTGAATTATTAGATAAAGAAATTTAATTATAGAGATTTGTTAATTTCATCTATATAGTTTAAAACCTCTTCCCCACCTAAATTTTTAGAAGAAGATGTAATAAAGTAAGGAGGTAGGCTTTCCCAAGTTTCTAACAATACCGCATTGTAGTCATTCACCTGCTTTTCTAATGCTTTAGGTTTAACCTTATCTGCTTTGGTAAAGATGATAGAAAATGGTATTTGATTTTCCCCTAGCCATTGCATAAATTCTAAATCGATTTTTTGAGGTTCATGTCGAGAATCAACCAATACAAAGGCACAAACTAAAGGCTCTCGCTGCTGAAAATAATCGGTAATAAATTTCTGAAAAGTCTTCTTTGCTTTTTTGCTTACTCGGGCATAACCATAACCCGGTAAATCTACTAAATGCCACTCATGATTAATTAGAAAGTGGTTGATAAGCTGCGTTTTTCCTGGTCTACCTGAAGTTTTTGCTAAACTTTTTCTTCCGGTAAGCATATTGATAAGAGAAGACTTACCAACATTACTTCTTCCAATAAAAGCATATTCTGGTAATTTGCTGGTAGGACATTTCTCTACTTGGCTATTACTCATTACAAAAGAGGCTGACTTAATTTCCATACTTAAAACTTTCTTTCAGTCAACCATTTATCGAGTAATTTATTGAATTCATTTGGGTGCTCCATCATGGCAGCGTGCCCGCATTCATCAATCCAATATAAAGTTGAATCGGGTAATAGTTTGTCAAAATCTACAGCAACTTCTGGCGGAGTAACATTATCTTGTTTTCCCCAAATGATACACGTAGGAGTATTCATTTTTGGTAAGTCTTTAGCCATATTGTGACGAATAGCCGATTTGGCAATAGAAAGTGTTCTAATCAACTTGTTTCTATCGTTTACCGTGGCATATACATCGTCAACAATTTCTTTTGTGGCTACTTTAGGATTATAAAAAACGTTTTCAGCTTTTTTCTTTATGAATTCATAGTCACCACGTTTTGGGTAACTTTCTCCCATAGCACTTTCGTAAAGCCCAGAACTTCCAGTGATCACCAAAGCTTTAATTTTTTCAGGATACCTTTTGGTAGCTAGTAAGGCTATATGGCCTCCTAGAGAATTTCCTAATAAAATTACTTCTTCGTAATTTTTATGATCTATAAATTCTTTAATGTATTTGGCAAAATTACCAACATTAGTTTTTAATAAAGACATGGTATATAAAGGAAGTTGTGGGATCACCACTTTGTATCCTTTTTTAGGGAAATAATTGGCAACGCCATCAAAATTACTTAACCCTCCCATAAGACCGTGTAGAATAATAATTGGAGTACCTTCTCCAATTTCTACATAGCTGAATTTTCCTTCAGATATAATTTCTTGTTTCATTCAGTTTTCTTCCGGTTAGCTAAAGCAAATATACTATAATTCTACAAGTATAAGTATTTTTAAGTAAACCTAAAGTGAAATAAGCTCGCTGTTTTATTCTTCATTCTCTTTCAGGAGGATAGCAATCCTCTTTATAAATCCCTCCCACATTTTAAACTTCTTTCAGCCTAGATTATTCCTTTAGTTCTCATAATTAATAGATTACTGAAGCTAAAACTTATTAACAATGTGGGGTAAAGTGGTAAAAAGTGGTAAAAAAATCAATATATTTGACATAGAATAAGAAAAAGTGATCAATCTAATAGGTACATACGAATGTAAAATTGATGCTAAAGGTAGGCTAATGCTGCCTTCAGCACTCAAAAAGCAACTGCTTCCAGTGTTGGAGGGAGGGTTTGTATTGAAGAGAGCTGTTTTTCAGCCTTGTTTAGAATTGTACCCTATGAAACAATGGGATGAGTTAATGGTTAAAGTGAATTCCTTAAATCGTTTCAATAAAAAAAATAATGATTTTATAAGAAGATTTACTGCAGGAGTGAAGATTATAGAAGTAGATGCCAATGGGAGATTATTAGTGCCTAAGGATTTATTGAATTTTGCAGGACTTCAAAAAGAGTTAGTCCTTTCTAGTGCAATAGATATTATGGAAATCTGGGATAAAAATAAATATGAAAATGCTATCGATGATGCTGCAGATGATTTTGGAGCTTTAGCGGAAGAAGTAATGGGAGGAAACAATGGAGAATTTGGAATATCATAATCCGGTATTATTACATGAAACGGTAGAAGGTTTAAATATTAAACCAGATGGCGTTTATGTAGATGTCACTTTTGGAGGAGGAGGTCATTCTCGAGAAATTTTAAAAAGACTTGGAGAAAACGGAAGGCTTTTAGCTTTCGATCAAGATCAAGATGCTCAAGAAAATGCAATTGATGATGAGCGTTTTACTTTAATTCCTGAGAATTTTAGATTTATTAAAAAGTTTTTACGTTTTGAAGGTTATAAGAAGGTAGATGGGATTTTGGGAGATTTTGGCGTATCGTCACATCAATTTGATGTAGCTGAAAGAGGTTTTTCTACTCGGTATGATGCCAAACTAGATATGAGAATGGATCAAGAAGGCTTGCTGAGTGCCTATGAGGTGATTAATGAGTATGAAGAAGAGGCGTTAAAAAAAGTTTTTTATGAGTATGGAGAATTAAAAAATGCTCCAAAATTAGCAAAGGTTATTGTAGAAGCTAGAGAAGAAGCTCCTATTAAAACAGGAGAGGAATTGAAAGAGTTGTTGCTTCCATTATTATTTAAAGGAAAAGAATTTAAAATACTTGCTCAAATCTATCAGGCGATACGAATCGAAGTGAATCAAGAAATTGAAGTGCTTAAAGAGTTTCTAAAGCAGACGGAGCAATTATTAGAAAAAGGAGGTAGGATTAGTTTGATTTCTTATCACTCTTTAGAAGATCGATTGGTGAAAAGGTATATAAGAAACGGATTGTTTCAAGGGGAAGCAGAAAAAGATTTCTACGGAAATATTTCGGTTCCTTTTAAAAAAGTAGGCGGACTTGTAAAGCCGTCTCCTGAAGAAATTAAGCAAAATAATAGAGCAAGAAGTGCTCGTTTAAGAGTTGGGGAAAAGTTATAAAATGAAAGAAGGTTTTTACAATGTATTAAAAGGTAAGTTTTTGATTAGCGATGATGCTATGAAAAACTGGCGTTTTATTCTTTTTTGCACGCTACTCGCTATCATTATGATTGCTTGTTCTCATAGTGCAGAAAGAAAAGTGCATTTAATTGCTAAAATGAATAACGAAGTTAAAGAATTAAGAAGTGAGTCTATAGAAGCACAAAAAAACTTAATGCAGCTTAAAATGAAATCTGCCATTGAGAAAAGAATGCAAGGAACAGGTATAGGTCCGTCCAGCACGCCACCACAAAAAATAAGAATTAAACTCTAGATGACAACAGAAAAAGGCATACTAAGAAGAATCTACCTGGTGGCAATCGGGATGCTCCTTTTTGCTTTAGCAATAGGGTTTAAGTTGGTGAATATTCAAGTGGTTGATGGTGATAAATATAGAGAGCTTTCAGAGCAACGTGTCTATAAAAGTTTTGTCATTCCTGCGAACAGAGGAAATCTTTATGATTCAAACGGAAGTTTGTTGGCTACCTCGGTACCAGAATATGATATAAGGTTTGATGCGATCACGGTTTCTCAAGAAAATTTTGAAGAAAACCTAAAACCTCTATCGGAATCTTTATCAAAAATGTTTGGTAAATCAGCTTCTCACTATGCGCAAGATATAAGAAGAGCTAGAGCGCATAAAAACAGATACTATTTAATAGCTCGCGGAGTAAGTTATACGCAATATGTGCAAATGAGGGAATTTCCTATGTTCAACTTAGGAGCGTTTAAAGGAGGTTTTATTGCAGAACAACGAACGGTAAGAGAATTGCCTTTGGGTAAAATTGGTGAGCGTACCGTGGGTCGAGGTCAAGCGGGGCTTGAAGGTGCTTATGATGATTATTTGAAAGGTCAAAACGGGAGAAGGTTAAAACAAAAAATAGCCAAAGGTCAGTGGAAACCTATTGGAGATGCAAATGAATTAGAACCAGAAGATGGGTTAGATGTGGTTTCTACTATAGATATTACCATTCAGGATATTGCACATCATGCTTTACTAAAGCAATTAGAAAAATATAAAGCAGATCATGGGACAGTAGTAGTAATGGAAACTGAAACTGGTGAAATTAAAGCGATGGCTAATCTTGGAAGAACATCTGAAGGGACTTATTACGAAAAGAGAAATTATGCTATTTACGAATCTCAAGAACCTGGTTCTACCTTTAAATTAATGACCATGGTAGCAGCCTTAGAAGATAAGGTTTTAGATACCAGTGATGTATTTGATTCAGAAAAAGGAAGAATTAAATATTACGATCGCGTAGTAAAAGATTCACGCTACGGCGGATACGGGGAGATATCAGCAGCAAAAGCATTTGAGGTTTCATCTAACACGGTGTTTTCAAAATTTATTAATGAAGGTTATAAGAATAAACCAGAAGCTTTGGTCAACCGTCTTAATTATATGGGATTAAATCAAAAAATTGGTTTAGAAATAAAAGGAGAAGGTCAGCCGCATATTCCACACCCAGATGATGCCAATTGGTATGGTACTACACTGCCGTGGATGTCTTTTGGTTACGGGGTTTCAATTACACCGCTTCAAACTCTGGCATTTTACAATGCTATTGCTAATGATGGCGTAATGATTAAGCCAAGATTAATTAAAGAAATTAGAAATAGAGATAAGGTTGTAGAGCATTACGAAAAGGGAGAAATCAATAATTCGATTTGTTCTAAAGAAACCGCCTCTAAGGTGAGGGAGATGATGAAGAATACTGTGCTTAGAGGAACAGCAAGAAATATTTATACAGAACAGTTTTCTATGGCAGGCAAAACGGGTACTTGTTTAACAGGTTACGGTCGTGGTGATGGTTCTTCAGAATATATAGCATCCTTTGCTGGGTATTTTCCTGCAGATGATCCTAAATATTCTTGTATTGTGGTGGTGACTAAGCCAGATCGAAGCTTAGGCTATTATGGAAATATTGTAGCGGCTCCAGTATTTAAAGAAATTGCTCAAGAAATTTATACCGATACGCCTACCACCAATGAATTTGAAGATGTAAATGTAGATTATAAAAATGTGCAGAAAGATTATGAACAGTTTTACGTAACCGCTCAAAAATATAAATCTATTATGCCTAACGTTGAGGGCTTACCTGCAATGGATGCAGTTTCACTTTTAGAAAATCTAGGTTTAAAAGTAGTATTAAAAGGAGCAGGGAAAGTAAGAAATCAATCCATTACGAGTGGAGTAAAAATAAAGTCTAATCAAACCATTTATTTAACGACAAGTTGATTTTATTAAAAGACATATTATATAAAGTAGCTATAGAATCGGTGGTTGGGAATACCAACATATCGATTCAACATATCGATTTCGATTCTAGAAATATTTCATTGAATGATGTGTTTGTAGCCATTCGTGGCGCGGCAAGTGACGGTCATGAATATATAGCTAAAGCGGAAAATAATGGAGCAATAGCTATTGTTTGTGAAGAACTTCCGCAAAAGCAAATTAGTGGGATTACCTATGTCTTAGTTGAAAATACAAAAGAAGCTTTGGCGATAATGGCGAACAACTATTATGAAAAACCATCGAGCCGATTAAAATTAGTAGGGGTTACAGGAACCAATGGGAAAACGACTATATCTTCTTTGCTGCACCAACTTTTTACCTTAGCAGGCTATAAAGTCGGACTTATTTCTACTATTAAAATTGTCGTGGGAGATGAAGAATTTCCTACACGATTAACCACTCCAGATTCCTTAACGATCAATAAGTATTTAAGAAAAATGAACGAAGCTGGGGTTGAGTTTTGCTTTATGGAAGTAAGCTCTCACGGTATCGCTCAGCATAGAACCTCGGGATTAGATTTTGCAGGCGGAATTTTCACCAACCTTTCTCACGATCATTTAGATTACCACAAAAGTTTTAGTGAATATCGCGATGTAAAGAAAAAATTCTTTGATGAGTTGCCAAAATCTGCTTTTGCAATTACCAATATAGACGATAAAAATGGAGCTTTTATGTTGCAAAACACAAAAGCTACTAAAAAAACATATGCGTTAAAAACCAATGCCGATTATAAAGCTCAAATTTTAGAAAATGAATTGAGTGGTTTGTTGTTAAAAATAAATAATAACGAAGTGTGGTCAACGCTTATAGGAAATTTCAATGCTTATAACCTTGCTGCAATTTACGCTGCCGCGGATTTATTAGGCTTGGAAGAATTAGAGAATTTAAAATATCTAAGTCAGTTAAAATCGGTAAGCGGAAGGTTTCAGTATATCATTTCCGATAAGGAAAAAATTACTGCCATCGTAGATTACGCTCATACGCCCGATGCGCTTAAGAATGTATTAGAAGCTATTAATACAATTAGAACTAAAAATGAAGAACTAATTACGGTAGTGGGCTGCGGTGGAGATCGTGATGCCACTAAACGCCCTATTATGGGGAAGGTAGCCAGTGATTTAAGTACTAAAGTAATACTTACCAGTGATAATCCTAGAACCGAAGATCCAGATAAAATTATTGAAGATGTAGAGGCTGGTGTAGAGGCGCACAATTGGAGTAAAGTGATTTCGGTAACCAATAGAAAACAAGCAATTAAATCGGCTTGTGCTATGGCAAAAGCTAAAGATATTATACTAATTGCAGGAAAAGGGCATGAGACTTACCAAGAAGTAAATGGGGTAAGATCTGATTTTGATGATATGAAAATTGTTCAAGAAATGCTAGAGCAGTTTAATAAATAAAGAAAACAACAAAGAATAAGATGCTATACTACTTATTTGAATTTTTAGAAGCACAATACCAACTGCCAGGAGCGCAACTTTTTCAGTTTATCTCTTTTAGGGCGAGTATGGCGATTATTCTGTCTTTGTCTATTTCGACCATTTTTGGAAAAAAAATAATCAATTATTTGCTTAAAAAACAAGTAGGAGAAAGCGTAAGAGAATTAGGGTTAGAAGGTCAGGCTGAAAAAGCAGGAACACCGACTATGGGAGGATTAATAATTATTTTCTCTACTCTTATTCCGGTATTGCTTTTTTCTAAATTAGAGAATATCTATGTTATTTTGCTCATTATCACGACCCTTTGGATGGGAGCAATTGGTTTTTTAGATGATTACATTAAGACGTTTAAAAAAAATAAAGAAGGTTTACAGGGTA
The DNA here is from genome assembly GCF_008017825.1 of Mesonia sp. K4-1. NCBI lineage: Bacteria > Pseudomonadati > Bacteroidota > Flavobacteriia > Flavobacteriales > Flavobacteriaceae > Mesonia > Mesonia sp. K4-1. Next base: position 31,842 of record NZ_VRLS01000028.1, read on the forward strand.
AGTTTAAAGTAATAGGTCAAGTAGGTTTGGGAATTATCGTGGGGGCTACCATGTATTTTCATCCTGGAGTTACTATTAAAGAACACGTAGAGGCAGATCCTCAAGCTCAAGAGCAATTAATAGAAAAAGATATCAGCGAAAGCGTAGCAGAAAAATCCACAAAAACCACCATCCCTTTTGTAAAAGGAAATGAGTTTGATTATGCGACTTTAATTTCTTGGATTAACCCTTCTTACGCAAAATATGCTTGGATTATTTTTATTCCAATTGTTATTTTTATTGTAACGGCAGTTTCTAACGGTGCTAATTTAACCGATGGAATTGATGGTTTGGCAGCAGGATCTTCGGCTATTATTGTGCTCACTTTAGGGCTTTTTGCTTGGGTATCGGGGAACGTAATTTTCTCTGATTATCTCAACGTGATGAATATTCCCAATTCGGGAGAGATGACGGTTTTTATTACGGCATTTGCAGGAGCATTAGTTGGTTTTTTATGGTATAACACTTTTCCTGCTCAAGTTTTTATGGGAGATACAGGAAGCTTGACTATTGGTGGTATTATCGCGGTTTTAGCTATTGCTACCAGAAAAGAATTATTAATTCCTATCCTTTGCGGAATTTTCTTGATGGAAAATCTATCAGTAGTGATGCAGGTAGGTTGGTTTAAGTACACTAAGAAAAAAACAGGAATAGGGAAGAGAATCTTTTTGATGTCTCCATTACATCATCATTACCAAAAGAAAGGTCATCATGAGAGTAAAATTGTAGTCCGTTTTTGGATTATAGGAATCTTGTTAGCGATCATCACTATCATCACTTTAAAACTAAGATAATGAGTAAGCGATTGGTCATATTAGGTGCTGGAGAAAGTGGTGTAGGCGCAGCTATTCTTGGTAAAAAAGAAGGCTATGAGGTTTTTGTATCCGATCGTGGGCCGATTGAATTAAAATATAAGCAAGTTTTAATTCAGGAAGAAATAGAATGGGAGGCAGAAAAACATACGGAAGATAAAATTTTAAATGCCGATTTGGTGATGAAAAGTCCGGGTATCCCTGAAGATGCTCCTTTGGTATTAAAATTAAAGGAAAACGGAATTAAAGTTATTTCTGAAATCGAATTTGCTAGTAAATACACACACGCTAGTTTAATAGGAATTACAGGAAGTAATGGCAAAACTACGGTGACCTCTTGGATCTATCACGTTCTTAAAAATGGGGATTTAGATGCTATAATGGCTGGGAATATTGGAGATAGTTTTGCGAAAAATGTTGCGCTTAATAATCCAGATTATTATGTGTTGGAGTTAAGTAGTTTTCAATTAGATGGTATTGAAACTTTTAATCCGCATATAGCGGTTTTAACCAATATCACGCCAGATCATTTAGATCGTTATCATCATAATTTTGAGGAGTATATCGCTTCGAAATTTAGGATTGTAAAAAACCAAACGAACAAAGATTATTTTATATATGACGCCGATAATAAAACCATTTGTGATTGGCTCAAAAAGAATAAGATAAGTTCTATTCAACTTCCTATGAGTTTAAAAGAACACGAAGGAGAAGGAGCTTATTTAAAAGACGATAAAATTTACATAAAAGTTAATAATACAGAATTTATAATGCATAAAGATAAAATAGCGCTTAAAGGAGAACATAATACTAAAAATGCTATGGCTGCTACTACTGTAGCGCAATTATTAAAAATTAGAAAACAAACGATACGTGAGAGTTTAGAAAGCTTTCAAGGAGTAGAGCATCGTTTAGAGCGCGTATTAAAAATCAATAACGTGCAATATATCAATGATTCTAAGGCTACAAATATTAATGCGACGTACTACGCCTTAGATAGTGTGCAGCCAGAAACTGTGTGGATTGTAGGAGGAGTAGATAAGGGAAATGTGTATGAAGAGTTACTACCGTTAGTAAACGAAAAAGTAAAAGCTATTATTTGTTTAGGGGTAGATAACGAAAAAATCATCAACTCATTTAGCAATTGTGTAGAGACAATTGTAGAAACTAAATCGATGGAAGAGGCCGTGAAAATGGCTTATCATCTAGCTGAAAAAGGAAATACCGTTTTACTTTCTCCTGCTTGTGCAAGTTTTGACTTGTTTAAGAATTATGAAGATAGAGGAAGACAGTTTAAAGAATACGTAAGACAATTATAAACATTGGCAGTAAAAACAGACATATCATCTAAGAATATTTTCTTTTACTTAAAAGGAGATAAGGTTATTTGGGCCATAGCGGCACTATTAGCTATATTTTCTTTTATACCCGTTTATAGTTCGAGTAGTAATTTGGCCTATTTATATGGGGATGGAAGTACGTTTAGTTACCTGCTAAATCATTTTGCTTACTTGGTCTTAGGGTTTATTTTAATCTATGCAATACATAAAATTCCTTATCATTATTTTAAAGGATTGTCCTTAATTCTATTGCCTATTATTGTTGTGCTTTTACTATATACTCTAGCGCAAGGAACGACCATAGATGGCGCTAATGCAAGTAGATGGATAAAAATTCCTATTATTAATAAAACCTTTCAAACCTCTACGGCAGCAGCAGTGGTTTTAATGATTTATGTAGCGAGGTATTTATCAAAAATAAAAGATAGGACGGTTACTTTTAAAGAAACTATTTTACCACTTTGGGTTCCCGTTGGTATTATTTTAGGTTTAATTCTACCGGCAAACTTCTCTACCACAGCGATCATTTTTGCTATGGTTTTTGTTTTGGTTTTTTTAGGAGGCTATCCGCTAAAATATTTAGGTGTTATTTTACTTTCTGCCATTGTAATCTTATCCATTTTTGTGCTTTCGGCGAAAGCATTTCCAGGGGTTTTTCCTAACCGGGTAGATACATGGATTAGCAGAATAGATAACTTTTCTAATGGAGAAGATACCAAGGAAGATTATCAAATAGAAAGAGCAAAAATTGCTATCGCTCGAGGCGGAATTGTAGGAACGGGAATAGGAAAAAGTGTACAAAGAAACTTTTTACCACAATCCTCATCAGATTTTATTTATGCCATTATTGTTGAAGAAATGGGGTTACTCGGAGCTTTTGGAGTGATGTTAGCCTATTTACTCATCTTATTTAGATTGGTGATTATTGCCACTAAAGCCAATACCGTATTCGGTCAGTTGCTAGTCATTGGCGTTGGTTTACCGATTATTTTTCAGGCGTTGATCAATATGGCGGTTGCTGTAGAATTATTTCCGGTAACGGGACAAACTTTACCACTGGTAAGTAGTGGAGGTTCTTCCATCTGGATGACTTGTGTGGCGTTGGGAATTGTACAAAGTGTAAGTGCAAAACGAGAAGAGATGAAGTTGAAAGAAGAGGAAGATCAAGAACGAGAAAACAGAGAAGATTTAGATAATCCTTTAGAAGTGTTAAGCGAAGCAATATGAGCAAATTAAAAGTCATATTATCTGGTGGAGGAACAGGCGGACATATTTATCCGGCTATTGCTATTGCTGATGAAATTAAGCGCAGAAACCCTGAAGCTGAAATACTTTTTGTAGGAGCTAAAAACCGTATGGAAATGCAAAAAGTTCCTGCTGCGGGTTATTCTATAAAAGGACTTTGGATTAGTGGAATTCAGCGTAAGCTTACTTTAGATAATTTAAGTTTTCCGTTAAAATTAATTTCAAGCCTATTTAAATCACATCAAATATTAAAACAATTTAAGCCAGATGTGGTGATTGGTACAGGAGGTTTTGCAAGCGGACCTTTATTAAAAGCAGCAAACCAAAAAAATATACCCACCTTAATTCAGGAGCAAAACTCCTATGCGGGGATCACGAATAAGTGGTTGGCAAAAGGTGCTCAAAAAATATGTGTCGCTTATGAAGGGATGGAAAAATATTTTCCGTCAAGTAAGATTCAATTTACTGGAAATCCAGTAAGACAGGATTTGCTTCAAATTGATGAAAATAATGAAAAAGCAATAGCTCACTTTGAGCTTAGGCCAGAAAAGAAGACCATACTTGTCTTAGGAGGAAGTTTAGGCGCTAAAAAAATTAATGAACTCATAGAAGAAAATATTGTTTTCTTTAAAGAGCAAAATGTACAGTTGATCTGGCAAACGGGAAAATTGTATCATGAAAAATTTAAGGCGTACGCTGCTAATGAGCATATTAAAGTGCATCAGTTTTTAAATGAAATGGATTTGGCTTACGCTGCTGCGGATTTAATTATATCACGTGCAGGAGCAGGATCTGTAAGCGAATTATGTGTGGTAGGCAAGCCAGTAATTTTTATTCCATCGCCCAATGTAGCTGAGGATCACCAAACTAAAAATGCTAGATCTATTTCGCAAATTAATGCTGCAATTTACCTTAAAGAAAGTGCGCTAAAAGAAGAATTTAAGAATACATTTGCAGGCTTGTTGAAAAATGAAAAAAAGCAACAAGAGCTAAGTGAAAATATAAAGAAAATGGCCAAACCCAATGCTACCAAAGACATTGTAAATGCGGTCGAAAAATTGATAAAAGCATAACTTGAAGAGTTTAGAAAACATATCGACTATTTATTTTCTCGGCATTGGCGGAATAGGGATGAGTGCTATTGCTCGATATTTTCATGCAAATGGTAAACTTGTGATGGGTTACGATAAAACTCCAACACAACTTACCAAAGAACTGCAAGAAGAAGGAATAGACATCACTTTTAAAGAAGAGGTGAATAAACTTTCTGCGCAATTAAAAGATAAAGAACATACATTAATCATATATACTCCCGCTGTTTCTAAGGAAAACCTACTGTATCAATACATCATAGAACATAATTTTTCTATTCTTAAGAGAGCAGAAATATTAGGATTGATCACAAAGGATATTCCAACTCTAGCGGTTGCTGGTACCCACGGGAAAACCACGACAACTGCCATCTTAGCACATATTTTGAAACAGTGCGGAGTACAACTAACTGCTTTTCTTGGTGGGATTAGTGAAAACTACCAAACCAATTTTATCAACGATGGTAATGAAGCCGTTGTCGTAGAAGCCGATGAATTTGATCGTTCGTTTTTACAACTTTCTCCAAATATCGCCAGCATTACTTCTATGGATGCAGATCATTTAGATATTTATGGTAGCAAGAATGAATTAGAAAATTCTTTCAGAGAGTTTGTAGCTAAAGTGCCCAACCAAGAAGATTTATTTTTTGCAGAAGGATTAAACTTACAAGGAAACTCTATTGGTTTCTCCTCAGATTCAGATTATGTGATAAATGATATTTCAATACATAATGGGAGCTACTTTTTTAATTTTAAAACTCCGCATGAGGTCTTAAAAGAAATCGAATTTAGTTTACCAGGGAAGCATAATCTTATGAATGCGGCTATGGCTTTGGCGATGGCGATAAAATTTGGAGTTGATTCCGCGAAAGCGAAACATAGCTTAGCGAGTTTTATAGGAGTAAGAAGAAGATTTACCTATCACTTAAGAACAGGAGACAAGGTTCTTATAGAAGATTACGCACATCACCCAAGTGAGATTAATGCAGTTTATCAAGCAGTGAGAGAAATGCATCCTAACAAAAAAGTGTTGGCGGTATTTCAGCCACATTTGTTTAGTAGAACTCAAGATTTTGCTAATGAGTTTGCCACAAGTCTTTCTCCGTTTGATGCGGTAATGTTATTAGAAATATATCCAGCAAGAGAAAAACCTATTGCAGGGATCAATTCAAAAATGTTACTCGATAAGATTGATAATGAACAAAAAAGTTTGATAGATAGAGAGTTGCTGATAGATAAAATTAAAGAAGCTTCCGCAGAAGTGGTTTTACTACTGGGAGCTGGAGATATAGGAGATGAAGTTCAAAAAATTAAAATTGCGTTAAACCATGAAAGTTAATTGGAATTACATAAAAGCTTTCTCATTATTGGTGCTAGTGATTTTTCTTTATAGTTTTTCATCTGCACGAAATAATCAAAGGAAATTAGATAAAATTGAAGTGCAATTTACTAACGATGAAAATCTGTATGTGACTGAAACAGCAGTTAATAAGTTGTTGATACAAAATCAAGACTCGGTTAAAAACCTGGCGAAAGAAGTTCTAGATTTGAATATACTAGAAAAAAGATTAGATACACATGCGATGATTGAAGATGCAGATGTGTATTTGACAGTAAATGGGGAGCTTGGAGCAAAAATAACTCAGAGAAAGCCCATTGCAAGAGTATATGGAAATGAATCTTATTATATAGATAAAAATGGTAAGAAGATGCCATTATCAAAAAACTATTCGGCGAGAGTACCATTTATAAAAAATATTAAGAAAGAAGATATTGCAGAAGTATATCCGCTTTTAGCGAAAATTGATAAGGATGAATTTTTAAAAAAACATATTACTCTAATTAAAAGAAACTCAAAAGGAGAGTATGTACTCGAAATGAGATTGTACGATTTTGAAATCTTATTCGGAGAAATAAATTCAATAGAAAGCAAGACTAATAATCTAAAAGCATTTTATAAAAAAGCAATGTTAGACCACCAATTAGATTCGTTTAAGTGGGTGAGTTTAAAGTATAACAATCAAGTTGTTTGCACAAAAAAGTGATATGAGTTTTACTATGGAAGAAAAAGATATTGCAGTAGGATTAGATATAGGAACCACCAAGATAGTTGCTATGATTGGCCGTCAAAATGAATACGGCAAAGTGGAAATTTTGGGAATAGGTAAATCTAAAAGTTTAGGCGTGCATAGAGGTGTGGTGAATAACATTACCCAAACCATACAATCTATTCAGCAAGCAGTACAAGAAGCAGAAGCAGACTCAGGCGTGAAGATTGAAGATGTAGTGGTAGGTATTGCAGGTCAACATATAAGAAGTTTACAGCATAGCGATTATATTACTAGAAACAATTCTGACGAAGTAATTAGTGATAAAGACATAGATATTTTGTGTAATCAAGTGCACAAACTGGTTATGCTTCCTGGAGAAGAAATTATTCACGTTTTACCACAAGAATATAAAGTTGACGGTCAAGCCGAAATTACCGAACCTATAGGAATGTATGGAGGTAGATTAGAAGCTAATTTTCATGTAGTGGTAGGGCAAATATCTTCCATTAGAAATATAGGAAGATGTGTAAAAAGTTCTGGCTTAGAATTGGCAGGAGTAACTTTAGAGCCATTAGCTTCGGCAAATGCAGTATTAAGTCAGGAAGAAAAAGAAGCAGGAGTTGCCCTTATTGATATAGGAGGAGGAACTACAGACTTGGCCATTTTTAAAGATGGTATAATTAGACATACAGCCGTTATACCTTTTGGAGGAAACGTAATTACCGAAGACATTAAAGAAGGTTGCTCGATCATTGAAAAGCAAGCAGAATTATTAAAAGTAAAATTTGGTTCGGCTTGGCCAGGAGAAAATAAAGATAACGAGATTGTTTCTATTCCAGGTTTAAGAGGTAGAGAGCCCAAAGAAATAACACTTAAAAACCTTTCTAAGGTAATTCACTTTAGAGTAGTTGAAATTATAGAGCAAGTTTATTTAGAAATAAAAAATTACGGTCACGAAGAGCAAAAGAAAAAATTAATTGCTGGGATCGTAATCACTGGAGGAGGAGCTCAATTAAAGCACTTAAAGCAATTAGTAGAGTACATTACAGGAATGGATACCCGTATAGGATATCCTAATGAACACTTGGCAGGAAATTCAGATGAAGAAACTACAAGTCCTATATATGCTACAGCAGTTGGTTTAGTACTTAATAGTATTGAAAAGAGTAAGAAGAGAGAAGAAGAGAAGAAAGAGAGAGAAGCTTTAGAGGCAGAACAGCCACAAACTCCACTTGTAGAGGAGGAAGAAGTATCTACAGAAGTAGAGCAAGAGCATGATCTTGTAGAAGATCCTCACGCTCCAGAACAAGAAGAGAAAAAAGAATCTAACGTTGGTAGAAAAAATATTTTTGAAAAGTGGTTTGACAATTTTAAAGATTTTTTAGACAACGCAGAATAAAGAATAGCTAAAAAAAGAAAAAGAATATTAATACCGAAAATAATAGAATTATGAGCAGCACAGAATTCGACATTTCATTCGATTTACCCAAAAATCAGTCTAACGTAATTAAAGTGATAGGAGTAGGAGGCGGAGGCTCCAATGCCATTAATCACATGTTCCAACAAGGAATAAAAGGAGTAGACTTTGTAGTTTGTAATACAGATGCACAAGCATTAGAAAATACAGGAGTTCCTATTAAAATTCAGTTAGGGGTTAATTTAACTGAAGGATTAGGAGCAGGTGCTAATCCAGAAATTGGAGAACAAGCAGCTCTAGAAAGTTTTGACGATTTAAAAAATATGCTCGATACCAATACCAAAATGATCTTTATCACCGCTGGTATGGGTGGAGGAACAGGTACTGGTGCTGCCCCAATCATTGCTAAACAAGCAAAAGATATGGGTATTTTAACGGTTGGGATTGTTACTATACCATTTCAGTTTGAGGGTAAAACAAGAAATGATCAAGCTCAATTAGGAGTCGAAAGATTAAGAAAAAATGTTGACTCGTTAATTGTTATCAACAATAACAAGCTGCGTGAAGTTTATGGTAATTTAGGTTTTAAAGCTGGTTTCTCTAAAGCAGATGAAGTTTTAGCAACTGCATCTAGAGGTATTGCCGAAGTAATTACACATCACTACACGCAAAATATTGACTTGCGGGATGCTAAAACTGTATTAAGTAATAGCGGAACCGCTATTATGGGATCGGCCGTATCTTCAGGGAGTAATAGAGCTCAAGAGGCAATCGCTAAAGCTTTAGATTCTCCATTGCTTAACGATAATAAAATTAGTGGTGCTCAAAATGTATTGTTGCTTATCGTTTCTGGTTCAGAAGAAATAACTATAGATGAGATTGGAGAAATTAATGACCACATTCAAGCAGAAGCTGGTCATAGCGCCAATATTATTATGGGTGTTGGAGATGATGAAAGTTTAGAAGAATCTATTTCAGTTACCATTATCGCTACGGGATTTAATGTAGAGCAGCAAAATGTAATTGTAAATACAGAGACAAAAAAGATCATTCATACGTTAGAAGACGAACAAAAAGCAGTTCAAGATCTAACGGCTAAGAAGAGCAATATACCTTCAAGTTTTAGTGCTCCAGTAGAAAAAGCACCAGAGCCAGCTCCAAAAAAGGTGGTTCACGTTTTAGAAGAGGAACCTAAACGAAGCGAGCCTAAAAAAGATGAGCCTTCTGCCAATTTAAATCAAATGAATTTAATTCCGACTTCGGAATTAATCAAGAACATTGATGTTTCTTACGAAGAAGTAACTTATGACGAAGATGATTTTGTTATTATAGATGCTTCAGATAACCTTAATGATATTGATGTTAATGAAGCACAAGAAGTCTCTTCAAAAGAAGAAGATTCTCAAGCTATGTTTACGTTCGATTTTCCGTTAAACGAAGAAAAGGAAGTTAAGGAAGAGCCAAAAGCAGAGGTGAAATCAGAAAAAATAGTTCATAATCTTTCTGAAGACGAGGCCAACAATATAGAAGTAAATGATGAAATAGAGGTTATCTCTAGCAGTACTTCTAGCAACGGAGAAAAACGTTATAGTTTAGAAGATTATATGGAGTTAGAGAACACCATTAATGAAGCTAAACCATCTGCTCCTCAACCACAGGTTAAAAAACCTGAAGTAAGGAGAGAAGAAGAGATTGTATATAAAAGTACACAGCCTGCAGAGAAAAAGCCAACTCCACCAGCGGTAGAGGAAGATCCATTTGATAATCCTATTTCTGAAGATTTAATCGCTAGAGCGGAAGAAAGACGTGCTAGAATGAAAAGCTTTAATTACAAGTTTAGAAATAACAACAGCATAGATGAGATTGAAAAACAACCCGCTTACAAAAGAGCAGGATTAGATTTAGACAATCCTTCTCATGATAGAGAAAAACTCTCAAGAACAAGTATTAGTGAAGATAGTAATGATGAGGTTAGTTTTCGAAAAAACAACTCATTTCTTCACGATAATGTAGACTAATTATATAGAAATATAAGGTAGATATAACCCGAAGTTATTTTAAAAATAGCTTCGGGTTTTTTAAGCAATAATAACTATCTTCGTGCTATAAATAATAGAAATTATGAGTCTAGAGAAAGAAGTGATGACGCAGATGAAAGTTGCGATGAAAGCAAAAGACGCTGCAGCATTAGAAGCTTTAAGAGCAGTAAAAAGTGCTATACTTATGGCCAAAACAGAAAGCAATGCAGGAGAACTTTCTGAAGATCAAGAAATGAAACTAGTTCAAAAACTAGTAAAACAACGTAAGGATAGTGCAAGCATCTATAGAGAGCAAAATAGACCAGATTTAGCAGAACCTGAAGAAAAACAAGCAGAAGTAATTGCAGCATTTTTACCTGAACAACTAAGTGAAGCAGAGATTGAAGCAAAAGTTGAAGAAATCATTTCTAAAACTGGAGCTGAGAGTATGAAGGATATGGGGAAAGTCATGGGAATGGCAAGTGAAGAATTAGCTGGAAAAGCAGATGGTAAAACCATTTCTGCTATTGTGAGAAAAAAATTAGCTTAGAATACTTTAATATCATAGAACAAGAAATACTCAAATTCTTAGTTCTCTAAAATATTAGGCCCCGTGGCGCAACTGAATAGCGCATCAGATTTCGGCTCTGAGGGTTGGGGGTTTGAATCCCTCCGGGGTCACAAAAAAAGTCTTGTTTTAAACAAGACTTTTTTTATTTTGAAATATACGTTATCGAAATAATACTGAGTAAATTTATGAGATAAATATCTAGCAAGTCAATTAGTAATATGCGTTGTGTGACATCTTATTTACTTTAGCTTCTTTCTCATTACATAATAGTCATTATGCTCCTTATATATCTTGAAATCGTTTCTAATGTATAATTCGATTGCACCTTTGAAATTACTTGCGCCTGCTTTACCTTTTATAGGGTAGGATTCAATATAATCATAATCTGTATTTGAATAATCGGCAATAATTTTTTCAAGAAATTTTTGAGATATTCCTTGTCTTCTATAATCTGGATGCACTAAAAAACATACCACCGAACAAACTTTGTCATCAGGATTATCAATTAAATCATAATCTCTCAATAATTTTTGATAATTAGACCTATTGTTAGCATTACACCACCCAATTGGCTTGTCATTTTCAAAAACCAAATAACCTTGTAGCTCATGTTCATCTATACGATCAATTATTAAAGAGCGGCTAGTAGCAAGCGTACACGTTTCTACATCTCCAAGAAAATGATAGTCATTGCAATAGCATTTTGACCATTCGGGGTTCTCTTTATGAACCATATTATCAAAAAGATATAAATAATCGTCTTTTAGATCTTTAGTTAAGGGTTTTATTTCCATATCATTTAATCGTTTTTTTTTGAATTGGTATATAAAAATCTACAATAGCTTTCTTTTCTGGATGTTCATTAAAATTATTGTAATAAATTTCAAAAGGTTCTCTATCTGCTTTTTTATATCCTTGGTCATTCATCCAGACAAATAATCCAGTCCACGACTTTTCAAACTCATCTACTCCAATTATAAAACTTCCAACGATAAATTTTCCAGTTTCAATAGTTGTGAGTCCAACTTCACCATCTATTTCCTCTGGTTTATTGAGTAGAATTGAAGCACTCATTCTTACTTTATTGGCGTCAGTAAATTTAAAACTGTCGTGATATATCGTCATCATTTTTGTTTGGTCATTCATTAATCCTTTAGGTGTAGCCCATTGCATTAATTTTCCGAAGGCATTTTCAAGATTTTGAGAACCAATACATGAGACATAAGCCACATTCATTTTTGGTACTTCTTTAATTTCAATTCTTGCGTTCATTTCTATCCAATTTTTAAGATTATCAATAATACAAATGTATTTTTCAGAGTTAGGATAATCTTGTCCGTTCTTGCTTTTAAGTTGACGGATTTTGCTAAACCTATTCGGATTTTGCTTTTTAAACTCAGTCGGACTTACTTTAAAATATTTTTTAAATGCTCTAGAGAAAGAAGAATTGTCACTAAAACCATAATTATGTGCTATTTTAGTTGCGGTTATATTTTTATGTAGCAAATCCGAAGCTGACTTCTCTATTCTTTTTCGTGTTATATATTCATTTAAGGTTTCTCCTGTAACAAATTTGAAAATTCGATGGAAATGAAATGGTGAAAAAAAAGCGATTTCTGAAACTGACTGTAATGATAAATTCGATTCTAAGTTTTGATCAATATATTCAAATACGCGATTAATTCGGGTTTTGTAATTGGCTTCTATATTTTTATCAGTAACTGGCATTAATCAATATATGGTAAAGCGATTTCGATCTAGATGATTTAATAAGTTTGACACAAGAGGTTTTTGAGTTTTTGGAAGTAATATAGAAAATCCTCGAGAATTTCTATTAGTAAGATTTACACGGGTTCGTAATAATTATTTTTGATAAAGAGTTTTAATTTCTTTTTTAAATTCTTTGTCGGATCTTATTATATTCTCAGTCCCTTGAATAAAATATTTCACTATTGAATCTTTAGTTTTAGAATTCTTTGATAGACAATTTTCACCTTTTGAGTTAAGTACCAAGGCAGAACAATAATTAATTAGTCCACTATCTTCTCCACTAACCCCAACAATATAAACTTCATCACTCCAAGAAAATAATTTCAAATCTGACCAAATTAAAAGAGGGTGTTTCCTATTAATATATTTCACATTATCCCATTTCCCGAATTTTTGAAATATCAGTTTTTGAGAGTCCATCGAATTAAAAAAGGGTTTAAATTTTAATTCATCTATTTTTGTAGAATCGGGGTCATTTAAACTTAACGATGGGAATATTTCATAGGTTTTATAGCGGTTGTTTTTTTTATGAGATGCGCAACTGACTATGAAAATCAACAATAAAATTCCTATGAGGAATAATAATAATTTGTTCATTATCTTTTATTTTAAAATTGGTTTTTTATTTAGCCACACAAAACGTTCTTGTATATGATTTGCTTGCTGATTAAGTATCTAATTTAGTAAATAAAAACTGAATAAAATATCTGCTAGATTTTAAGTAAATCTTATAAAATCAATAAGTTAATTAGCCATGGGGCTACTGGTAGTTTTTTAAGAATCTTTTTTATATACGATTAGCTTTAAAGCTTTTTCTGAATCTTCTAAAATCAAAACTTTATAGTTCTTCCACTCTATAATAAATTCTTTATCTACAAGCTTATCAAGTGATATAAACGACACGGTTTTCTGCTTGCCATCTTCTGCTAATAAAACATTATATGAGTTAAAGACATCTGTTTGATTTCCATTTATATCTTCAGACGATTCTCTAATACAATCTTTAAACAGAATTTCAAGGTTACCAATTACTGCTGTTTGTCCTAAGTCTATAAACACTGTTTTTTCGAAGTCTAATTTTTCAACAACTAAGTTAACTTTCTTTTTATTTATCTCTAAAGAAAAGGAATAGTTTTGATATGCTTTTGGATAGTTTACTTTTTTATTACCACTAGATTCTTCATAGTGCCAGAGATAAGTAGTGTGTTTAGTACTGTTTTCAACTAAGTTTAATTCTAGTTGAATATGTGGAGAATTGTTGTTTATTGGGTTGGATTGTATAAATAGATTGGTAGGTTCTATAACTAATTTCTCATATAAAGTACTAGGGTTTTTTCCTTTATTTAAAGGGATTCTAATAGAACTGTTTGTCATAGAATTTTCTAATTGTGCAAATCCTGTGCAATGTATAAATACAAGTAGTATGATGAATACAGTATTTTTAGAAACCTTCATTCTTAGAGGTGATTTGTCATTAAAAAAGTTTATGAAATTTGAATGCGAACATGTAATAAAACATTGTTGTTGTAGCCAACAAATGAATCCCAAATCCAATGAAATTTATGACTTTCACATAAGTTTTATTATGAAAACCAATTATAGAGTATAAAGCGAAAATTAAAATATAAGCCTCTAAGCATATTATTAATAACTCTCTAAATTCAAAGTTATGTTGTTTAAAATTAGGAATAGTAATGGCCCAAAAAGCAGATACTCCTATCACAGTAACTGTATTTAAATAAGAAATTATTAAAGATGTTTTTTGCATTTTATAACCAATGATTAAGGCTACTAAATGACAAATCAAGATTAAAGTTATAATTATGCTTACGAGTAAATCATTCATAACTTAGTATTGATATTTTATTACGGTATTAGATAATGTCTTCTTTTTTGCAATTGTCTTATTCTGTTATATGTACATCGTTGCTCACTGTTTTTATAGGCATCGTGAATTTAAACTCTGTAATATCATCAGTAGATTCTACTTCCATTTTACCATCATGAGCTTTTGCAATTTCAGAAGAAATATATAGTCCTAGACCCAATCCCGATTTATTATTTGTAGCATTTGTGGTAAAAAAGGGCTTAAATAAATCTAATTTTTTTGCATCTGGAATTTTGTTTCCCCAATTAGAAACTGCTAAACTAAATATTCCATTTTGAGCAACTATTTCTGTTTTGATAGGTTTATTTCTTGCTCCGTGTTTTATGGCATTACCTAACAAGTTAGAGTACAATTGGCCAATTCTATTTATATCACATTCAAAATTATCTTGTAAATCAAAATGGAGGGTGATCTCGTGATCGCTATCTACAGTTTTAATTTCTTTCGAAACTTGAAGTAAGAGCTTTTTTAGGGCTTGTTTGTTAGGTGTAAGTTTTAGCCTAATACCATCACCTAAATGTCCTTTGGCAAAATCTAAAAGATTGTCGATTAAACCTTGCATTCTATACGATGTAGATTTTATAGTACTTGCTTGGCGGTTTGCGATCTCGGGTAAATCCATTTGCAATAATATATCTGCACACATTCTGGTTGTACCTACTGGATTTCGTAAATCGTGACCTAAAACAGCGATAAAAGTTTCTCTTAATTCACCAACATGTTTTTCTTGCTGAAGTTTTGCAGATAATTCACTCATCTCTTCAATGGCATCGAGATGAAAAGAAATAAGTTGAGTATAAAGTTCAAACAAATCTTTAATTTCTTTATTATCTAACTTTGCTGGTTCTGGGTCGATAGCACAAAGAGTACCAAAAAACTCACCATTTTTTCTAAAAATCGGGAACGAAATATAGCTTTGAAATCCATACTGTGCAGGTGTATGATGATAGCAAAACTCTGTGCTTTTTCTTACCTCATCTATAATTACAGGGTTTGAATGTTGCCTAATTTCATTACAGATGGTGGTTTTTAACAAAAGTTCATCTCCAGTCTTTAAACCAAAATTTATTTCATCTTGGGACATACAAGTAATCCACTTATCATCAGTAACGCGTGCCACGGCAGAGAATCTCATTCCAGTAGTCTTGCAGATAATATTTAAGATTGAAGGAACTGCGCTAATTTGCGTTATGTTGTAAATGTCGCTTTGAAGCGATTGAGATAATGCTGAGTTCATCATATTTTGATTGGTAAATGAAGATACTAATTATTACTGATTTTTTTTTAATATGACGTCTCGACTATATGGAGTAAAATTATGTAAGTTAATATATGGATTAATAATTCTGAATATTTTTTTTCATTCGTTCATTAAATATTGAGTACATACGTTTTTCATTATAGGCAATTTCATCGATTATACAAGTTCCGCCCATTCGTAAAATTATAACTTTTTTATCTTTAAACATATCTTCTTTAATGCCATAGGTTGGTGAAATGCCTCCAGCATACTCTAAAAAAATTAATTTTTTTTGTTCGTAAAAACTATCTGCCATTTCCATCATCCTCATTTGTAATCTCGATTGTTCTTTGGCTTTAAGGTGAAGTTGTTCCGAAAACTTATAGTTCAATAATATAGATGAAAGAGTATTTAAATCAGAATTCACTTTTACTTTCAAATTATTAATAATCTCATTATTGGTCAAATTTGATATTGGATAATGTAGAATTTCATTAATTTTGAAATCCGCAAGTTCGCTCTGATAATAATCATATTCCGTATCTTGATTTTGTGCCGAAATTGAAATCGAAATTAAAGATACTGTTATTAAAAGAATTAGTTTTTTCATTCTTGCTTTTTGCTAAGAGTTTATGTGTATGAAAAGTAGTAGTTTAAATTAATAATTATTTTTGAATTTATTACTTACTTTAATTGTTCTGAATAAATGCTGATGTAATCGAAATTGGGTTAGTGCGATTAAAAATTATTAAACCTAGATTTTTAAGACATTGCTCTTACAGGAAAAGCTAGTAGTACATTTTTTAATTCTTCGACAACTTTTTTTAATTCTCTTGGGTTCATTTCACAATCAACATAATATTCTAGTTCCTTATTTATACGTTGAGGTACTGATGAATTGTCAAATATTAATCGCACAGTTTTTAAGCAAGGTTCTTCTTTAATAAATTTAAATTTTAAATTAGGTTCTATAAATTGAAGTGAATCGGTGGTGATTTTAATATTATTTAAAAGTTTCTCAAACCATTCTGTAATTTCCCTTAATTCTTGAACAAGGAGGAAAGGGGCGACCGTTTGCCAATTTTCATAATCGTTTTCTACTTTTACATCAACTAACAGTCAATTTGAATCGTATTTACAATTTGTTATTTCTGGAAACTGATAATTAGTTATTTTAAATTCAACGGTTTGCTTATTAACTCCTTTAAATATCATTAGCTTGCATTAATTTATAGTACATTATAAACTTAATTAATAACTCATCTTTTACTTTCTTTCAAATACTAAATCAGGTCCGTCCACATAAGAATTCCCTAAAGTCATTTTTTCATTTGTTAGATCGTAGGCCCATTTTGATTCATTTACTTTAACAATAAGTGTTTCGGGGCCATCTGTTCCTATTAAATGGTCTTCTCCAAAAAAATATTCATATGTGCCATTAGGATATCCAGCATTTTCCCCGCCAGCCACGGTTAAAGTTCCGTTGGCTTGAAAATCATAGATAATATTTTGATCAGAATAATCTATAGAACCCTCTGAAGAGTCTCCTCCTTCAAGTCCGTAAAACTTAGCTTCCATTAATTTCCATTCCCCTATAATTTGAGTAGTAGAAGAATCATCGTCATTTGAACAACTAGAGATGGTAGCAATAGTAAATAATAAAATCAGTATTTTTTTCATAATAAAAGCTTTAAATTTTTTTGGTTCAATATTTTGAAATCATTGTGATAAATGTATTCCTAAAAAGTTTACTTATGATGAGTGGTATGTTTAATCTACTAACTTAGTAAATAAAAACTAAATAAGAAATCTGCAAGGAATTTTATAAGTGAGCGAGAATTAGCAGCTATATTGCTAGCAGGTTTTATTTAATTTCAATTGTTTCTCCATCCTTTGGAATGTTTGTCTTTTCAATAAGTCCAAGTTTAGTTAACTCTGAATTTAGTTGTTTTCTTGATGTAGGACAATGATTAACCGCTTCTAAATGATTAGCAATTACTTTTCCTGGTGAATTTTTAACAAACTTAATAATATCGTCCATTGTCATTAATAGTGGTTTAAATATGTCTAATTGAGCTGTTCCGCAAGCTACCACACTAACTTCGGGTTTGTATTGTGTTAGTACTTTGTCTACAGCATCTGTATAAATTGTATCAGAACTTAGGTATATTGATTTTTCATTAGGCAGCTGTACAAAAAAGCCCATTACATTTCCCATGGGTTTAGCAACAAATCCATAACCGTGTTGAGCAGGAATGCCTTCAATTGTTCCTCCAAGAAATTCAGTTCTCTCCCAATATTTTACTTTTTGAACCACATTTAAACCTCTTTTTGTTAATGCATCTGCATCTTTTACACTACAAATTACAGGTGTTTGCTTATCCCTTAAAAATCTTATTGCCGTCATGTCTAAATGGTCTGGATGTAAATGAGTAATTAGGCAATGCGTTGCTTTATTTACAATTTTCATTGCATTACTAGGCAAGTCTAATATCGGATTTCTTTGAGGCTTAAATCTAAAAAGAGTAAACGTTGGACCAGCGGAGCCTTTTTCTCCAAGCATTGGATCTACCAAAATTATTTTTTCATTGGTTTCGATAACCATGGTAGCATTTCTTAAATGATGTATTTTCATTGTCTTTTATTTTAAACACAAAATTGGAAAAGAAGTTTTAGAGTTTCATTGATTGAAATCAAGAAATTCGTTTTCTGATTCGGCTAAGGGTTTCAGGTGAAATATTTAAATAAGAAGCAATATGATATTGAGGGATTTTTTCTAACCAACTTGGTTTATAAATAAATAATTCTTTGTAAAGCTCTTCTGGTGTTTTGGTTATTCGGTTGTATTCTAGTAACTCTTTGTGTTTTAGTAGTTTCTGAAATGATAAATCGATAAACGATGTGCCGCACTCGTGTTTTTTTAATAGTTTGCGAAAATCTGTTTTTTGGATACATAAAAGTTCAATATTCGTTAAACTCTCTTGATTCTTTTTTGTTTTTAAGTTGTTGTTGAAGGAGGGTAAATCTGTAATGAATTGAGGTTTGGTATAAAAATTTATATTTGTTTCTTTGTCGGATGTAGCATAATATTCTCTTACTATTCCGTGATTTAAAAAGCGTAATTCTTTTTCTTCTTTATCCGATTCAAGTATTTGAGTCCCTTTTTTAAAAGATTTGAACCTGAACAAGGAAAGCAATTCCCGTAAACCCTCTTTATTTGTTGGGTACTCTATCTCGAAAAATAGCGATATTTCTTTAAATTTAGGATTCATTTTCAGCTCGTTGCCAATGGGTTTGAATATGGTGTAAGTTAAGATTTCAATTAAAGTAATAAATTAAGACCTATAACTTAGAAAAAACAAAAGAGGAGAACAAGTGAATAAAAATCTGTTTGTAAATATTTTGACACAGGTAATTTATGTTTCAAGTTTAATGTAGAGGCAGCGTTGATTTTCACCTCAGTTCTTTGTTAGGGTACGTTTTTTATTTTTGTTTTTATTTTTTGAATAATTTTCTGTTCTATATTTCTATTGCAAATGTAATTTACAGGAAATTTAAGTCCGAATAAACCATAGCTTGAGAAGTTTAAAAGTAAATCATCATTATCATAAATTATATATAATTTACTGTAATTTCCAATTTGGATTTGCCACATTGGAATATTCATAATTTTTACACAATCAGAATTATTAGTAAAACTCCATTCCCTTTGATCTGTAAGTTGAAGTAAATACTTTTCAATAATTAATTTATTTTTACTATTTAAAATATTTTTTTCACGTTGTAATTTGTCATTTTTTATATACCAATAGATAATAAAAACACAAATAGTTATTGTTACAAATGGTATGATTAAAGTTCTTATATTATTAATTTCAATTTTCAAGAATGAATCAATCGTTATCATATAAAGTAGGATGCCAAAAAGCATAACCATATAAATAATTTCGATTACTTTTGGTGTTAAACTTCTATAAATCAATTTATTATTTTTAATTGATTTTTTAATATTAATCTCATCCGTTAGTTGCCGATTCTGTTTATGTAAATGCACCCTAATGTGTTTGTATATGGTTGTACCGTAGTTTACGCTACGTAATTTAGCAAATAAATACCGAATAGATGATTTTTAAATATTTTCGGAAATAGTCTAGAACTAGTAATGGATTATATGCATTGTTAGTAATAATTTTATCCGATTGACTTTTTTTGATCATCAAATCTTTTTTCGATTCGTTCGACAGGATTTTTCTTTGAGCCAAATTTTTATGATAAGGAAGTGGTCCGTCATATTCTTTGTCAACGTCATCTAATATTAAGTTCCTGAACCAATCATTTAATTTCCCAAACAAGTTTTTCTGCTTATTACTTTTCATTATTCAGTTTTTTCTGCAGACTTTTTTCCGCAAGAAAGGATCAGAAATAAAGAGAAATCATTATGAATAGTTATTTTCAAACTGTTTCCAACGTTCTCGTATAACCGTCAGTTACGGGTTAATATGTGTTAATTTTCGTTTTGGCACAGACTTTAGCAATTCCGAGTGGATTCGAACGTAGTCGAATCCGCCGTAATTGCGGTTATACATTGTGTCTGTTGCACAAGTTACAAAAAAGCCTTAATTTCATGGAATGCAAGGAAAAAAGAATTATCAAGAAAAACTC
>NZ_VRLS01000084.1:0-49313 GCF_008017825.1 Mesonia sp. K4-1
TTCACCTGCCGTTACTGAAAAATCTTCTATTCCAAAATCATCATCACTAGGACCTGCCACTGCTCCTGCTAAACAAGTACCTCCTATAGTTCCACAATTATCATATATAAATACTGAGGCATAGAAACCAGATAAATCTGACATTAACACATCTACTAACTCGGTATTTGGAGCAGTAAACTTATAAACTACATCATTTCCGTTAAGGTAATTCTCCGTAGTACCACAGCTTGATCCTGGATTACCCTCAAAAGGATCTCCATAATTAGCTGTATCGTTTATATTGTTATAAGGAACAGTAGTCACTTGAATATCCCCATTGGTATCAACGGTAGCTACCACCTCTTCTCTAGGAGACTCACAAGCTACATCACTTATAATTACCTTATAATCATGAGTTTCTCCATAAGTAGTACCTGGATTACAAGCATCGGTAGGCACACTCGCATAACTATCCATGACACGCATTACCGTTGCTCCTCCATTAGCTGCAGGAATAGTTATAGATCCTGTGGTGTTATTTGATCCACCGGCAGAAGTAAACAAAAGTTCAGAGGCACTAAAAGTTCCATCTTGATCTAAATCAATCCAAATTTTTAAGTATTGACTACTAAAATTGTGTGTTGCAGAGAAAGTATAAGTACTTCCAATATTCATAACCCCAACTAAAGAAGGATCATTAGTATAGTCTGCATAAGACCCTGTAGAGCATCCTGTTCCAGTATGAGAAATACCCGCACTAGACATATCAAAATCATCTATATCATCCCCAACAGTACAACCTGTAGAATAAGTAGGAATACAATAAGTAGGGGTAGCACCACCCGAACCTGACTGCATTTTTATTTCTGAAGCCCAATAAGAAGTTGTTGTAGAAATCACCGGAGTTGTAAAACTACTTCCAGTTCCTACAATATTACCGCCAATTGCAGCATCATACCAATAAATATCATCTCCTGTACCACTAGAAGTAGCCGTTAATGTAGCAGTACCTTGACAAGCGATGGTCTGATCAACCGTATTTGTAATATCTAAATTATACACGGAACAATCTATAGTAGTACTAAAATCATACGGACCTTCCCAAATACTCACACCATCAACAGTACCACAATCTGATTGAATATAAAATTCATAATCTGTACCTAAAGCTAAACCGTTAATTGTGGTCGGACTTCCTGTAGCCACATGAGTAGTTCCTGTACCTAAAGCAAACCCAGGAGCCCCATATTCAATGTTCCAAGCACCAGGTGGGACTGCATTCATATCTACCCAAGTAATATCTACACTGGTAGTAGTTGCATTACCAGACTGTACATTAGAAGGAGGTAAACAAGTAGGTGGTATTTGATAATTCACAGTAACGACCCAAGAATTATTGTCTACTTTATTATAATAGGTACCACAACCATTATTAGGTGCGGTATCCCCCCAAGTTCTCCACGCTTGCATTTCAAAAATCAGATCGGTATTACCTGCGTAAAAGCCATTAGCGAAAGTTAAACCTGTTCTGGAATACGAAAAAGTTCCACCAGTTCCTGTCCCACTTTCCGTAGGTTCTATAAAACCTGTATTCTGAAATTTCACCTGAGAACGTTGTTCTGACATATACGCAACATTCGCTGCTGTCATATCATATTCAATATCTACACTTACCACTTCCCAACTTCCAGTTACTGGTGGTAAAGTAACAGTAAGTGCTGTCGAAGCTCCATTACAAGTAGGATCATAAGCATTATAAGCAGTAGGAATATCTCCTGCTGAATATGTCGCACTTATCGTTTGGACCTGAGCATTGGTTAAAAAGGAACAAAACATTAAACAGCTCATCACTGCATAAAAGTATTTTTTCTTCATAATTTATTATTATTTAATTCAACTAAAACAATCTTACGAATATATATTATTTTTTTGTTAAAATAACATTTCTTAAACAATAAAACCTCTGTAAAGAATCATAATTAAATTATTTTTGTTCCTCTTTGCACGAATACTTTAATAAAATGATAATTTAACTATGTTCTCATAAATTAAAAAATCGTTAAAAATCAAATCACTTTATTCCTTTTTCATAACTTTGCTCAGAAATTTACTCAGGGAAAAATTTGACTGATTGCAACCCTTTAAAATGCTAAAGCAGTGTAAACTTCTTTAGGTTGCCATTCTCTTTTATCTTCCCATTTTAAAATTAAAAATACATGGCATATTTATTTACTTCAGAAAGTGTTTCTGAAGGACACCCAGATAAGATAGCAGATCAAATTAGTGATACTTTATTAGATAATTTTTTAGCTTTTGACGAAGAGTCTAAAGTTGCTTGTGAAACACTTGTTACAACAGGACAGGTAGTATTGGCAGGAGAAGTGCGATCTAATACCTATATAGATGTTCAAGATATTGCTAGAAATGTTATTAATGATATTGGTTACACAAAAGGTGTGTACAAGTTTAGCGGAGACTCTTGCGGAGTAATCTCTCTTATTCACGAGCAGTCTCAAGACATTAATCAAGGAGTAGATCGCGATAGCAAGGAAGAACAAGGTGCTGGTGACCAAGGAATGATGTTTGGTTACGCTACAACTGAAACAGAAAACTATATGCCATTGGCATTAGACATTTCACACAAAATGCTAATTGAATTAGCAAAACTTCGTAGAGAAGGTAATGAAATTACTTACCTACGTCCAGATGCTAAAAGTCAAGTTACGATAGAATATAGCGACGATAATACTCCGTTACATATTAAAGCGATTGTACTTTCTACCCAACACGATGATTTTGATACTGATGATGAAAAGATGTTGAGTAAAATTAAGAAAGACATTTTAGAGGTTTTAATGCCTCGTGTTATCGCTCAATTTCCAGCGAAAGTTCAGCAGTTATTTAAAGAAGACATTACTTATCATATCAATCCTACAGGAAAATTCGTAATTGGAGGGCCACACGGTGATGCTGGTCTTACCGGAAGAAAAATTATTGTAGACACCTATGGTGGAAAAGGAGCTCACGGTGGTGGCGCTTTTTCAGGTAAAGACCCTAGTAAAGTAGATCGATCTGCCGCTTACGCTTCAAGACATATTGCTAAAAACTTAGTTGCTGCTGGAGTAGCAAATGAAGTTTTAGTACAGGTGTCTTACGCGATTGGTGTAGCAGAGCCTACCTCTATTTCCGTAGACACTTACAATTCTTCAAATGTAGATTTAACCAATGGAGAAATTGCTGAGAAAGTTTCTAAAATCTTTGATATGCGCCCTGCTGCTATTGAAAAGCGTTTAAAACTAAGAAACCCTATCTATCGAGAAACTGCGGCATATGGACATATGGGAAAAGAACCTCGCACGGTAACCAAAATTTTTGAGAGTCCGTATTCAGGTAAAGTAAAAAGAGAGGTGGAACTATTTACTTGGGAAAAACTAGATTACGTAGATCAAATTAAAGAAGCTTTTAAATTAAACTAAAGCGCTCATATTCAACAAATAAAAGGGGATTTTTTCTTTAGAAAAAATCCCCTTTTATTTTTATAAATTAGTTTCAAATATCATGAAATTTTATGTTGATTTGCATTTTTGAAATTTAATTTGATATGACCGATTTAATTGGCTTCGCCCTACTCTCGTTTACGTCTTTTTTTACGTTAATAAATCCTATTGGAACCATGCCCATTTTTATGACCATGACTTCCGATCTAGATACACCTCATCGCAACTATACAGCTAGAAAAGCTTCTATTGCAGCTTTTGTCACCATCATCGCTTTTGCATTTTCTGGACAGTTATTATTTAATTTTTTCGGAATTTCAGTTAACAGTTTTCGTGTGGTAGGAGGAGTTATTTTCTTTTTAATGGGGATGGATATGCTGCAAGCACGTTTATCGAGCATTAAGGTGAAAGGAAAAGATAATGCCGAAAAAAAAGAGATTGTAGATGACATTTCTATCACGCCCTTGGCAATACCTATGATTTCTGGACCCGGTGCCATTACCAATGCTATTGTAATGATGGAAGATGCCAATACCATTCAGCATAAACTGGTATTGATTGCTTCCATTTTTGGCGTATTACTTCTCACTTATCTCATTCTTTTAAGCTCTTCCAAAATCCTCAAAGTTTTAGGGAATACTGGTAGAAATGTATTGATGAGACTCATGGGACTTATCGTGATGGTAATCGCAGTAGAATTTTTCTTTAGCGGAATGAAACCGATTATCATTGATATTCTAAGAGAAATTTAATTTTACTTTTGCTTATAAAGCTTTAATTGAATACGCTTTCGCGGAATATCAACTTCTAACACTTCCACGATGATTTGCTCGTGTAAATGAACATAGTTGTTGACATCGCTTACAAATTCATCAGCGAGGTTAGAAACATGAATAAGTCCGCTTTCTTTGATTCCTATATCCACAAAGCAACCAAAATTGGTAATATTGTTGACAATCCCTGGCAGTAACTGTCCCGTATGTAAATCTTCAATACTTTTAATATTTTGATTAAACGTAAATACTTTTGCTTTTTCTCGAATATCTAATCCTGGTTTTTCTAGTTCTGATACAATATCTTTTAAAGTAGGTAAACCCACCTCATCGCTACAATACTTTTGTAAATCTATTTTTTCTAAAATTGCTTTATTACCAATTACCTCCGTTAGCGTTTTACGTTGATCTTTTGCCATTCTCTCTACCAAAGCATAACGCTCTGGGTGAACCGCAGAATCATCTAACGGATGTTTTGCATTTTTAATTCGCAAAAATCCTGCACTTTGCACAAAAGCTTTCTCTCCTAAACGAGGGACTTTTTTTAGCTCGTTTCGTTTTTTAAAACTTCCATATTGCGAACGATAGTCTACTATATTTTCTGCCAGCTTCTCTCCTATTCCCGATACATAACTCAGTAAAGATTTGCTCGCTGTATTAAGGTTTACACCAACTGCATTTACACCGCTTTCAACCACTACATCTAGAGATTTCTTAAGTTTTGATTGATCTACATCATGTTGGTACTGACCAACTCCAATAGACTTAGGGTCGATTTTCACCAATTCTGCTAAAGGATCTTGTAAACGCCTACCAATAGAAACAGAGCCTCTCACCGTAGCATCATAATTTGGAAATTCTTCTCTAGCTATAGATGAAGCCGAGTAAATGGATGCTCCTGCCTCACTCACCACAAAAACTTGAAGTTCATGTTTAAACTGAATTCGCTTTATGAGTTGTTCAGTTTCTCTAGAAGCGGTCCCGTTACCAATGGCAATAGCTTCTATTTTATAAGCTTCCGCCAAGGTGCTTATTTTTTTTATCGCTCCTTTGGTATCATTCTTTGGAGGATGCGGATATATAGTTTCATTATGTTTTAAACTTCCGTGTTCATCTAAACAAACAATTTTACATCCTGTTCTAAATCCAGGGTCAATTGCTAAAACTTTTTTCTCTCCTAATGGAGAACCTAATAAAAGTTGTTTTAGGTTTTTAGCAAAAACTTCAATGGCCGACTCATCTGCTTTTGCTTTAGCATTCTGAAAAGCCTCGTTAGACAAGGATGGTAAGATCAAGCGCTTATAAGCATCTTTAATGGCAGAAACTATGTAATCTGCTGTCGTGCTAGAAGGTTTTATCACACGCTCTTCAATTCTCTTCACACACTGTTTTTGATCTATGTCAATTTTAACACGAATAAACCCTTCAGACTCCGCCCGTTGAATGGCCAAAAAGCGATGAGATGGCATTTTATTTAAATTCTCCTCCCAGTCAAAATAATCTTTAAACTTTTGAGCCTTTTCATCTTTCGCTTTAGTTTTAATCACTTTCGTGGAAAGAACTCCGTATCGTTCTATTTGTTTTCTTATAAAATTTCTAATATCGGTACGTTCAGAAATCCACTCGGCCATAATATGTTGAGCACCTTCTAAAGCAACTTCAACAGAAGCTACTTCTTTAGTAATATATTTTTTAGCAACCAACTCCACCTCTGCCGCCTTTTGTGCCATGATAATTTTTGCTAAAGGCTCCAGTCCATGTTGTCGCGCGCTTTCAGCTTTAGTTTTTCGCTTCTTTTTAAAAGGCAAATACAAATCTTCTAGAAGAGTGAGATCTATAGCCGATTTAATTTTCTCACTCAACTCTACGGTTAACTCACCTTGTTCTTCGATTGCTTTTAAGATGGTCTCTTTTCTCTTCTCTAAGGTTTCAAAAAGTTCTTTATATTTTACAATTTCACCTATTTGCACCTCATCTAGATTCCCCGTGCGTTCTTTACGGTAACGAGCAATAAATGGGATGGTAGCATCTTCTTCTAAAAGTTGAACAGTTTGAACAATAGATTTATCTGGCAAGCCAGTTTGAGACTGAATGAATGTATTTTTTTGCATAAAGCTAAAATAGAAAAACTAGTGGTTTTCACTTCCGCGGATGCGAAAAAAAATAATTACACACTCTTAACACATATATTACTCTACTTCAAAAAACTTTTCTATTTTTAACGATATTTTAAGATTTCACCACCTATTCTTTAATGATATTTAAGTTAAAACTACTCCCCTTCTTTTTTTTATTTGGTTTTACCTTATCGTATGGCCAATACCAGCAATTGCTTCACAAACCCTACAAAGAGAAAGTAGAAGATATTCATCAATTGTATAAAAACACGATAAACAAGGGTCGAGAAGACTCATTGTATATCTGTAATTATACTCAGCAAATAAAAGATTATGCTTTAATTAATGATGATCAAGAACTTTCTTTGGAAGCGGATTTATTATATGCTTATTCTCGCTGGTTTTTATATGGTCAAGAAAAACCAGACTTTCTTGAGGATTTGCTGCTAATGGTGGAAAAGGGTGAAAAAACGAAAGTTTCACATATCAAAATACGTGCAGCCAACGTATTAGCCACTCACTACTGGCAAGTTAAAAATTACGAAAAATCTTTCGAATGGTTATTATATTCCTCAAAAATTTTAGAAACTACTACCTCAGAGCATTTCCCTAATATGGCAGAACACCTCAATTTTATTGGTCGGTGTTATTATTATTTTAAGGATTATGAAAACGCGATGGTATATTATAAAAAATCTAGTGAAATAATAAAAACTAATTTTAATGCCAAAGCAGTATTAGAAGCCCAGAATACCTTAGGCTTATGCTATCAAAAATTAGGTCAACTAAGTCTAGCTAAAAAGCATTTTACTAAAGTTATAAATGATACCTCAACATATAAAGATCCTATATGGCAAGGTATCGCATCAGGTAACTTAGGCTATAACTATTATTTGGAAGAAAGTTATAGTAAAGCTATTCCCTTATTTGAGAAAGACATTCAAAACGCCCTACAGATTGGTGAACTTGGTCTTGCCGCGGGTTCTGCCATTCCTTTAGCAGACATCTATTTAAAAAACGGAAGATTAGATAGTGCTAAGCAAAAAATTGATGAAGCTAGGAGCTATATTCGGAAATCTCAACAAAAAGATAGGTTGAGAAAGTTATACCCCTTAATGAGTAAATGGTATGCTGCCAATTTTGAAATTGACAGCAGCTCTATTTATTTAGATTCTACAATAATGGCTATTAATGCCTATCATCAAAAATACAATACGATTAAATTATTAAGAGCCAACCAAAGAGTTGATGCTATAGACCGAGAATTAGAAATTGAGAAACTACATACAGAAAATCGTTTAAAAATTTCGCAACGTAATTATATCATTCTTTCTATTAGCTTGCTCTTACTGGGAAGTCTTCTCGCTTATTGGTTTAGAAACCAGTCATTATTAAGAAAACAAGAAATCAAAATATTAAAAATAGAAAAGACTGAAAGAGAATTAAAACTATCTAAAAATCAATTACAAAATTTAAAGTTAAAGATTCAAAATAGGCAAAAAGCCATCGAAAGCTTGCAAAAAGAAATTAAAACTAATGACAACCAAAACATCATTAGTGAACTGAAATCTAAAATTATCATTACGAATGAGGATTGGGACAAATACCAGATTTTATTTACAGAAGCTTACCCTAATTTTATTACTTCTTTAAAAAATACTTTTGAAAATTTAACACCCTCAGAGTTACGTTGTTTATGTTTAGAAAAGTTAAAACTATCTAACAAAGAAATGGCTTTGGTTTTAGGTGTTTCATCAAATTCTGTGATGGTTACCAAACATCGAATCCGTAAAAAACTAAATTTAAAAAGTCAGCAAGAATTACAAAATCTGGTAAAAGAAATGAAATAAAGGGATAACTTCTATCCTTATTCTTCTTGAAAAGCTTTACGAATGTTAAGCGAATATTGACATTTAGTTCCAATTCCCCCCCTAAATTTTAAAATTCACCTCTACTAATCGCCTATCTTCTTTACCTATATAAAAAACTGAATACAAATATCTTAACCTTTTTGTAAGGTTTTTGTAAGGTTGCATTTTAACATTATTATAACTTTTTTAAGCATTTTTGACAGATAATATCGGACTAACTAAAAGGAAAATCAGCTAATCTCATGCACTATAATATTAATTGAAATACTTTTCTCAATATCAATTATTTAAAAAAATGTTCTCAGTACAATACAATCAGTTAATTCACTAAAAAATTAAACATTATTATTTCTAAAATCTAATTAATACTATGAAGCAACAACTACACTATTGGACATGTTTATGTCTTTTAATATTAATAAATACCAGTCTCTTTGGGCAAAGTGAAGGACCTGATTTTCCGAATACGGGAAATGGCCCTATTTATACATTAGCTGCAGGTATAAATCAGTTTAGTGGTAGAGTTACGACACCATCTGATGGTCAAGATCGTTTTCAAATTCAATTATTAAGCGGACAGAGTATCACCAGTATAAATTCGACAATTACACAAGGTAATTCTCCAAACGGTTCTTTCACCATTGGGTCGAGCACCAAAACTTTTCCAGGAGGAAATATTTCACCTGTACCCTCAAGTCCAGGGACATATTCAGTCTTAGTAGCTGCTAACTTTTCAGTAGGAGAAAACTGGACAATTACTATAAATGTGACAGCAACCCCTGTTTGTTCAATGACCGCTTCTATAAGCTCACAAACCAATATTGCTTGTAACGGATCAGCTACAGGATCATTAACTGTTACGCCTTCGAGTGGGGTAGCACCATATACCTATTTATGGGATGATGGAACTGCTCAAACTACAGCTACTGCCTCAGGACTTTCTGCTGGGACGTATGAAGTAACGGTTACGGATGATAATGGATGTACAGCAAATGCAAATGCAACAATAACAGAACCAACAGCTCTTGTAGCTGCTAGTGTAGTTGATGCGAATATATCCTGTAATGGAGGAACAAATGGAGTAGCTACTGCAAGTGCAATAGGAGGAACAGCACCCTATACTTACTTATGGAGTAACTCAGCTACAACTGCAAGTTTATCAGGTGTTGCTGCAGGAACGTATTCTGTAACCATCACTGATGCGAATGGATGTACAGATACTTCAAATGTAACCATTACAGAACCTACAGCTCTTGTAGCTGCAAGTGTAGTTGATACGAATATATCTTGTAACGCAGGAGCAGACGGATCAGCTACTGGAAGTGCAACAGGGGGAACTGCACCCTATACATACTTATGGAGTAACGCAGCAACAACGGCAAGTATAGTAGGAATTGCAGCTGGAACTTATAATGTAACGATCACCGATGCTAACGGATGTACCGATACTTCAAGTGTAACCATTACAGAACCAGCACCGTTAGTAGCTTCAGGAGTAGTAGATGCAAATGTAACTTGTAACGCACGAAATGAGGGTGCAGCTACTGCAAGTGCCACAGGCGGAACAGCTCCATATACCTATTTATGGAGTAATGCAGAAACAACAGCATCGATAACTGGATTAGCAGCCGGAACATATAACGTAACTATTACCGATGCTAATGGATGTACTGATGCTTCAAGTGTAACCATTACAGAACCAGCACCGTTAGTAGCTTCAGGAGTAGTAGATGCAAATGTAACTTGTAACGGTGGAACAGACGGTGCAGCTACAGTAAATATAAGTAGTGGTGGAGCAGCTCCATTCACTTATTTATGGAGTAACTCAGCTACAACTGCAAGTTTATCAGGTGTTGCTGCAGGCACGTATTTTGTAACCATCACTGATGCGAATGGATGTACTGCAACATCCTCTATTACTATTACTGAGCCAACAGCTCTTGTAGCTACTAGTGTAGTCGACTCAAATATTACGTGTAATGCAGGTACAAACGGATCAGCTACTGCAAGTGCAACAGGAGGGACTGCACCCTATAATTACTTATGGAGTAACGCAGCTACAACTGCATCTATAGTAGGTGTTGCAGCAGGAACGTATTCTGTGACCATCACTGATGCTAACGGATGTATAGATACTTCAAGTGTAACTATAACCGAGCCTACAGTATTAGTAGCAGCAAGTGTAGTTGACTCAAATGTATCTTGTAATGGAGGATCCGAAGGAAATGCTACGGCGAGTGTAACAGGTGGAACTGCACCCTATACGTACTTATGGAGTAATGCCGCAACAACGGCAAGCTTAGTAAATGTTACAGCAGGTACATATAATGTAACCATCACTGATGCCAATGGATGTACCGATACTTCAAGTGTAACCATTACAGAACCTACAGCTCTTGTAGCTGCAAGTGCAGTTAATATTAATGTAACTTGTAACGGAGGAAATGATGGAGCCGCTACTGCCAGTGCCACAGGCGGAACAGCACCCTATACATACTTATGGAGTAACGCAGCTACAACCGCAAGTATAGTAGGAGTTACAGCTGGAACATATAATGTAACGATTACAGATGCCAATGGATGTACCGATACTTCAAGTGTCACCATTACAGAACCTACAGCTCTTATAGCTTCAGGCGTAGTAGATGCAAGTGTAACTTGTAACGGAGGAAATGATGGAGCCGCTACTGCCAGCGCCACAGGCGGAACAGCACCCTATACATACTTATGGAGTAACGCAGCTACAACTGCAAGTATAGTAAATGTTACAGCAGGAACTTATAATGTAACGATTACCGATGCTAACGGGTGTACCGATACTTCAAGCGTAATCATTACAGAACCAGCAGTTTTAGCTGCAAGTGGGATGACAACTAACCTAAGTTGTAATGGAGGAAATGATGGAACTATAGATATAAGCGTGAGCGGAGGAACAGCACCTTATACTTATTTGTGGAGTAATTCAGCTACAACCGAAGATATGATTGGATTAACAGCTGGAACCTACAATGTAACCGTAACCGATGCTAATGGATGTACCACTACAGAATCGGTAACGCTAACAGAACCTACTATGCTGTCTGCTTTAGCAACAGCTACCAATGTAAGCTGTAACGGAGGGAATGATGGAACCGTAGATTTAAGCGTAACAGGTGGAACTGCTCCTTATACTTATGCTTGGGATAATACGGCTACAACCGAAGATATGATTGGATTAACAGCTGGAACCTACAATGTAACCGTAACCGATGCTAATGGGTGTACCGCTACGGCAGCAGCAACAATAACTGAATCGACTTTGTTAGTAACGAATGGAACCATAACAGATGTAAGTTGCCTTGGAAGTGCAGATGGATCAATTGATGTAACAGTGACTGGAGGAACTACACCTTACACCTATGCTTGGGATAATACTGCTACGACTGAAGATCTTAGTGGATTAACAGCAGGAACCTATACGGTAACTATTACAGATGCTAATGGTTGTACAGATACAGTTCCATTCACGGTAACCACCACCCCAGATATCACTGCACCAATAGCTGATCTCATGAACTTAACGGACATTACCGCTCAATGCGAAGTGCTAACTACCGATGTACCTACTCCAACTGCAACAGATAATTGTGGTGGAGTTGTCACTACAACTCACAATGTGACTTTCCCAATTACGACACAAGGAACTACAGTAATCACTTGGACATATACCGATGTGGCAGGAAATACCAGTACACAAACTCAAAATGTAATCATTACTGATACCACTGCCCCAGTAGCTGACTTAGTCGCTTTGGCAGATGTTACGGATCAATGTCAAGTGTTAGCAGGTAACGTTTCTATCCCGACAGCAACCGACAATTGCGGAGGAGTTGTAACTGCAACCCACAATGTGACTTTCCCAATTACTGCACAAGGAACTACAGTGATCACATGGACGTACACCGATGTTAACGGAAATACAAGTACTCAAACTCAAAATGTAATCATTACCGACAACACAGCTCCAGTAGCTGATTTACCGACATTAGCAGACGTAGTAATGGAGTGTGAGGTGTTAGCTTCTGATGTTACTATTCCTACTGCAACAGATAATTGTGGTGATCCTGTAACGGTAACGAATGATGCTACTTTCCCCATATCAACCCAAGGAATTACAGTAGTAACTTGGACCTATACCGATGTGAATGGGAATTCGAGTACACAGACACAAAATATAGATGTACAGCCTTCACCTATTGCCAATGTTAGCTTTAGCGACGCAACATTTACTTATGATGGAAATGTGCAAAGCATTCAGGTCAACAACCTACCTTCAGGAGCTAGTGTAACCTACACCACAACTCCAGTTACAGGACAAGCTAATGGAGCTATTGACGTGGGAGTGTATACAGTAACTGCGGTAGTAAGCCCGCCAGTAACGGCTGTAAATTGTAGCCCTATAACGTTAACAGCTACTTTAACGATCGAACAAGCAACACAGACTATCAACTTTAATGCTCTACCTATATTGTATATAGAAGATGATGTAGATTTTCAATTACAAGCAACCGCGAGTTCAGGCTTACCGGTAACTTACAGCTACACTTACACGAGTGATGATCCGGCAGCGACCGTAAATACCACAGGATGGGTAAGTTTATTAACTTCGGGGGTAATTCAAATTACGGCACAACAAGCAGGAAATAATAATTACTTACCTGCTATAGATGTAATACAAGCTTTACAAATTAACAGTCGTAATGCCAATATATCTGGAATAAGCTTAAACGGAGAAGTTTTCACTAATCCAGATCTCGACTTGTACTACATAATTGATTGTAACGACGATCAAGATGAGGTAAGAGTAGTGTTAGAAACAGAAGTAAATGCTTCGGTAAATCCTTCAAAAGAGTTTATTATTTCTACGCCACAACCGGGAATTTTCTCTCAAGATATAGTAGTTACCTCTCAAGATGCTAGTGCAACAAAAGCCTATACGATCACCGTTGAAAGAAGGTTTGGCTTCTTTGATATTGCTGAACAAAAATTTGATAACGTTTTATTAGTCAACAATAATCCTCAAACCAATGGAGGGTATAGATTTGTTGGTTACGAATGGTATATCAATGATAGATTAGTAAGCACAGAGCAATACTATTCTGCTGGAGACACTAGCGAAGATCTTCTGTCTGAAAATGCAAGTTATTATTTAAGATTAGAAACTGAAAACGGAGAAATCCTACAAACTTGTACTGGGGAAGTGAGCCTAGTTCATGATTTTAAAGCTTCTTTATACCCTAACCCAAATCAACCAGGAAGAGTATTAAATATTGAAATGGATGGTTTAGGATTAACGACCAATAAAGAAATGGAAATTAATTTATATTCTTTACAAGGAAGTTTAATTAAGCAATGGAAAACCCAAAAGCAGATGACGCAAGTAAACCTACCAGAAAGTCTAATGGCAGGTGTTTATTTGGTAAGATGTAGTATACAGGGACGTCATCGCAACTTCAAATTGATCATCGAATAATTAATAGTACAATAACAAAAAAATGAAAAATTATAATATAAAAAACATCTTAAAAGGATGTTTACTCGGAACTAGTATTCTTTTGGGAACTCAGCTAAAAGCGCAAACCGCGAGTGAATTTTCAATGAATGCCAGTGGGGTCTTTGGAAAGTTGAATTATGAGTTAGCTAATGGAACCGTAGACAGCGATAAGGGCTATGGTTTGGGTTTAGGTTATAGCTTTTATATGAATCCACAATGGGCCATTACCTTAGAAGGGAATTATCAACGCTATAAAACAGAAGCTTGGTTAAAGTCCTTAAATGGCTCCACTCCTGCAGTTGACATTGAAGGAGAAGAGTTTGAGTTTAGGTATCGCATAGCTAACTTTAAAGAAAATCAAACTTTAGATGTTATTCATATACCTCTAGCTCTACAATTTCAGACCGATGGAGAAACCAAGTGGTACGTTCGCGCAGGAGGACAAGTAGGCATTATTTTATCATCAGAATATAAAAGTTCTATAGAAGGACTAAGCACAAGTGGTTATTATTCTCAATATGATGTAGAGCTATTTGATCCGCAATTTATGGGATTCGGCTCTTATGCTGAGATACAACAAAAGCCTGTAGATTTAGATTGGAACACTTCATTTTCAGCTATTTTTGAAACTGGAGTTAAAGCTGAAGCGGGTGATAACGGACATTTATATATAGGCTTTTTCGTGAATTATGGACTAACTAGCCTTAATGATGAAAAAGAACCAACATCTGCCATAGAATATCAAAAAGAGAGCCCTGAAACGGCTAAAATAAATTCTTTGTTTGATAGTGGTTTAGCCAAAGATGCTAAGCTTACTTCTTTCGGAATTAAACTGCGGTATGGAATCGGGGGATTTTAAAACCTTACCAAAGTAGAGAAAACACCTTTAACGAGGTGTTTTTTTTATTTTAAAACTTAGGTTTTGTCTAGAGATCAACCTTACATCACGTTTAATCAATAAATTTTAAAAATTACTCGATCTTTAAGAAAAATCAATCTTAATCAATTATACTAGTGCCTATATTTTATAAAACTAAAATGTTTTATAATTAATAAATGAAACTATCTTTGCCCATTATGAGCCAGCTGATACAAATTTCCATTTTACCCGAACAACAAGATGATCATACATTTATTTTAAAATGTGGATTGGAGAAGGCGAAATTAAAAATGCCTGAGGTGGTAGATTGGCGTATTAGAAAACGTTCTATAGATGCTCGCCATAAACAAATTAAGCTCAACCTTCAGTTAGAGTTTTGGCTACAAGGAGAAAAAAAAGAGGATATTCCTCCTTTTATTCCGCAGCAAGTTCATCAAGCTAAAAAAATTGCCATTATTGGAGCTGGTCCTGCAGGTTTATATGCTGCACTACGCGCTATTGAAGCCGGTCTCCAACCTATTGTTTTTGAACGTGGAAAAGATGTACGTTCTCGCAGAAGGGATTTGGCCAAAATTAATAAAGAACAAATTGTAAATCCAGAATCTAATTATTGCTTTGGCGAAGGCGGAGCTGGTACTTATAGCGATGGTAAATTATACACCCGTTCTAAAAAGCGAGGAAATGTACTTAAAGCGATGGAGTGGTTTGTTCATTTTGGCGCTGACGCGGATATTTTAGTAGATGCACATCCGCATATTGGCACCAATAAACTTCCCAAGATTATTACCGCTATGCGCGAAGCTATTATTGAGTTTGGAGGAGAAGTTCATTTTGATAGCAA
The DNA here is from genome assembly GCF_008017825.1 of Mesonia sp. K4-1. Classification (NCBI taxonomy): domain Bacteria; kingdom Pseudomonadati; phylum Bacteroidota; class Flavobacteriia; order Flavobacteriales; family Flavobacteriaceae; genus Mesonia; species Mesonia sp. K4-1. The sequence goes on from NZ_VRLS01000084.1 coordinate 15,495, forward strand.
GCTAACCGATTTACGTATTGAAAAGCAGCAAATCACAGGACTTAAAATTAACGATGAGCCATGGCTAGATTTTACTGATGTAGTTTTAGCTACAGGACATTCCGCAAGAGATATATTTTATCTTTTACACGATAAAAATATCAAAATCGAAGCCAAAGCTTTCGCTCTTGGTGTTAGAATAGAGCACCAACAAAATTTAATTGATAAAATTCAGTATCACGGGGACGATAAAAACCCGTATTTACCGCCTGCTTCCTATAGCTTAGTAGAACAAGTAGATGGATTGGGTGTATATTCTTTTTGTATGTGTCCTGGAGGAATTATAGCTCCGTGCGCCACAGAACAAGAAGAAGTAGTGACCAATGGCTGGAGTCCTAGCAAACGAAATAATCCATATTCCAATTCAGGAATTGTTGTGAGCGTCTCTCCTGAAGATTTACCTCAACATGACCCTACAGACCCTTTTGCTTGCTTAAACTTTCAGAAATCTGTTGAAAAAGCTTGCTGGGAAGCTGCTGGAAAAACACAGCAAGTTCCTGCGCAACGTATGATTGATTTTGTTGAAAATAGAACCTCAGAAGATTTCCCAAAAACTTCTTACCAACCTGGTATCGTTTCGGTAAATTTAAACAAGGTATTGCCCAAAATGATCGCCAAGCGATTGCGTGTTGCTTTTGTCGCTTTTGGCAAAAAAATGAAAGGTTATTATACCAACGATGCAGTACTTCATGCGCCCGAAAGTAGAACCTCATCTCCTATTCTTATTCCTAGAGATGCACAAACTTTAGAACATATAGAGATTAAGGGTTTATATCCTTGCGGAGAAGGAGCAGGATATGCTGGTGGGATTATTTCTGCAGCAATTGATGGCATCAACTGCGTTGATAAAATTGCAGAAAAAAACGCCAAAAAATCTTGACGTTTTTTCTAACTATATAGGCTCTTTTATAAGTTATATTTTATACTTGCCATGAGTATTCTGGGCTGCACAAAATACTGACTTGTCGTATTGTAATTTTCCGTAAAGCTATCGTTGTTTAAAGATTCTACATCTAACAAATTGGTTCCGTCAAGGCGGAATTCCCACGGACTATCTTTTTGTCGGTAAAACAAACTTGCTCCTACAAAAGAGTACTCATTACTTACTGTATCTTCTTTGTTGGTATAATTATAATAACTCCAATCGGCTTCAAAAGTGAAACCTTTTAAGAAGTCTACTTGAGCATTTACAAAAGGCCTATCGGTATAAAAAGTATTATCTCGACCTCCATTGTTATAGTTATTAATTAAGCGGTTGTAACCTACTTCAAAATTTAAAGGAATTTTAAAATTAGACTCTACACTCGCTTGGTAGTTTTGTGTAAAATTCTCTGATTCGGTATTGATAAAATCTGCCCCATTCGCTACTAAACTATTGAGTTTGCTATAAGATACGGAAGCGCTTAAGTTGGTTTTAATTTTTCTAAATGTTTTTTGAAAACGACCATTTCCACTAATCGTTTCATCTACAAAATTACTGTTGATGGGTGTAGAAACTTGATTAATTTGCTCGAATGCAGTAAAGGTTTTAATCGCATCTACTTTTCGGCTATAATTAATTCCGCCAAAAATGTTGGTGAAGTTGTACATATTGATATTAAAATACCCCAAATTAACATTGTGATAAATGGCATTTTCAATATCTCTATTACCTCTAAAAAGACGGTTATAATTATTAAATACGTAGCCTTCAGCAAAATTATTCACATCGGTATATTCGGCTGTCATTTGGTAATCTAATCGAATATTTTCACTTTTTTTCAGCTCGATTATGGTAAATAAATCTGGTAACACCATGGTATTACTCTCTGTATCTTCTATTCCGTTTTGTTGGTTTTTCAGCATATAATGATGTAAAGTAAGTCCTGGCGTAAATGTAAATTTACCCGTCTTAAACTTATAATGCGCTCCTAGAAATAAATCCGTAAAGTTATAAGTAACATCATTTACTAAATCTTGCTGAGAAAAAGTATTGGTTTCACCACCCGATAAGCGTTGAAAGATGGAAGAATCAAAGTTTTGACTGCTTAAAGTTGACCCCAAAGTAAGATTAAGGTTGCTCTTATTATTAATTACATAGTAGTAATCAATTTTGGCATCTACTTTATTGCTCTCTATGGTTTTTTGCTGATTAACATCGAACCCTAAAGGGTCTTCTTGCAAAGGTAAAATACCTGCAAAAGGTTGAATTTGAACTAAAGCATTATAAAACGGATCTTCTTTTTGATACAAATGCTGTACATACCCGGCAAAAATATTTTTTTCGTTGAGGGTGTAATACACATTTAAGTTTTGATTGATAGAGAAAGGGTCATTTTCTTTATTTTCTTCGATAGGATTTACCACAGCACCATCAGAAAATATAGAAAGTACATCTGAATATTCTTCTTGCTTAGATTTCTTTCCTAACACATCATAGTCCAATTGAAAATTTGCGTTAGGTTTATAAACGGTGCTTAATTTTAGCATCCCCAAGCGATTAGCTTGTTCGCTATTATTGGTTGTGGTTTCTTCTACTCCATCTCTCACATATGTACGAATCGATTTTTGCACAAAATCGGTTTCATTATCACTAAATATAGCGAAACCACTTACGTCTAATCCGTCATTGATCTCCTGGCTAAAATTGGCTGCACCAAACTTTGTTCTAATTTCGTTAGCTCGGTTATTCTGCATTATTAAAAAGCCTAATCCACTGTCATTGATACTAAAATTAGTACCTCCACGCTGATTAAAATTTCTAAACCCTCCTGTAAAATTAAAATAGTCCCTAAAAGTGAAAGGAACATCGCCTGTATTATTTGCATTCCCAATAAGGTTTATACTCGTTTCGGGGCTGTAATAAAACAATTTTGTAGAAGCTAGGTAACGAGTTTTATCTCCTTCTCCTAAACCTCCTTCTATTTCTCCAAACCAAAAATTCTTTTTCCCTTCTTTAAGTTTAATATTAACAGCAATATTATCTTGATCGTTCCCCAAACCTCTAAGCTGTCCTACATCATTGTGATTTTTTAAAACCTCAACTTTTGAAACAGCGTCAGCTGGAATATTTTTTGTCGCAATTTTAGAGTCACCATCAAAAAAATCTTTTCCCTCAACCATGACTTTACTCACTTTCTTCCCTTCAATCTCAATCTCACCATCGTCATTTACTTCTACCCCAGGAAGTTTTTTTAGCACATCGCCTAATTTACGTTCCGTTCCATTCGTAAAAGAATCGGCATTATACACGATGGTATCTCCTTTAATCGTCACGGGCATTTCATAGACCAACTCTACACCTTCTAGCTCATTTTCATTGGAAAACAAGGAGAAATCGAGTTGAATATCTTCACTATCTTCAGGGATTTGAATGGTTTTTTCTGAAGGTTTTAACCCCAAGAAGCTCGCCACTAATTTATATTCCGCTCCAGCGGAAACATTAAAATTAAATTCTCCTTTAGGATTGGTAATCGCATAGTTTTCTAAACTTCCATCTGCAGTATTATTGGCGATAATATTTGCGAGCTCCAAAGGATTTCCCAAACTATCTTTAACTGTACCCGAAATTTTTACAGATTGTGCTAATAAGCTTCCGCTGAAAAGCAAAAGAAGTACAAGTATTGAATTTTTCATGAAGTGTTTTAATAAGTAGATATGTGGTTAACTTAAATGAAGGAATAATTTCTAATTATTATTTTTAGGATTAGAACCCTCCTCGTCCTCTGCCTCTTCGGTTACCATTTCCATAACGGTCCATCATTTCTTGAGTTTTCTCTTCAGTAATTTTAGAAAATTCTTCTCGAGTCACTTCTTCACCACTATCGGGCACTTCTATATTAATTTCTTCTTTAGGGTTTAAAACTACTTTACTACATAAAATCGTTGTGTTTCCTAAGTTTACTTCTAAAATAAGACCTGGTAAACCTTGGTAACCATTTGGACCTTGTTTTACTGGAATTTGAGGCGTATACCAAACAGTTAAGTTTTCAAGATCTTTAAGTAACTTCTCTTGTTTCTTTAGCATCGTACTGTCCACCTCTTCGTCATTTTTCTCTCTCCATTCTTTTGCTCGCTTTCTAGCTTTCTTCCACATATCATCGTTCTTTTTTATTGCGGTAGCTTTGAAGGCAGCATATTGCCCAATCATTTTGCTTTCCTTTTCTAACTTCCATTCAAGAACTTCTAGCGTGTCTTTAATAAGAAATTTTTTTCCCATTAATTCATTTTCTTGAGCGTAGATATTCTCTTTAACATCCATATAAGTGGCTCCTTGAGAGAACATACCTCCCATCATCGCACCAAAACCTCCTTCTGGTGCTAAGCTTTCTTCTTCTTCATATAAAGATTCTCCATTGTTAAACGTAAGCGTATATGTTTTTTCTAACATTGACTTCATACGCTCTTTTATTTGTTGCTTCATTTGTTCAGACATTTTCTGACCTCCAAAAGCGTCTAAATCTATTGTGGTTTTAGATTTATAAGTTGCTATTCCCGAAACTTCTTGAGCTTGAAGGTTGGCAAATATCATCATACTGAAACATGCTAACCCTATCATCCATTTCTTCATGACTTTCATATTTTGTTGTTACCCATAAGACTGTTGGAAAGTGTTTTTGTTACATCGATTAATTTCTTCTTAATTCTTTAACAGATTGCTATAGATATAATCTCTATTTTTAAAAGCATAAAAAACCACACATTATGTCTTTATTAGGGAAAATAAAAAGCACTATGGGACTACTCAAAGAAGTAGACCTAAAAAAACTTGCTGCCATCAACGAAAAAATCGATCTAAAACAAGCTATGGATGCTTTGGGAGATTTAGACGACAGGCAGCTTAAAGGCTTAATGAAAATGCTAACTAGCAAAGCAAAAAAGGGACAGCATCAATTGCCTCCTATAGATGGAGATTTCTATAATTTAGATTTAAAGCTTTCTTCTGCACAGCGCGATTTACAAATGAAGGTGCGAAATTTTATGGAAGATGAGATAAGACCCTTGGTAAACGACCATTGGAACCGCGCAAAATTCCCTATGGAAATCATTCCAAAATTTGCAAAACTTAACATTACAGGGGTTCCTTATGAGGGTTACGGTTGCCCCAATATGCCTTTTCTTATGGAAGGAATTATCGCCCAAGAAATTGCTCGAGTAGATGTTTCTATCTCTACCTTTTTTGGTGTGCATAGCGGACTTGCTATGGGTTCCATCTACCTTTGCGGAAGTGAAGAACAAAAACAAGAATGGCTTCCGAAAATGCAAAAATTAGAAAAAATTGGTGCTTTTGGATTAACCGAACCCAATGTGGGTTCTGCCGTTTCTCAAGGCATGGAAACCACTTGTAAGTTTGATGGCGAGAATTGGGTTTTAAACGGACAAAAAAAATGGATAGGCAATGCTACTTTTGCCGATGTGATTATTATTTGGGCTAAAGATGTAGATTCTAAACGCGTGAAAGGCTTTTTAGTCCGTAAAGAAAATCCAGGATTTGAAGCCGAAAAAATAGAAGATAAAATGGCGCTTAGAATTGTACAAAACGCCCTGATTACCTTAACCGATTGTAAAGTTCCAGAAAGTGACCGCTTGCAAAACGCCAATTCATTTAAAGATACTGCTAAAGTATTGAAGATGACGCGTGCTGGGGTGGCTTGGCAAGCGGTGGGTTGTGCTCGAGGAGCTTATGAAAGCGCCTTAAAATATACCAAAAAAAGAGAACAATTTGGCAGACCTATTGCTTCTTATCAATTAATTCAAAATCATTTGGTCGAAATGCTTTCTAATCTTACCGCTATGCAAACCATGGTTTTTCGCCTTTCAGAAATGCAAGATCAAGATATTTTAACCGATGAACACGCCTCGCTAGCCAAAGTATATTGTAGTATGAGAACCCGAGATGTGGTAAGTAGAGCAAGAGAAGTGTTGGGAGGTAATGGTATTTTATTAGAACACGATGTGGCTCGCTTTGTGGCCGATGCCGAAGCCATTTACAGCTACGAAGGCACCAAGGAGATCAACTCACTTATTGTAGGTAGAGCCATTACAGGTTACAGCGCATTTGTCAACTAAAAAAAATCCTATGAAAATTGTAATTATAAGTCCAGATCATGATACCCGAGCATGGGAAGACGCCCTATGGGATGAAAATCAAGATCTAGAAATAGAAATTTACCCAGACGATACCGAGAGAGAAAAAACAGACTTTATCTTAGCGTGGAATCCTCCAGAAGGTGTTTTTAAACACTATCCCAATTTAAAAGTAGTGGCTTCTATGGGTGCAGGAATAAGACATCTTACAAAAAATAAATCGCTTCACGCGGAAGTTACCATTACTAAAATTGAAGATGACCAACTCATTGAAGATTTACAGTATTTTGTACTGACTAGCGTTTTAAATTACTGTAGAAACATTCCATATTACGTCATTCAGCAGCAGCACAAAAATTGGAATCGCATTTCGTACCGCCGACCTAAAGAAACCCATATTGGTGTTTTAGGATTAGGAAACATTGGCCTTCCTGTTGCTCAACTTTTAGGGAAAAACAACTTTAAAGTGAGTGGTTGGTCTAATTCCGAAAAGGAAATAGAAAACATCAACACCTTTGTGGGAAGAGAACAACTTCCTAATTTTTTAAAGAAATTGGACGTAGTGGTTTGTTTACTCCCGTTAACCGATGATACCGAAGATATTTTAAATCAAGAGGTATTTAATCAACTTCCAGAAGGCGCTTACCTTATTAATGTAGGACGCGGATCTCATCTCGTAGAAAGCGATTTGTTAGAAGCTATTGAAGATGGAAAATTAAGCGGAGCTGCTTTAGATGTTTTTCAAGATGAACCTTTACCAAAAGACCATCCTTTTTGGGAAAACGAAAAAATAACTATTACTCCGCATACCGCAAGCGTCACTCAACCATCATCAGTAGCACATCAAATTCTTGAGAATTATAAAAATTTAAAACAAGGAAAAAAATTAAAACATACTGTCTCTAGAAAGAAAGGGTATTAATTCTTTTATGTATTTTTAATACGTAAAACAGCTAAGGCTAAACGATGCTCTACATTACCATTGGGATAATTGCGATTGGAATTTTTCTATTTGTAAAAGATTATTTTACGATAGACACCACTTCTATTTTAATTATGTCCCTTTTTATCATTGCTGGGGTTTTAAGTCCAGAAGAAGGCTTTGCAGGTTTTAATCACCCTGCCACAATTACCTTAGGCTGTATGTTTGTCATTAGCGCTGCCATCTTTAAGTCGGGATTAATTGATGGGTTGAGCAGTAAGATCATTCAAATTGCTAAGCTCAATTATGTGGCTGCATTAATGGTATTCTGCATAACGGCTGCTGTATTTTCGGCTTTTATTAACGATACTGCCGTGGTAGCGATACTTATTCCCATGGCATTATTGGTATGTAGAGAAACGGGAATAGCTCCGTCAAGGTTATTAATTCCTATATCGTTTTCGGCATTATTTGGCGGTACGTGTACGCTTATTGGTACTTCTACCAATATTTTGGTAAGTAGTTATGCAAAGGAAAGTGGTTTAGAGCCTTTCGGAATGTTCGAGTTTTCTTTGGCTGCTTTATGTTTATCGGTTATTGGTTTAGTGTATATGTTTTTTGTTGCTCCCATTTTACTTCCAAAAAGAGAGTCTAAAGAATTGCTTTTAAAAACTGAAGCCGAAAAATACATTGCCGAAATTGAACTTCAAGAAATTAATGATGATGTAGATATTAGCATTGCAAAATCCCGATTGGTAAGAAAATTTAACGCTCAAATTTTAAGTATTAAACGTAAGCATACGTTGGTATATGAAATCAACGGAGAAACCACACTTCGTGCAGATGATAAAATAAAGATTTTAATAGATCCTGCAAATTTAGCTAAGCTTAGGGAAATTGAAAGCTATCATCTTATAGGAAATCAAAGCATTATTGACGATCATACCGAAAAGAAAATCTATGAAGTGATGATTCCCTACGGATCTGTATTGGCTGGAAAGAATTTAAAAGAACTCAACTTTAGAAATCAATATTATGCATCGGTATTAGCTGTACGACAACGCAAAGAAATTACCACCAACGATGTTTCTCACATTAAGTTAAGAGAAGGTGATTTGCTTTTATTGCTTGCCTCTACTAAAAGTTTAAATGCACTTACCGCAGAAAAACTTATGATTACCTTATCGGAATATCAAGGCGCTAAATTCAGTTTAAAAAGAGCTATTCCTACCCTATTGATTTTAATTGGAGTTATTTTAGCTGCAGCTCTCAATTTCACCTCTATTTTAATGAGTGCTTTAGTAGGAAGCTTGCTTATTGTCACCACTACCCTTATGACTCCTAAGGAAGCCTATGAAGCCATAGAATGGAAAGTTATCTTTATGATGGCAGGTGTGCTTTCTATGGGAAAAGCTTTAGAAAAAACTGGAGGTTCAGATATTATTTCGGCATACGTCTATCAAAATCTAGGAGACTTAGATCCTAGGATTACGATTAGCGTTATTTTTCTCATCACATTTTTATCAACAAACGTATTGTCTAGCAAAGCTGCAGCAGCACTTATGACTCCGATAGTAATTAGTTTAGCAGGAGCCATGCAACTCAGTGAAAAACCCTTTTTAATCGCCGTGATGTTTGCTTGTTCACTTACGTTCATGACCCCTGTTAGCTATCCTACCAATACGATGGTTTACGCTCCAGGAAATTATAAGTTTAACGATTATTTAAAAATAGGCACTCCACTTAATTTTATCATTTGGATTGCTGCTTCATTTATTATTCCTTTATTTTTCCCATTTTAAGTATGAAAAAAGTAAAACTACATAACCCATTCAAACCTCGTATCATGGACGAGAAAAAGCTAAGAGAACACTTAGCTTTAGAACGAACCAAACTCGCCAACGAAAGAACTTTATTAGCTTATATAAGAGCCTCTTTATACCTACTCGTAGGTGGCACTGCATTGTTGCAACTAAAAGACAATGAGAATCTGCACATCATTGGCTATATCGCTCTTTTTATATGTGTGTTATTCATTATTATTGGTATATGGAGGTATATTATCCTAGAAAAGAAGCTAAAAGATTTACTTCTACCCGACGAAAATGATATAGAAAACAAGTAATTCCATGTTTCAAAATTTTGTTCATTATTTCTTGCATTTTGGATTCATTGCTTTATTCGCCTATCTATTTGATAAGAAAAACTGGAAGAAATATTATTTAGTCCTTTTAGCAAGTATGGTTATAGATGTAGATCATCTTTGGGCGACTCCCATTTTTGACCCTAATCGTTGCAGTATTAATTTTCACACCTTTCATACCTATATTGCCGCAGGAGTTTACCTCGCTTTGTTGTTGCTTATAAAAAATAAAACTGCTAAAATTTTCTTTTTTGGATTACTATTTCACTTAGTTACAGATGCCTTAGACTGTTTATGGACTAATGCTTGGGATTTAAAGGTTTTATTGTAACTTTAAAATATGATTTTAAAAATTTTCCTTCCTTTTTTAGTGATCTGCTTCTTTTCTGAAAGTAAAGCCCAAGAGCTTAGCACTAAACTTATTTCCCAGCGCCCTATAAGTGCAGAAAAATTTATTGGTGTTGATGAGTACGGGAATACCTATATTCAAACCAAAAACGTATTTTATAAGTTAGAAAAGGACAAGAAATATCAATTTACAGATCTTCAATTGGGCAAACTTACTGCTGTAGATATTATAAACCCTTTACGGATTACCCTCTTTTATCGGGATATGAATACCGTGGTAGTTGTTGACAATCGCTTAAATGAAATAACTAGAATTAACTTTAATACACTCGCTAATTTTAGAACTGTTCTTTTTGCGCGTACGGCTAAAAATAACAGTCTGTGGATTTTTAATACCGATTTGCAACAATTAGAATTGTTTGATTATCAAAATCAAAAGGTGATAAGTCACTCTCCGCCATTTAGCGAAGAAATTACTGATTTGCAGAGCAACTTTAATTTTGCTTGGATTCAATTAGAAAATAGCGTAGAAATGTTTAGTATTTACGGAAGTTTTATACAAGAATTTAAGATACCGAAAACAACTCATTTTCAAGTAAGTGATCAAAAAATGATCATCCAAAACGACGAAGGTTTTCAGTTTTTAAAAGCTATGCAAGGAGAGTTTTTAAACCTTCCTATTTCTGAAAAACACGTTAAAGATTTTTACTTGAATAATGAAAACCTTTATCTTTACGACAATAAAAACGTATATCACTACCTCATTAACCTAGCAAAATAGATCTTATGCATGTAGCTATTGCCGGAAATATAGGAGCCGGAAAAACAACGCTGACCAAACTTTTGGCTAAACATTACAACTGGGAACCACAGTTTGAAGATGTTCTTGAAAACCCTTATTTGGAAGACTTCTACAACACCATGGAGCGTTGGGCTTTTAACCTTCAGGTATATTTTTTAAACTCTAGGTTTCGACAGGTATTAGAAATCCGCGAAAGCGGCAAAAACATTATACAAGATCGTACGATATATGAAGACGCATTTATTTTTGCGCCTAATTTACACGCCATGGGTCTCATGACGAATAGGGATTTTAAAAACTATTCTTCTCTTTTTGATTTAATGGAAAGTGTTACCAGTGGTCCAGATTTATTAATATATTTAAGAAGTAGTATTCCTAATTTGGTCGCACAAATACACAAGCGAGGTAGAGATTATGAAAATACGATTTCTATTGATTATTTGAGCCGATTAAATGAACGTTATGAAGCTTGGATTGCTACTTACAACAAAGGGAATTTGTTGATCATTGATGTAGATGACATCAATTTTGTAGATAACCCTGAAGATTTGGGAGAAATAATCAACAAGATTGATGCAGAAATTAACGGATTATTTTAAAAATGAAAAAGATGGAATCGACGAAATTAAAAAGACCGAAACACAAAGGGTCACCAAAATTATTTGACAATCCTATTTTAGAAAAGTTAACGCATACGCATATATCGTTACCCTTAATTATATTTTCGGTTATTGCAGCTGCGCTTATTTATTATGGTATTATTGAAAAAGGGTTTACAGCTCCTTCTATGATTTTATTATTTTTTGCGGGCTTGTTATTTTTTACCTTGATTGAATATATCATGCATCGCTATTTATATCATATCCCTGCAACTTCTGAACGTAAGAAGAAAATTTCTTACACCATGCACGGGGTACATCATGATTATCCTAAAGATAAGTCTAGACTGGCTATGCCTCCCTTACTAAGTTTAATTATCGCTACAGTATTTTTTATTATTTATCGAGCGATTTTAGGAGATTATGCATTTGGTTTTCTAGCAGGCTTTTTAGTAGGTTACGCTGCTTATCTAGCAGTACATTATTCGGTTCACGCTTTTAAAGTGCCTAATAATTTTCTAAAAATACTATGGCATCACCACAGTATTCACCATTACAGAGAATCGGACAGGGCATTTGGAGTTTCTTCTCCGTTTTGGGATGTAATTTTTAGAACTATGCCTAGAAAAGACGCTAAAAATAAACGTCAAAAAACCAATGTGTTTATTGATCCAGAAACGACCTAAACAATTCTACATACAACATAAAAAAGCGAGATTGATCTCGCTTTTTTTTATTTTATAAATCCGTTTTCTCTAGCATGTACGATGGCTTCCTGAGAATCTTTCACCAACAAATAAGGAGTTTGATTATACCCGTGCATCATCTTTTCTACCAACTCTAATTTTTTTGCATTATTTATACTACGTAGATAGATAGCAAGCACCCTGCCAGGGAATTGGTTAGCGATCTCCTTGTAAATTTCACCATCTTTCTCTCCACTATCACCTATTAAAATAAAACTTAGCTTAGGATACATTTTAAAAACATTCACTATCTCATGCTGTTTTTGTGGTTTTTTGCTTTGAGCTGTTTTTTTGCCAAAAAATGATTTGGAAAAGTCTCGGAGTAAAATAGGTCCTTTTGGAAAATTGTTATGTTTTAGAAACAATTCTAAATATCGGTATAAATTCCACGGACTGTGACTCACATAAAAAACAGGGTTTACCGCTTTCCCTGTCTTTCCTCGGTGTAATTTATGATAAAAATCTGCCGCCCCTTTTAGAGGAATTCTACTGCTTGCAGGTTTAAAAAAAGTATTAAATAAGACTCTTAATTTTAAAAAAGAGGCTACTCCAGTGTGTAATATGGTATCATCAATATCTGAAATTACTCCGTACTCAGCTTTTTCACTGGGAATTAAAATCTCTCCAGGAAATCTATTTTGAGAGGTAATTTTCTTTAAAATATCTACATCGTCGTAAGAAACTTCATAAGATAGCCAGCCTTCGTCATTACAAAATGTTCTTAAGCCTTTTGCGGGCTCATCAATATTAAAGTAACCTCTGGTATCAGTTTTTACCTTATATACGTTAAGACTGGATAGTTTTAAATTTAGAGTGGTGTGTTTTATTTCATCGGTTTCAAAACGTTTCCAAGAATTAACTAACAGCTGGAACCAGTTATTTTTATTTAGATCTATAGACTCATCTTCTAAGGCTCTTCCTCTTGCATACAAATGTTTATCTGTACCGTAGGATTGAAAAGTAATTATCTGTAAAGGATCTTTTTTAAAAAGGTTAAAAAACATAAAATTCAAATTTTAAAGATGCCAAGATGCTGGCCAAAGCCAAATTAAAAGTAATCCAAATGCTATAGAAAGTGACATCGCTATCAATATCCATTTGGTAAGTTTTTTGCTACCTAAAGCTATAGCAATGATCACCTTAAAAGCCAGATTTGAAATTACTGCTGTCATAATAAGTCGCCAGCCTAAAGCAGCATCAACTCCACCTCCAATCATTCGAGAAAGCGACAAGGTGATGGCATCTTTGTTGGCCAGTCCCCCAATAATGGAAGCGATATACAAACCTTGATTTCCGAATTCTTTTTCCGTAAAGGCTACCACAAGTAATATAACCGAATAAATGATTCCAAAGATTAAGGCACTTTTAAATTGCGCTGGATTTTTATGTTCTGGAAGTTCTTCATTTTTTGCTTCTTTATTGATGAAGTAGAACATCGCTACACACAACAAACTCATAAATATAAAAAGCGCTATAAAAGGAAGTATAATTTCTCCGATTTTATGAGGGACAATTACCGCTATTTCTATTAAAACCCTAATTAAGGAAACAGTTACTGCTACTAATACAACGAAGGCTGCTAATTTCTCTCCTGCTTTTTTTCCTTTGGTTATTCTGGCAAAGCTTACCGTGGTTGCCGTACTACTTATAAGTCCGCCAAGGATACCATTAGAAATAAGTCCGGCTTTTTTGCCCAACCATTTATACACAAAATACCCAAAAACACTTATTCCTACAATAAGAGAAACCATTAACCATATATTTTTAGGGTTAAGGACATCTAGCGGTCCGTAAGTTTCGTCTGGAAGAATAGGCAAAATAACAAGGGTAATTCCCACAAACGTCATAATAGCCGATAAGTCTTTATCTTTCAATTTCTCTATAAATCCGTGCAAGTGTTCTTTTACATAGAGAAGAATGGCTAAAAGTCCGCCTATCATCACCCCAATAATTTGGCTCCCTACCACAAGATATGCCCCCACAGCAAACATGATAAGAGCAGCAACCTCGGTAGTTTGCCCCATATTTTCACCAGGAGTTTGTTTTAACTTTACCACATTAGCCATTACCAATAAAGATGTTATGGCTAAAGCTAGCACGGGTAATAAATAAGGGTTATTAAACTCTATACTTAAAAAACCTGTAAGCGTACCCAAAATGGTAATTAGGGTAAATGTCCTTACCCCAGCCATTTTATTATTGGTGGTTTCGCGTTGCATCCCTACCAACATTCCCAACCCAAATGAGATCCCTAAGGTTATAACGTCATCGTAGTTCATATAGATTTTATCGTTTGACCACACTATAATAGCAAAAACTCCGACATAAAAGTCGGAGTTTATAACATTTTTAACTTGATGAAGATGCCTCAAGTTTTTTAAACATTATCTATTTTATTCCTTTTTATTCTGAAAAACAACTTCCTCATTTTTTGTGATTTCGTAAGTTGAGGTTGCTGAATTTTCATTCTTTGAAACACCTTCCTTGTTCACCATTTCTTTTTGAACGATTGTAGATTCATTTTTATCGAGAGCTACTCCCACCTCAATGTCATTAGAATGATTTCCTAAAATAGGAGCAATGACCAAACCGACTAAACACGTAAGCTTAATTAAAATATTCATAGACGGACCTGAGGTATCTTTAAAAGGATCTCCTACCGTATCACCAGTGACTGCAGCTTTATGCGCATCGCTTCCCTTGTAAGTCATCTGACCGTTAATTTCTACTCCAGCCTCAAAAGATTTTTTGGCATTATCCCAGGCTCCCCCAGCATTGTTTTGAAAAATAGCCCACATCACACCACTTACACAAACTCCAGCCATATATCCACCAAGTGGCTCAGCTCCAAATATAAGTCCGACGATGATCGGTGAAATGATAGTTATTAATCCTGGCAAAATCATTTCGCGTAAAGCAGCTTTGGTAGAAATATCTACGCATTTCGCATATTCTGGCGTGGCGGTTCCTTCCATAATTCCGGGAATCTCTTTAAACTGACGTCTTACTTCCTGCACCATTTCCATGGCTGCCTTTCCTACAGATTCCATCGCTAAAGCGGAAAAAATTACAGGAATCATCCCTCCTACGAAAAGGGCGGCAAGTACATCGGCTTTAAAAATATTGATACCATCAATTCCTGTAAACGTTACATAGGCTGCAAACAAGGCTAAAGCTGTTAATGCCGCTGAAGCAATAGCAAACCCTTTTCCTACAGCAGCTGTGGTATTTCCAACAGAATCTAAAATATCGGTACGTTCGCGAACCTCATCGGGTAGTTCGCTCATTTCAGCCACTCCACCTGCATTATCTGCAATAGGTCCGAAGGCATCAATCGCCAATTGCATAGCTGTAGTAGCCATCATCGCCGAAGCCGCTAATGCCACTCCGTAAAATCCTGCAAATTCGTAAGAACCATAAATCGCTGCCGCAAATAATAACACCGATAAAAAAGTAGATTTCATTCCTACAGCCAAACCTGCAATAATATTGGTAGCCGCACCTGTAGAGCTATTTTTCACAATATTTAATACTGGTTTTTTCCCTAGACTCGTGTAATGCGCAGTCACCACCGAAATTAATGCTCCTACCGCCAAACCTATTACCGCAGCCCAAAACACATTTATAGAAGGTATTTCTTTAATCCCTTCCCCAAAAAATTGCATTTCCATTGTTTGTGGAAGCATCCATTCAATTAAAAACCAACTTGCGATTAAGGTGAGAAATATAGCTACCCAATTTCCCCTATCTAATGCAGCTTGTACTTTATTTTCTTTGGCATCGTTAGACTTTATACTTACTAAAAAGGTTCCTATAATTGACGCCAAAATTCCTACTCCCGCTATTACCAACGGAAGCAAAATAGGCCCCATATTATTAAATGCATCAGTAAACAGGGTATCTCCAGACATATCTCTTATCAAATAATTTCCCAATACCATCGCCGCTAAAACTGTCGCTACGTAACTTCCAAATAAATCGGCTCCCATTCCCGCAACATCACCTACATTATCTCCTACGTTATCTGCAATTGTTGCAGGATTTCTAGGATCATCTTCCGGGATACCAGCCTCTACTTTTCCCACCAAATCGGCTCCTACATCGGCAGCTTTGGTATAAATCCCTCCTCCTACACGAGCAAATAACGCAATTGATTCCGCGCCAAGCGAAAATCCCGCTAAGGTTTCTAACACGATCGTCATATCTGTATAAAATGTACCTGTATCGGTAATAAACTGATTGAGGAATAAAAGAAATAATAGGCTTAAACCTAGTACCGCTAAGCCGGCAACACCTAACCCCATCACCGTTCCTCCACTAAAAGATATTTTTAATGCTTTAGGCAAACTTGTTTTTGCAGCTTCGGCGGTTCGGGCATTTGCTTCGGTAGCGATTCGCATACCTATATTTCCCGCTAAGGCAGAAAATACAGCTCCGATAATAAAAGCAGGGATGATCATCCAACTCGTAGATTCGACCGCATAAGAAACTCCGTAAAGTGCAATGGAAGCAAGAACGACAAAAATGAGTAATAAGCGGTACTCTGCATTTAAAAAAGCGAGTGCTCCTTCTTTAATACTTTTTGAAATGGATTGCATTCGTTCACTTCCAGCAGATTGTTTTTTAACCCAATTTGCTTTTACAATCATAAAGATGATACCCAAAATAGCTAAAGCTATGGGTAAGAAAATAATATTTGACTCCATATAAAGATTGTTTAAATTCTGTTAAATCTAAACTTTATATGTGAAATTTCAATGTAATTACTAATGATTTTTACTTATAAGCAATTAATACACATCAAAAACAAACTTCTACTATCAAATTAATAACCCGACCTAAACAATTTAATTTAAAAGCAAAAAAAAAGCAACACTTTAAAAGTGTTGCTTTATATATAACTGTGGACCAAATAAATTATTTGATACTTACTTCTTCTCTTGGGATATCGCTATCTTCGTATCTTTTGATACATTGGTTAACGATGTCTTTTGCTTCTTTAGCATCTCCCCATCCACCAACATCAACTTTCTTTTCTTCTAAGTCTTTATATACTTGAAAGAAATGCTCGATTTCTTTAATACGGTGTGGGTTTAACTCGTTTAAATCGTTATATCTATTCCATATTGGATCGCTAACAGGAACACAGATAATTTTTTCATCTGGACCTTTTTCATCGGCCATATGAAAAACTCCAATTGGTTTAACCTCTATTACACAACCAGGAAAAGTAGGTTCTGTTACCAATACCAATACATCTAAAGGATCCCCATCTAAAGCTAAAGTTTCTGGAACAAAACCGTAGTCTGCAGGATACATCATTGAAGAAAAAATCATTCTATCGTAACGAATCTTTTTGAACTCAAAATCGTATTCGTATTTATTTCTACTTCCTTTAGGAATTTCTACTAAAACATCAAATGTCATTATACTTATTGTATTAATTATTTCTCAAAAAACAAGATTGCAAATTTAATAAATATCCTTGAATGAGCACTTTATTTTAGAAATAAAATCCGAATGAGCCAGTTACTCCAAAACTTCTTGCTCCTGGATTGTCAAAATAGTTTCCACGAAAGTGAGCATCTATACGAAATACTTTAAAGATATTGCCTACTCCCACACTATAAGACCAGTAAACTTGTTCACTTGGAGCGAATAAAACGGGATTGGAAGTAGAGGCATTTAATAACTGATTTTCTTCAGAAATATCACCAATTACTCCGCGAATAGAAACAATTTCTCTTAAATTCCAGTCTCTTACAATGGGAATTCTACTAAAAAACCTTCCGTTGAAGTTATGTTCTATATGCAAACTGGTGTAAGAATCGGTCACAAATTCATAAAAATCTAATAAAGGAAAGGTTCCGAAAATGGAAAATAAGGTTTGGTTTCCCGGCACGACATTCAGTAAACCTAAAGGTACTTCTCCAAAGGTTTTCCCAGCTTCAAAGGTTGAAGTTAGTTTACCAAAACCTCCTACTTGCCAAGGTTGTCTGTAGAAAAATTGTACTCGTTTATAATCAAAGTCACTATCGATAAGATCTTTAACACCTAGGGAATAATTAAAGAAAAGACGAGCAAAATCACCGTCGTTTATAATTGTTCTATCTACTCCGTAGCCTGAGGTTTTTCTTCCAGGAGAATAACTTAAGATGGTAGAGATCTCGGTTTGAGTAATCTCGTTAGTGGTTTGTGTTCTTGCTTCATCTGTAAAATAAGCTAAGCTAAACTGATCTGAAGCCGATTTAAGCGTACGATGAGACCCTCCTATTCTTATATTAAAATTTTTAAGAGGCTCTAATTCAAAAGAAACGGTAGATAAATTAATATCGGTTAGACTGGTATTAGAGCCCACCGTTATTAAAGAAGATGATGCAAGACTTCTTCCCAACACATCATTGGTATTGGTTAAACTTGCTCCTAATTGCTCTATGTCCCTGCGGTTTCCCCCTGAAACAATGAGTCGCGATCTTCTATCTAAAAGCCATTTTCCTGCGATACCATATTTAAATTTATCGTCTTTAAAACCATATGCGGTATAACCTTCAATACGCCAAGGATCATTTCTGCTAAAATAGGTTCTTCCTCCCATTCTCACCCTAATACCTTCTACATCATTATAACCGAAGGTTGAGAATATGGGTCCGAAATCAAAATTATCAAACTCTATATAACCTGATGCTAGTACACTTCCTATATTATACAATCGTT
This sequence comes from Mesonia sp. K4-1, assembly GCF_008017825.1. Taxonomy (NCBI): domain Bacteria; kingdom Pseudomonadati; phylum Bacteroidota; class Flavobacteriia; order Flavobacteriales; family Flavobacteriaceae; genus Mesonia; species Mesonia sp. K4-1. The sequence goes on from NZ_VRLS01000084.1 coordinate 33,874, forward strand.
TAAAAGCTTTTACTGTTTTTAAAGTGTCGAGCATGGTATACACCTGCTTCTCATCTTTATTTAAACCTTCTAATCTATTGTTATCCCAAAAGGTACTGTCTCGATCATATACATACTCCTGATAAGGGTCTGCCCTTTCCTTATAGAATGCCGAGCCTTTTTCTATATCAAATTTATAATCGTCGTAAAGAGTGGTTCTCTTACCGTACACTCCGCGAGATTCTTGCTTTTTATTAAAAGCAAAATCAGACATAAAATGATCTCTTGTAATTAAGAACACAGAGTCATTTAAAACTTTAAAATCTTGCTCTATATAGATTTCTTTTACCCAGTTTATATTAGCGCTTTTAGTAACCTGAAGTTTAATATTCTTAATAGCCCACGTAGTATCGTTTACCCAAAAGTCCCCTTTAAACGTAAGTTCATTTTTACGCCTTGGATAATAGACAATTTTGTAACACCATTTGTTATCGATAAAAGTACTATCTGCCAGCACATAATTATAATTATCTACTCCTGTTGTACTTAACGGACTTACAAAGCTTTTATCGAAAAATTTCAAGTAATTATCATATACATTATAGTCGGCATACAAGTCTTTAATAAAAGCAATAAGGGTTTGATTATCACTAAAACCTGAGTTTTTATTCCCTAGAAGTACTTCTTTCTCTTCATTAAGGTTATTATCTCCATATACCTTATAAACAGCTTCATTTATAAAAATAGGCAGGTATGTTTTTCCGGTAACAGTATTGGTATCGGTCTGATCGAATATAAATTCCATCCCATTAAAAATTCTACTATTTACTAGAGAACTATCAATGGTATTTAAATCAAATTCTTGTTTTTCGTATTTTTTAAATTGGTATTGATCAAATTTTTTGACCCCGTTTTCTCGTCTATTTTCCCAGATTTTTTTTAAAATATCTATCGCAGGGTTATTTTTTTTAGAAGTTTTTCCTTGATAAATAACGACTTCAGATAAGGCACTCTCCTCCTCTTCTAAAATAATTTCCATTTTATAAGTAGTTGAACTTTCTAAATCGATCGTTTTAGATTTAAAACCAATGAATGAAAATACAACGCTTTTGTAGGATTTATCTGACTGTATATAGTAACTACCATCGTCGTTCGTAATCGTACCTTCCGATGAATTAGAAAATACTACGTTAACAAAAGGGATGGGATCACCATTAGTGTCTTTTACGTAACCTCCAATTTTGGTTTGTGCATAACCAATAGAGCCGAGAAATAATAGTGTAAGAAGTAAAAAGTTAAATTTCATAAATAAAAAAAGCCTTATCTAAAATGATAAGGCTTCAAATATAGGAGTATAATTTTATTTATACATTACCTTTTTTACAGCTTTAACAACATCTTCACTATTTGGCAACCATTCTTTTAAAAGAACAGGTGAATATGGTGCAGGTGTATCTGCCGTATTAATTTTTAAGATAGGAGCATCTAAAAAGTCGAATGCTTGTTCTTGCACTTGGTAAGAAAGCTCTGTAGAAACATTTCCAAAAGGCCAAGCCTCTTCTAATATTACTAATCTATTGGTTTTCTTTACGGAAGCAATTACAGTTTCGTAATCTAATGGTCTTACTGTTCTTAGATCGATAACCTCACAAGAGATTCCTTCTTCTTCTAATTTTTCCGCAGCAGCGTAAGCTTCTTTAATAATTTTCCCAAAAGATACGATTGTCACATCTTCTCCTTCTCTTTTTATATCTGCTTTTCCTATTGGAATGGTGTACTCTTCTTCTGGCACTTCCCCTTTATCCCCATACATTTGCTCACTCTCCATAAAAATCACTGGGTCTTCATCTCGTATAGCCGACTTTAATAATCCTTTAGCATCATAAGGATTTGAAGGAACGATAACTTTTAAACCAGGACAGTTTGCATACCAACTCTCAAAAGCCTGTGAGTGCGTAGCTCCCAATTGTCCCGCCGAAGCAGTTGGCCCTCTAAAAACAATAGGACAATTAAATTGCCCTCCAGACATTTGTCTGATTTTAGCAGCGTTATTTATGATTTGATCTATTCCTACTAAAGAGAAATTGAATGTCATAAACTCTACGATAGGACGAGTTCCTACTAAGGTAGACCCTACACCAATCCCACTAAATCCAGCTTCAGATATAGGGGTATCTATCATCCTTTCTGGTCCAAATTCATCTAACATGCCTTTAGAAGCTTTGTATGCTCCATTATATTCAGCAACTTCTTCCCCCATTAAATAAACGGCTTCGTCTTGACGCATTTCTTCGCTCATCGCTTCGCAAACCGCCTCTCTAAATTGAATTGTCCTCATGATAACTGTTATCTATAATTTTTAACCAACGCAAAAGTAAACATTCACATGTCTAAATACTATAACTTTTCAGGAAAAAATTATTATGCAAGCATAGTATTTTTAAGTATATTTTATTATATTCGCAGTACATTTTTTAAATAGCACAAAAAAACTATAGAACACATGAAAATATTAGTCTGTATAAGTCACGTACCAGATACCACATCAAAAATAAATTTTACAGATGGGGATACCAAGTTTGACACCAATGGCGTTCAGTTTGTAATTAACCCTAATGACGAGTTTGGACTAACTCGTGCAATGTGGTTCAAAGAAAAACAAGGAGCCAGTGTAGATGTCGTAAATGTTGGAGGCGCTGAAACTGAGCCTACTTTAAGAAAGGCCCTTGCTATTGGAGCAGATAATGCCATTAGAGTAAATACGGAAGCTAAAGATGGTTTTCAAGTAGCTAAAGAATTAGCTAAAGTAGCCAAAGATGGTAATTACGATTTAGTCATTGCAGGTAGAGAATCTATTGATTATAATGGAGGAATGGTACCAGGAATGATGGCTAAGATCTTAGGTGCGAATTTTGTAAACACTTGTGTAAGCTTAGAGGTTGACGGAGATAAAGCTACTGCTATTAGAGAAATAGATGGTGGTAAAGAAACCCTTACAGCAAGTTTACCATTAGTGATTGGAGGTCAAAAAGGATTAGTAGAAGAAAGCGATCTTAAAATCCCAAATATGAGAGGGATTATGATGGCAAGAAAAAAGCCTTTAAATGTAGTTGAACCTTCAAATGCTGAAGCTTTTACTTCTTCTGAAAAATTTGAAAAACCAGCTCCTAAAGGAGATGTGAAATTAGTTAGTGAAGATAATCTTGACGAATTGATTAACTTATTACATAACGAAGCAAAAGTAATTTAAGCTTTTGAAATTGTTAAATCAGTTAATTTTATAAACTCTAAAAATAAAAACATGTCAGTTTTAGTATATATAGAATCCGAAAACGGAAAATTTAAAAAAGCCTCTTACGAAGCTGCTTCTTACGCAAAAGGAGTTGCAGATCAATTAGGTACAACAGTAACCGCAATAAGCATTAATGCAAATGATAACGCATCTTTAGGAAACTACGGAGTTTCGAAAGTATTAAATGTGGCTAGTGATAAATTAGCAAAATTTAATGCCGAAGCTTATGCCGATGCTATTGCTCAAGCTGCAAAAAATGAAGATGCAAAAGTAGTGGTTATCGGTCAAACGGCTAACGACAAATATATCGCTCCAATTTTAGCAGTAGATCTAGAAGCAGGTTACGCTTCTAACGTGGTAGAATTACCTAGCAGCACAGAGCCTTTTCAAGTAAAAAGAACAGCTTTTACTAACAAAGCTTTTAATGTGACTAACATTTCTACAGAGGTAAAAGTTATTGGGGTTTCTAAAAATGCTTACGGTTTAGTAGAAAACAATACGGAAGCTTCTATAGAAGACTTCGCTCCTACTTTAGCGGAAGGAGATTTTACAGTAAACGTAGAGTCGGTTGACAAAGCAAAGGACAAAGTTACTATTGCAGATGCAGAGATCGTGGTTTCTGGGGGTAGAGGATTAAAAGGTCCTGAAAACTGGGGAATGATAGAAGATCTTGCTGAAACTCTTGGCGCTGCAACCGCATGTTCTAAACCTGTAAGTGATATGGGTTGGAGACCACATAGCGAACACGTAGGGCAAACAGGAAAACCAGTGGCTTCTAACTTATATATTGCTGTGGGGATTTCTGGGGCCATTCAGCATTTAGCTGGTATCAATGCTTCAAAAACTAAAGTTGTCATCAATAACGATCCAGAAGCTCCTTTTTTCAAAGCAGCAGATTACGGAATTGTAGGTGATGCTTTTGAAGTTCTACCAAAGCTTACAGAAAAATTAAAAGAATTTAAGGCGAATAACGCATAATTTTTATAAATTGTGCCCCTAATTTATAGGGCGGTCTAAATATGTAATGTCCTTATTTAGACCGCTTTTTTATTTATTATTTTTGATTTTTTGATGTATGAGTTTAGTGCGTTTAACGATTAAAGGAATTTCTTACAGCCAAACCCAAAATGGAGCTTACGCCTTATTGCTAAGTGAAATGGAAGGTCAAAGGCAACTTCCCATAGTCATCGGTGCTTTTGAAGCACAATCTATTGCTATTGCTTTAGAGAAAGACATAAGACCACCACGACCCTTAACTCACGATCTTTTTAAAAGCTTTTCAGATCGCTTTTCAATTCAAGTGAAACAAGTGATTATTCATAAGTTGGTAGATGGGGTTTTCTATTCTAGCCTTATTTGCGAACGTGATAAAATAGAGGAAATTATCGACGCTAGAACCAGTGATGCTATTGCATTAGCACTACGTTTTAACGCGCCTATTTTCACCTACCAAAACATTCTTGAAAAAGCTGGAATCTATCTTAAAACCGATGAGAAAGAAGATGAAGATGAAGATGATCCTTTACAAGAAACTCAATTGATGATCAATAAAGAGTTTGATGAAGAAGATTTGAGTGAGGATAGCCCTTCTAAAAGTGAAACTCCTAAAAAATCAATTCAAGATTTAGAAAAGGAATTAGAAAAAGCTGTAAATAAAGAAGATTATGAAGAAGCAGCAAGGTTAAGAGATGAAATCTCAAAAAGAAAATAATTTTATGAAAAGACAGTTACAAATTATTTTCTTCTTTTCTATGATCAGTTTAGGCTTCGTAAATGCTCAAACTATAGAAAAAGACTGGAAAATTGAGAGTTCTCCAACTACATCGCTAGACTTTGATGAGCTTAACCTCCAGAGCGGAGTTTTTCAATACAGCTTTAGAGACAGTATTTCCGCTAAGGGAAACTACCTTCTACAAAATAAATTATTACTCTTTTTTTACGATCAGCCACAAGACAGCATTCGTAAATTTAAGATTTCTACACTCACAGATTCTACGCTTACCTTAATCGAAAATGAGAAAGAAATACAGCTTTCTCAAGTAAATTCTGTAGCCAAAGAAACCTTGTTACTTCCTACGAAGAACATTATAAAAAGTAAAGGCTTCACCTTTCAAAGTTTTTGGCGCGGAGCCTTAGGGATGTTCTCTCTATTAGTGATCGCATTCTTACTAAGCAGCAACCGTAAAGCCATTAATTGGAAAACAGTTGGTGTTGGTCTTGGTGCTCAACTTCTCTTAGCTTATGGAGTCTTAAGAGTTTATTGGGTACAAGTAGCTTTTGAATTTGTAGGAAAAATATTCGTGAAAATATTAGATTTTACCGCCGCGGGTAGTGAGTTTTTACTTGGCGGAATGATGGATGTAGAAAGCTTTGGCTTTATATTCTTATTTCAAGTATTACCTACCGTTATTTTCTTTTCCGCATTAACCTCTATACTCTTTTATTTGGGAGTCATTCAAGTGGTTGTTAAGGGGCTGGCTTGGGTGCTTACCAAGTTGATGGGCATCTCTGGGGCAGAAAGCTTAAGTGTGGCTGGAAATATTTTCTTAGGACAAACTGAAGCTCCATTAATGATTAAAGCTTACTTAGAGCGAATGACCAAATCTGAAATTCTTTTGGTGATGGTTGGCGGTATGGCTACGGTAGCTGGTGGGGTTTTAGCAGCCTACATTGGTTTCTTAGGTGGCGATGATCCTGTTGTTCGATTAGAGTTTGCGAAACATTTATTGGCAGCATCTGTCATGGCTGCACCTGGTGCTATTATCATATCTAAAATATTATACCCTCAGCAGGAAAAAATCAATACAAGTGTAGAAGTTTCAGAGGAGAAAATTGGAACTAATATCCTAGATGCTATCGCTAATGGAACTACCGAAGGTCTTAAACTAGCTGCTAATGTTGGAGCTATGCTTCTTGTGTTTGTAGCGCTTATTGCTATGATTAATTATGGTTTTGCTAAAATTGGAGATTGGACTCACCTTAACGGATTTTTAGCCGCAAACACCCCCTACCAAAGTTTTTCTATTGAAGCCATTCTAGGAACTGTTTTCGCTCCTCTTATGTGGTTAGTAGGTGTGGCCACCGAAGATATGATGCTTATGGGGCAACTCTTAGGAATTAAACTTGCAGCAAGCGAATTTGTAGGTTACATTCAATTAGCTGAATTAAAAGATCCTGCAACAGCATTAAGCCTTACTTATGAGAAATCAATAATCATGGCGACCTATATGTTATGCGGATTTGCCAATTTTGCTTCTATTGGGATTCAATTAGGAGGTATTGGCTCTTTAGCACCAGGACAACGTAAAACACTTTCTAAATTTGGTTTAAAAGCTGTGATTGGAGGAACGTTAGCTTCATTACTTTCAGCCACTATCGCAGGGATGATTATTGGGTAAAACAAATACTTTACGCTTTCGGGGAATAGTTTTCTGTTGTCTTATAGATCTAAGTAAACCAAAGTTCTGCATTCATTTCCATCCCGAATGACTCAAATCAAGAGAATTTGTATTGATAAGAACAGTCAACTCCTCTCCATTGAAATTTAAAAGGTTAACTTGATGCCTCCAGTAGCACAAATTACATAAAAAAATATCTATAGAATAAAAAAAGCACTTGTGAAAAACAAGCGCTTTTTTTTTAGTTATATGTCCTTGTTAAGGTAGTTCATTGTATCCCATATTCCAAAGCGTAAAACCATAAATATCGGCGTATTGATCAATGGTTTTACTTACCGGAGTCCCAGCACCATGACCTGCGTTGGTTTCCACACGAATTAACACAGGGTTACTTCCTGCTTGTTTGGCTTGCAGTTCTGCCGCAAACTTAAAACTGTGCGCTGGCACTACTCGGTCATCATGATCTCCCGTCGTCACTAAGGTGGCTGGATATTCAATTCCTGCTTTTACATTATGAACCGGAGAATACTTATAAAGGTACTCAAACATTTCTTTAGAGTCTTCGGCTGTACCATAATCATAGGCCCAACCTGCACCCGAGGTAAAAGTATGGTAGCGTAACATATCTAGAACACCTACTGCAGGTAAAGCTACTTTCATAAGCTCTGGACGCTGAACCATGGTTGCCCCTACTAGCAATCCTCCATTAGAGCCTCCACGTATAGCTAAGTAATCACTAGAAGTGTATTTCTTATCGATTAAATATTCCGCAGCAGCGATAAAATCGTCGAACACATTTTGCTTTTTAGTTTTGATTCCGCCATCGTGCCATTCTTTTCCGTATTCTCCACCCCCGCGAAGATTGGCTACTGCATAAATACCGCCTTGCTCCATCCATACGGCATTGGTGATGCTAAAAGAGGGAGTCAGACTTATATTGAATCCGCCATACGCATACAGAATGGTAGGGTTTTTCCCGTTGAGCTCTACTCCTTTTTTGTAAGTAATCATCATAGGAACTTGAGTCCCGTCTTTTGAGGTATAAAATACCTGCTTACTTTCGTAGTCAGCTGAATTGAAATCTATTTGAGGCTGACGAAATAATTCTGAAGTCCCTGCCTCAATATCATACTTATAAATACTCCCTGGGGTTACATAGTTGGTAAATGAGAAATATAATTCTTTCTCTTCTTTCTTCGTTCCAAAACCTCCAATACTACCCAAACCTGGAAGCTGTACCTCTCTAACTAGATTCCCTTCATAATCGTATTGTTTTACGGCTGAAACCGCATCTTCCATATATTCTGTAAAGAAATAACCTCCGCCTGTAGACGGACTCAATACATGTTCCGTTTCTGGGATAAAATCTACCCAATTTTCAGGTTGAGGTTGCGATGCATCAACGCTGACAATCTTTTTATTCGGAGCATTTTTATTGGTGACTATAAAGAGTTTGCTCCCTTTATTTTCAATCACGTAGGTATCGGTATCGGTATTTCCAATAATCGTAACAAGCTCACTATTAGGCTGAGATAAATCTTTTAAGAAGAGTTTATTTCCCGAGGTAGAGGTACTCGCTCTAATAATCAAATAGCGGTTATCTTCGGTTACACTTCCTCCTACATATCTATGTTTTTCTTTTGGTGTACCCCCATAAATAAGATGATCTTCTTTTTGCGGAGTTCCTAATTTGTGGTAAAATAGTTTATGTTGATCTGTTTTTGCTGAAAGCTCACTCCCCTTAGGCTTATCATAGCTAGAATAATAAAAGCCTTCATTACCTTTCCAAGACATGCCGCTAAACTTCACATCTACTAAGGTATCTTCTACGATCTCTTTAGTCTCCACATTCATCACCATTACTTTTCTCCAATCGCTTCCGCCTTCAGAAATAGAATATGCCATAGTTTTACCATCTTCAGAAAAACTCATACCTCCTAAAGAAGTTGTCCCGTCTTCACTAAATTGATTGGGATCTAAAAATACACTTGCCGTAGCAGGATCTTCCCCTGTTTTATAACGATAGATGACATATTGATTTTGTAAGCCGTCATTTTTACTGAAATAGGTATAATCACCTTCCTTATAAGGAGCACCTACTTTTTCATAATTCCACAATGCTGAAAGTCGGTTTTTTAAGGTATCTCGATAAGGGATTTTACTTAAATAATCGAAGGTTACCTCATTTTCTGCTTTTACCCAAGCTTCAGTTTCTTCACTTCGATCATCTTCTAACCAACGGTAAGGATCTTTTACTTCGGTCCCAAAATAAGTATTTACCGTATCTACTTTTTTTGTTTCAGGGTAGGTTAATGCCATGTCTTTCTCTGCGGTTTCTTGATTTTCTTTTGAATCATTACAAGCGATAAATGCCAATGCAATGAATGGAAATAAAATTTTTTTCATAATGGGTTCGTATTGAAGGATTTCAAAGATAATTATGTTTATTTACTTCTTCTAGCTTTTTTGAAATCTTTATGGCGAGTTTTTGTTTTATTAGCAGTTAGCAGTTAGCAGTTAGCAGTTAGCAGTTAGCAGTTAGCAGTTAGCAGTTAGCAGTTAGCAGTTAGCAGAAAAATAGGAGCTCTGGATTAAACAGTCATAGTTTTTTGTTTTTTAACACTTTGAATTCCTCTTTTAAGCAGATTTCTCAGTCCTCCGTCCATCGAAATGACAAAATTGTTGGAATAACAATCGCTTACTGTCATATTGAGCGTAGCGCAGTGGAGTCGAAGTATCTTTAACTTAGAAAATCTAAATATTCTTTTTAAGGAAAAATCCCTTCTTTTTACTCACTCACTTTGTTATTGCTTAAGTATTCTAGAAACTTCTTCTTCTTTCCCATTGCCGAAAAGAAGCAAACGTGCAGGAGTCTAGACTGATTTTCCTGAACTTGAAATGTAAGCTACCGGGAGTTGATTTGGTTGCGTTACCAAGATTTGGTATATTTGAGTAAATATACAATCAGAATGGGAAAAAACACATCAATATCACTCGGTAATCATTTTGAAGATTTTATTAAAGAAGAAGTAAACTCTGGAAGATATGGTTCGGTTAGCGAAGTGATTCGTTCCGCATTACGTTTGTTAGAACGTGAAGAAAAAAAAGAAAGAGAACTGATTAAGGCTCTCAAAATAGGTGAAGATAGTGGATTTGTGGAAAATTTTGATCCAAAACAAAATCTGACTGAGCTACATAACAAACACTTATGAGTAAAAATAAGTACCGCATAAGTGAACAAGCGATTGAGGATTTAAATAAAATTTGGATTTATACTTTCCATAAATGGTCAAAGGAGCAAGCGGATAGATATTACGATTTAATAATAGCAGAAATTGAATTTATTGCGAACAACGATCTGATTGGAAAATCTGCAGAGCAAACTCGAAAAAACTATCGAATGTCGAGAATCAAATCCCATCTGATTTTTTACCGAAAAGTGGATAATGAAATTGTGGAAATCGTTAGAATTTTACATCAGAGAATGGATATTAAAAAACAACTGAAATAAAAAGCTGAAGAAAAGAACTCAACCTTCTTACCAAGTCGGTTACAAACAGTTTTTCATTTTCTAGCCCTCGCTGCTTCCTTGATTTTCAATATACTTTTAGAAAGCATTCGGCGTCTTGAAGGAGGTACTTAGAAGTACTTCTCGATACTATTTTTAACACTATCGAAATAACAAAATTGTCGGAATGACAATCGCTCCCTGTCATATTGAGCGGAACGCTGTGAAGTCGAAATATCTTTGAATTAAAACTCTAACTCCATTTTAAACAGATTTCTCAGTCCTTTGTCCATCGAAATGACAGACATAAAAGAACCTGTAATGCAGAACGAAACGCAGTTAAGGGAAGCATCTCTTTAATTAACACTCTGAATTCCTGTTGATGCAGATTTCTCAGTCCTTCGTCCATCGAAATGACAAGTAACCTGAGCCAGAACAAAACGCAATGGAGTAAAGGATTTTTATTTTAAAACAATTATAACGAATTCAAAAATCACTGTCATACTGAGTATAGCACAGCGGAGTCGAAGTATCTTTAAATTAGAAAATCTAAATATTCTTTTTAAGGAAAAATCCCTTCATTTTACTCACTCACTTTGTTATTGCCTAAGTATTCTAGAAACTTCTTCTTCTTTTCCATTGCCGAAAAGACCTCTTCGATAGAAGATGCACGAACTCCAATAAAATAGCAATGCGTGAGCTAAACAAAAAGTCTAGACTGATTTTCCTGAACTTGAAAATCAGCTAAAAAGCTTTATCCTGCGGATAGCAAACCGCTTCGCTAGGCTATCCTCCCATCCAACGTTAAGCTTTTTTCTTGATTTTACTACGCTCAGGAATTGTAGGTCATGTCTCTTTAAATAATAAATCAAATATTCTTAGAAAGCATTTAACACATTGAAATTACAGACACAAAATAATCTGTCATGCAGAGCGCAGCGCAGTGGAGAGAAGCATCTTTCTCTTTAATATCTTAAACTTCTTTTTAAACAGATTTCTCAGTCCTTCGTCCATCGAAATGACAAACAAAAAGAACCTGTCATATTGAGCGCAGTGCAGCGAAGTCGAAATATCTTTTTCCATAACAATCTGAATCCCTATTTAAACAGATTTCTCAGTCGTGCCTTCTTCGGAATGACAATCACTTCCTGTCATATTGAGCGCAACGCAGTGGAGTCGAAATATCTTTTTCAATAACAATCTGAATCCCTATTGGAGCAGATTTCTCAGTCGTGCCTTCTTCGAAATGACAAGTTTGAGATTTGCATCCCAATCTAGATATAGACCAACGCAATGAAATGGAATAAGATTTTTTTCATAGTTAGTTCGTATTGAAGAATTTAAAAGATTATTATATTTGTTTACGTATGCTAGCTTTTTGAAATCTTCATCACCTTTTATGGTATAATTACTTTAAAATTTTAACTATCCGCTTTACCATTTTGAATTATATAAAAAAGACTGCCTATTTCTAGACAGTCTTACACTACACTTCAATCTGCAATAGACCTACTCCTCTTTATCTAAATAAGCTTTAATTAAAAAACTAACGATAAAGCTAACCATCGCGCCAATCGCTGCCAAAGCAATGGTTCTCATCACTTCTTGAGAATCGAGTACAGGAATTACGCTTAACAAAGTACCTCCCGCAGTTCCTCCTAAGGTTAGGTTAAAGGGTTTCATCTTCTCGTTTGTTCTTTTCTTGAACCGTTACCTGACTTACCCCACTTAGAACCCCTCCAGCTACGGCTAGGTAACCCCCAAAACTAGTTACCAGAGCAGGTAAGCTTACAGGCGCTGTTACAATGGCACCCCCTACTGCTGCCAAGGTAAGGCCGATATTCCTCAATATCCGAAACAGTTTTGGGGTGGGAGCTTTCGCTCTTTCTATAATTTTCATATTCTTTGTTTTTTTAAGAATTAATAATTAATTGTACCTTCTCTTTTCGTTGAAAAGCTGGATACACCAACTGTTTCAATTGCTGAAAAGCCAATCTAGATTCCAATCCCCTACCGGGCCCTGTTAGCCTTTTTACTGGCGCTATACAACCTCGCAATTCTGTTAGTGCATGGTTGGCAGGATGAAACAAGATCAAATCCCGTTGTGCAACCTCTAGCACGTGTAGGTGCCATTTAAAGCGCGGACTAAATCTCAATTTCAAACGATAAGTCCCTTCCGGAATACATGATTGGGAACGTTGATTATTCCGCCAAGGAAGTTCGATGGTATGGCATAGCTGCTTTCCGTTAATAAAGAGTGTCCCATTACAGCCATCTGGGTAATAACTCCGTTTTAACACCAAATCCATTTTAAACCTGATCGACAAGCACGACGGCTAGTGCGTTATAACTACCGTTCTTGAGCGGATACATCTCGGCGTTGACTTCCTGAAAAAACTCCACCCCCATCACTCCCACTATGGGTAATGTGCTTGCTGGGTTGAGATTTGCCGTTAAGGTACTCGCTGGTTGTTCACTAGTATCGTGAGGAAGAATAGCACTTTGCTCCATCGAAAAATTAAAGCTTCGCTCTTCAAAATCTAACTCTACGCCCCCTAAACTCAAACGATAATGCGTCGTACCTTGAGGTGCCGCTATTCTTACTGCAGCCTGATAACTATCAATTTGCAAACTAAGATCGCCTGTGGTACGGTCTAAAGCACTTACAAAAGGGGTAAAGAAAGTGGAACCTAATTTACCGTTCTCATTAAAATCAAAGTCGTGAAGAAAACGCATATTGCCATCTTGCACCTTGCGTTCTCCACGAGCATTGCCCGCATCGGTTTTCACTACACTTAAGAGCACACGTGTTAAACGTCCTACACAACGTTTATCTTTAGCATTTTGCAGCAATACCTGTAAGGCATTACGCACTAATTTTCCTGCTTTTCCTGCCGTAGAAAATTCAGCATTATTTTCTCGAGTACGTTGAAACGCCGGATCGCTAGCAATCCGTTTGGCGCTTACCCCTCCTTTTTCGCGGGCTAAATAGCCGTCGCTAGTCTTGTAAAAAGAAATCCCCCCTAGAGTTCCTTTTAATTTGATAATCCCTGATTGTTGGGCCATAATAAAAAATTTAAAAAGTGAATTCATTAGAATGATTAAAGGTTCATCCTTTCAAACCCCATAAATCTCGATGCATCGTATAAAAGATCTATAAGTCAAAGATGAAGGCTAATCTTCTTTTTAATTCACAAGTGGGGTACGAATGGGGTGTTTTTTTAACATTTAAGGCTCGAGTTTTATACCCTGCAATGTGGAATAAAATCGAGAGGCAAAAGCAGGATAGTATTACCTCCGATGAGCAAAGAATGAGTATGAGCAAGGTAAAACCAATTAAAGCTTAGAAATTAGTTGTTTTTATCCACAGTAAATGCCTACAAACCCAAAAAGGCTTGTAGAAAAATCTATGAATGGCTAGTAGCGACTTGTCTCCGACGAGTGAGGTACGAAAGAGAGGAAGACATTTGTAGGAAACTAGCTTTAATTGCTGTGTGTAATAAGTTACTAAAACAGGCTTTTGCTATTGCAAAATTAGGACTAGTATAGGATAATTCTTACGGAAGTACGTTAGCTAAAAATCAGTGAGTTTTTACTTGTTTTTTTACCAAAGTACTTTGTTGGTATTCGTTGTTTTTCAGTTTGTAGTATAGAAGAAGTTTGCTGTACTTCGAAAAACCCTATTTATTCACGCATCCACATAGCTGGCCAATTATACTCTTTGGAAATGGCTCTTACTATTTCGTGAATTATTTGAAATCCGTTGTCCGAATTTGTCATAATTACAACTCCACGCCCAGTATCAGCAAAAGATACCGCATAACAAACAAAACCAGCGTTTCCTCCTGTGTGCCTAAAACGAAAGGCTTTTCCTTTTCCGTCTATTCCAATTCCTATTCCGCCAGCATTTGGAACTCGTGTCATCATTGTTTTTGCCGATTTTTGTTTTAATAAACTATTATCTTCTCCTCGGTATGATTTTCCCAATGCTATCATAAAATGAGCTAAATCTGTTGGATTACTCCAAAGTCCAGCTGCTGCTTTTTCGGGATAGATGTGATAACCACCGTCAATAATTTTCCCTTTTTCATCATAGCCATAGGCTATTAACTTACGTAGTTTTTCTGGAAGTGGATAAGAGAAGGAACTGTTATTCATTCCAGTTGGATTAAGAACTAAATCTTTTAATAATTGAGGAAATTCTTTTCCACTTACATCTTCCATTAACATTTGTAATACTTCCATTCCACCACCTGAATAGAATTCGGATTCTCCGGGTTTTTGAAATACACGTACAGGTTCGGAATTAGTTGTTTTACTGCCTTGTAATATTTCTATTAACGTTGGTATTGAATCTTTTTTGTTATATCCTTGAAAACCTGATGTACTCAACCCTGATGTATGGCTCATTATTCTACTTGGTGTCACTTTTTCTTTTTTTGTAAATCCATTATTGGGTACTTGCCACCTTTTTAGTTTTGAGTTGACATCGTCATTAAGAGAAAATTTGTCTTCCTCTATCAATTTAAACGCTGCTACACTTGCAATTGGTTTAGAAATTGATGCGGCTTGGAAAATTGTATTTTCATTTACATCTTCTTCTGTTTCTTTATTTTTCTTGCCATAACCCTTTGACCAAAGAATTTCATTATTATCAAAAACAGCAATACTTAACCCTGGTACATTTAGTGCTTTCATTCTTGATTGAATAGTAGTTACTAAAGAATCGCTTTTACCATTTTCTTCTATTGTGTAGATATTATTTTCAATTCTCTCCTGAATGGATATTTCGTTATCATTTGAGGAATCAACATTTCCTTTTTTCTTATTTGATTGACAAGATGTTATTAGAATAACTATTGCAATTAAGCATAAGCTCATTCTATTCATAATATGATTATTTTGATTGATTGCTATTTTAAAGAAGACGATGATTTTTATTGAATGTTGCAATTTCCTAATTAATGCCAACTTGATTGTATAAGATTAGTTGCGTGTTTTAAGCATTAAATCTAGCAAATAAATCACAGATAGAAAGTCTGTGAGGACTTTCGTAAGTAGGCGAGAACCAGCAATTAATTTTATACGTCTTAAGCTTGATTCTTATTAATTTTAAACTATAAATTAGAAAGAACCGAGAGAATTAAGGTTATGATATACGGTGAAGCGTTAGACTTCGACAACAGTGCTCATCCCCTCTCTTTAACTACTTCAATCACGTTCAGTTGTGTGAGGCTAGACCTCGTTTTCAAAGCCTGTACTG
>NZ_VRLS01000070.1:0-49006 GCF_008017825.1 Mesonia sp. K4-1
GATTTATTTGATATTAAAGTATTGGATCACCTCATACTTAGCCCTGATGGGGATTATTATAGTTTTGCAGATCATGGAATTCTCTAAATTGTAAAAAATAGGGTCTATTTAAATTTTTCAGATTTAAACGAAGAAGCTCAACACCGACTTTTGGAAAATTCCAAAAAAAGATGTTGAAAGAAAATTTTGAGATGATATCCGTTAATACGTCCGAAAAATTATACTTCATTTGAAAAATAATCGAGGAAGAGGTGCAATGTCATTTATACAGCTATACTTATGTATTCAATATTTAATTTTTTTAAAAATGAATCAGAAAAACCTTTGACTTTTCAAAGGTTTTTCTGATTCCAAAAATTCTAATTGAATAAAAAAGATTATCTTTATAGCGCTGAAATTCAGCATTCAAATTTAGCTAGGATTATCCATTACTTCACTTTCGCCGATTTTCCTACACATCGAAAAATTATCAACAAGGAAATTATTTTCCTAAAAATGAGCAATGGGCTTTTAGCCAAATTGTACGAGGTTTTTGTCAGCTTAAGGCTGACGAAAAGGAGTAGCAAGAGGGTAACACGCTGCGCGGTGTTAGAAACTTACTTTAGATTGTAAGATGCTGGTATACAGGTTATTATGGTTATTATGATTTTCTAAAAATCAGCAATTTGCTACAAACGGGCTCAAAACCATCATTTCTAGGGAAAAATTTGCGACAAATCGGCGAAATATGGATTCATTTATCGGAATCAGGTTCAAAAAGAAAACTGCCAAACGTTTTCGGAAATTTTCACAAAAACATTTTAAATCCCATACAGAAGCCATGGGAGCCATGCTCGATTTCTTTTTCTACAACGAGATTTCGCCACGGGAAAAATTGGGACCGACAGCACGCACCCTCGAGGGCAAACTTTTAAAAAGGATCAATGCGGTCATTGCCATTATACGGGATGTAGAAAAGACCCAGACCAAACCTACCGCAGCTATGATCGAACTGCTTTTCCAAGAAGAGGAGCCAAAAAAGAAACCTCTGATCTTGGAAAAGAGATTGGTGGAAAAAAAGAAGGACACACAGCTAAATGATGAGGGGACAGAAAAACAAACCCCAAATCTAAACCCTCCATCTTAATTTTTTAATCATGTATATCACGATCACACCTCAAAAATTGGGAGGCAATTATGCTCAAAGCTCATCAGATTTTGTGGGTTATTTGGAAAAAGAAAATGAAGGATTAAATGAATCGAATAAAGAACACTTTTTCAATCAACATAGGGAAGGTATTTCCGCAGGAGAAGTGGTAAAAGAAATTGATGAAAATACCGCTAAATTGAAAAAAACAGAACCAAAATTCTATTCCATTACGGTAAGTCCTTCTTCCTTTGAATTGAAACGATTACAAAATAGTCGTGAAGATTTGAAAAAATACACGCGGGAAGTGATGAAGGATTATGTGGCATCTTTCCATCGAGAAATCAATGGGCGTCCCATTCATATCCGTGATATTAAATATTTTGCAAAAATCGAACATCAACGTTTCTTTAAGGGAACGGATAAACAAATCAAGGAAAACCAAGCTTTTGCCACCAAAATACTTCAGTTAAAAAATGAAATCCGACAAATCGAAAGAGGTGTCTTGGAAGGAAGCATATCTATCCGCCAAAAGGAAATCAGCCATCTGGAACATCAAGCCCCACATCAACAAAATGGAAAAAGAATCGTACAGGGCATGCCAAAAGAGGGTAACCAAAGCCATATCCATATCATCGTGAGCCGCAAGGATGCTTCCAATGCTTACAGCTTGTCCCCAGGGAGTAAATACAAAGCTTCTGATGTTAAAATGAACGGTAAATGGGTGAAGCGTGGGTTTGATCGGGATCGGTTTTTTAAAGAGGCTGAAAAAACGTTTGATAGAACTTTCGGATACCAACGAAATTTTGTGGAAACCTATCAAGCCAGAAAGGATTTTATCAAAAACCCAAATCATTATTTCTCTGCCTTGATGAAACTTCCCACGAATGAAAAAGCTTTAGCGCTAAAAATACTCAGGGAACGTAAAATTCCAATCATGCCACCTATACCAAAGCATAAAGTCCAGTTAGCGCTCAAAGGCTTTCAACAACTCAAAAAAAGATTAAAAGTAGCTCTGGAATCTGGAACTATTGGAATCTAAAAAATAGAACTATGGATATATATACAGGATGGAATATAGTATTGATAATTATGATCACCACGCTTTTTTTTTATGGAACTTATAAGTTATCCAGGTATGCTTTTGTCATATGTATGGTTATGATTATGGGTTTACTCTGGTATGGTTTCAAGCAAGAGCTATTTGCGAATATGATTGTATGGGTGGGATGTCCTTTGCTAATTATAAATACCACGCTATATGTGTTCCTTCATCGAACGGATCAATCTTTACAAATATTTGAAAAATATCAAGTTTATTTTAAAACCAATAAACCATCTTTTAAGGTGGATAATATAAAGCGTGGGGTTTCTATTATTGGTTCTGCAGGGAGCGGAAAAACAGAAAGTGTGGTATATGGGTTTTTAAAACATTTGGCAAAAGAAAATTTTTCTGGGGTAATTCATGATTATAAAGATTTTGAACTTACAGAAATGGCTTATCCTTTATTTAAAAACTCTAAGCTACCTTTCTGCGTGGTATCTTTTGATCAGATCATACATCGGGTCAACCCCATAGCTCCTAGGTATTTAGAAAATGAAGAAAGCGTTTACGAGGTATCCCGCGTGCTGATCGAGAACTTACTGGAACAAAAAGAGTCGGGGAGTAGTGGTACCTCAAAATTCTTTTCGGATGCTGCGGAAGGTTTGATGGCGGGATTAATCTGGAAACTGAAAAGTACGTATCCCGAGTTTTGTACTTTACCGCACCTTATAGCGACCTATCAATTGTTGGACACCGAAAGTTTAATGGCTTTTTTAGAAACGGATCCAACTTCTCGGGTAATGGCGAGTGCATTTATAAGCGGTAAGGATTCTGATCGACAAACGGCGGGAGTGAAAAGTACGCTCGCCAATGCACTCAAGAAAATTTGTACCCAGCGTATTTTTATGGCTTTATCGGCTGACGAGGTTCCGCTGAACGTTAATTCTTCGGAGAACCCCACCGTATTAATGGTGGTGAACAATCCTAAATATGAAAGTACGTATGCTCCTGTAATCGCAACGATTATTCATACGGTTATAAAACAAATGAGCGTAAGGAACAGAAATTCTTCTTTTTTATTAATGGAAGAGGCTCCCACCATTCGATTGTTGAATATGCACCGAATTCCCGCCACGTTAAGAAGTTACGATATTTCCACCATCTATGTGATGCAGGATAAAATCCAGAACGATATGATGTACGGGGATAAGGCAAGTAAGGCGATTCTTAGCAACCTTTCTTATCAGTTTTTCGGAAAAGTCAATGACCCCGATACGGCTAAATATTACGAACGTTTTTTTGAAATTGTAAAAAAAGAAACTACCAGTGTAAATAGAGGGTATAGCTTAAATTTTGATACACGTGTGACGACAGGGGAACGGGAAGTATCCAAAAGGCGAGCGGATGTCTTTTTTCGCCTAAAGCAAGGGGAATTTATTACCTATGCAGATGGTAAGGATCAAAAAATACAATTTGAGAAAAGCAACATAGACAGGGGTTTACCTGAAAATTTAAAACAGTTCTCCCCTAAGGATCTAGAAGATAATTTTAGGCAGGTATACGAGGATGTAAAGTCTATCTTTGAATAGAAAATATTATTTGACCCATAATTTAAATAAAAAATGGTTTTGAATATTTCGCTATGTATATTGCTAAATTAGTCTTATTGTTTACAGCTTACTAGGTGAACAATTACTTTTGACTTTGTGTATGAGCTGTGGCATTTTATAACACGAACTTCTCAAGATTAAAACTGGCTTTGGGAAATCTGTGGAATTACCAAATAGGTAGAGACCAAGCAATAGCTTATTTAATTTTAGACACAGGGCTTATAAGCGAATTGGTTTGCATAAGAGAGCTTTTTCAACAACTTGTTCAACACTTGGATTGTATTTCGAAATATCATCTCGCCGTGCATTTTAATTTTCAGAATAATAAAATAATCCTGCACCATTTGGATGAGAAAAATTTTTATTAAATATTAAAATCCATATATTGATTTGTTCCTCTGTGCCGTCGCAACGTGTTATCTTTTTTCCAAGTTCAATTAATTCGTCTTTAGAAATTATAATTGAATTGGTTTGTAAGCCAATGCTTTATCAACAACTTGTTCAGGTGTTAAATCTTCCCAATATATTAAATTACTAACTTCTGGGTGCAAAACATTATTCTCAAGTTTCAAAAGTAGCTCATCTTGTTCTTTTTCTGATTTTCCTTTAACATTATAAATTTCTTTCACTAATTCAATCAGTTCTTCTCTTGTCATTTTGTTCTTATTTGTATCCATAGCCTAAATGATATTCTGGTGCTAAAATTTCTTTATGAAATCTCGGTGTTACAATATACAAATTATCCATATCATAAACTGCGCCACCTTGATTTATTGGTGTTTTGTGATGTAATACATAGGACATTTGCCCACCTAACCATTGTTCTCTCTTTGGTCTTGGGGCATTTCCATTTTTCATTCTAGCAATATTTTGAGGTATAAACTGTTTAGATAAATCAGGGTCTTCTGCGACTTCTTTCCAAAATTTTTTTCTAAAATCATCAAAACTGTTAAAATCTTTGCTTTTTAATTTATCTGCAATCGATTTTGGAAATAGACCTGCGTTTCCATCAGTACCTTTTAACCACTTTCCAGTAATTTCTTTACCAATTCCAGTAGAACTTCCTGGTAAGTTTCTTGCTTTTGCAAGTACAGATGCATCTTCGCCTTTTTTAAGGATTTTTGGTAAATCTTCTGCTAAATCGTCAAGAATATCGGCATCTGTTTTTTGCAAGAAGTCTTTTACGTCCTCTCTATTTTTTAAGAATTTTGGGATTTCTCGGGAATCGTTTGGAAGATATTTTGTTTCCAGTTTTAATACGTCAACACCTTCTAAAACTTTTGGGTTAGAAAGCTTTTTTAACCCATCTGTTGCATTACCAATGACTTCATCTATTTTTCCAATCTTGGTAATTTGCATTCCCGGAATCATCATTGATGCAACAGTTATAGTAGTTTTACCACCAAAATGTTCTCTTTTATCTGCTTCTTGTAATGTTTCTTTAGTGTTATCAAGTAAGCCTTGAAGAAGTCCTTTGAAGCCTTCTTTTGTAAAAATCTTTCCAATCGCTTCTCTTTGCTTCTCATCAGTCGCTATTCCATAAATACCTTTTATTGCCATTGGTATTCCAACAATTTCATCGATAACACCATCGGTTGCACCACCAATTATTGGTTCGAATTGTATATAACTTGGCCACTCTCTATGTTCATCGTCCTTACTATACCAAGTACTTTCATTTACAGTTCCTTCTTTCCATACGTTTTTTGAGATTTTTTGGGTTGCCTGTATGGCTTCAACATAGCCACCAACTTTTTTGCTGAAAAGTGCTTTTGTATCTTGTAAAAAACGTTTGTAAAAACTGTGTTCGGTTTCTGCGCTTTCAAAATCTTTTAGTACTTGCTCTCGTAGTTCTGTAATATTAATTTCATTTTCAAGCCCTCGTTTCTTGATTTCTTGTTCCCATTTACCTTCATATTCTTTGAGGTAATCTTTGGATACTTGATGTTTTATGGAAAGTTTACCGTTTTCATCAACAACAATGTTCAATGAGATTTCGCAAGGTCCTTCTTTTTTCTGAAATGTACTTGTGAGCGTCTTAACATTACTTGGGATGTTTATCGAACCGTTACCGTCAAGTGGTTTTGTCTGTTTTGGTTTTGTGCTGCTATTGTCAACTATAGAAAGGTTTATACAAAGGTTGACATTATCATAAAATGGATTGTTGAGTTGTTTTTCAATTTCTTTGTTTAAGGCTGTGAATTGTTTTTCTGCTCCTTCAAGTTTTGAGAAATTGATATGCTGTGAGATTAATTGTGAAATGTGTGCTATTTCATTTTCTGTGATTGGTGTTTGCAAATCTGGACAATTGCCTTCGTTGTAGTATTCTGGAATTGCTAAATCACTTTTTTTCCAAACATTGCCCTGTTTGAAAGCAATAAAATTATCAAGTTCAGAAAGCTTTTGCTCTGTCAGTCTATCAATTTCCAAATTGTTAATGTATTGCAATGCCAATAGACCTTGAACAATTGTCCCTTGTATTATTACGGATTGAGTTTTAGAACATTTATTTTTATAGATGAAACCTTCTATTTTATTGTCCCTTAAAAGCGATTCCAGTTTTCCCTTGTCCGTGTTTCCGTATGCTTTCGATGTTTCAATCCCGATGGTTTTCAGGACGAATTCTATCATATTCTCGTGCGAGAGTGTTTGCTTGAAATGGTTTTGTATCGTTTGAATATCCGTTTTAAAATCCTTTCCCTCGATTGCCTGTGCCGACAGGTTTTGTTTGGAAACGAAATCCTTAAAATTATTTCCTAATTTAAACGAAACAGTTGCATTTTCGGTTTGGTCAATTTCTATGAATGTGGCTATTTCGTGGTTTGCAGGTTGAACTCGGTTTTTCTTTAGTCCAGCTTCAACACTTTTTGGGAAAGTTGATGTGATTAAGCTTATCAGTTTATTGGTTTCCGTTATCGGAAGCATTTTTCTTGGCGATGCTTTCAGTCCGTTGAGCAGTTCCGCTCCATCATAAAATTTAACCCCCTTGCATTCATATCCTCCAACTTTTGACAGAAAAGTATCGGCAAAGTCAGACGGATAGTAGGTGTTCCAGTCCAATTTGAAAACTTGGTCTGGTTGGTTTTTCTCAATGAGTTTATTAAACTCCGCTGTTGTCATTAGTTATCTCGATTTTTCTGACCTTGTACTTATCTTATGATATGGTTCTTAAATAAAGATGAATAGCTTACCAAGTAAAATATATTGCCTTGGAACTTGGTATAAATATTTAATCGACTAACATACAACTAGCTCCTTCAGCGGTTTTTCTTATTTCCCTTTTACTACTTTCAATGGTCATTTCTTGTTCAGCCAGTTTTAATCTTGTTACAGCTATTCCACTTTTGGATATTTTTTCAACCTCTTCTTTAGATATGTTGTATGAAATCGCATAGTTTGTAGCTACTTGATAACCTTGTACATAGGAAACTGGGTTCGCTACATCGGCAGTGGTTAAAGTAAGTAAAGAATCATCACCAAGCTTTATAAATATTTTGTCCCCTTTTTCAACTCTATAATTTTGTTCACCAGCAAGGGCAACATTTACTTCAATCCTATTCTCGTTTGCTTTACGATACATGCTAAGAGTAAAAAAAGATTTCATTTTATAAGAATTCCTTCTAACACGTTCATTGGTCATAGGATCTTCTTTATCGAAATCATATTTACATTTTTGGGCATTCATTTGAATAGAGCAAACTGTAATAATTAAAAGTAAAATTGTAGTTTTTAATTTCATAGGAATTTGAATTTTTGATATTTATAAATAACTTAAAATCAGAAGTGTGAATTTAAGCATAATTTATTTAAAATATTTATACCCAGTATTGGGTAGTTTTTAATCTTATTGATATGTCTATTTTTGTTTTCTAAATTATTTGTATAAAACACAAAAAATAACTGCATATTTTATTATTTATGTAATAAAAACAGAAATTATTTGATGTTTGTGCAGTAAAAATTACAATCAGCTTGTTAATTAATAGTATTGATAACTAAAATTTATTAACCAATAATACTTTTAAATTCCTAAAATTTCATCTTATGCCAGAAAAACCAATTATTTCCAAGTTATTTAGTTTTGTTACTATCAGAAACCCTCAATTGCTAACTGAAAAAGAAAAAGAAAGAGGCTTTATTTATTTTCCTTCACAACTTATAGAAGATAGTGCTTACTTAGTAGGCTTAGACCCAAATGCTACACGTGAAGAAAGAAGGACGGCCCTCTCACAAACTAGTAGTAATTTCAATTCTTTTGAAAGTAGAAGAGCAGTAAGAAATACAAGGGAGGAACTTCACGAATTCTCCCTTTGGTTAATGAAAAATAAAAATATCCTTACAAAAGAAAAAGTAGAAGGGCAGATTGAATTAACAGGAATTGAGCCCGTACCAGAAGAAGAGACAATTATATTTTGGGACAATTTATTTTATCAAATTAACACCAAGAAATCAGATGCGGTTAGAGAGTCAACCATTCAACTCATTGTGGCCAACAACTTTTTATTGAAAAATGATATTTCGTCTCAAACCCCAGAACTTATTACTAATGATGAGGAGCTTAGGAGACTAGCCAATGCTTATGTTGTAATTCCAGATAAATTACCTAACAATTTTGAATTACTTTCTCCTAAGATTATAAAGCCAAAATTAAGAGATTTTGAAGCTTTAAATTCTCAACTGAAAGCATTTGAAGCAAAGAACAAAGTTACTAAATATGAAGCTTTACTTGAAGATGTTAATAGTGCAGTGCAAATTAATGAAATTGAAAATGAAGGTAAGTATAATGACGCATTAAAAATCTACAATGTTAAAGTAGAGGAGGCTTATGAAAGAGCAACAAGAATTGAAGACCCTGAAACGGGAGAAATTTCTTATGAAAACTTAGAGTTGCCCACATTTGATTTCAAAATTGAAAAATTATTTGAAAGAGAGAATATTCAGAACAAAGTCCCTGCAAGTTCTTATAATGTATTTAAAAGTATAAAATTTGATTCAGCAAAAGAAGATACCGATGTAGTTAATATCTTAAATAAAAAAATAAGTGATTTAAATAAAATTATAGCTGAAGAAAAAAACACATTCCCTAAAAAAGTTCGCTACAAAGGAATGCTTATAGAGGCCAAAGAATATGATTTGCCAAAATATTCATTTGCCGCAAATGCTACTTCAGAAGTTGAAGATCCAAAACTTTTCAAGCCGCAACTAAATATCGTTACAGGATATAAAAATGCTGGAATAATTGATTCCAATTTGTCCCTAACTTTTAAAGATGGAAGTAAAGTAGATAATTTAGTTTTTAGGCACCACAATAATCTAGATGATACTATTGTAATTACTTTAGATGAGGGGATTGCTGTTCCAGAGGAAGGTGGACCTATTACAATTGATGGAACAATTACCCTAGATGACGACACTGAAATAGAAATTGAACCTACGGATGTCGTAATAGATGGTCCTATTAGAAATAATACAGGCTTTAGTACGGCTATTAGAACAAAAGATCCAAAGATAAAAGTCTTTGGTATTAATAACATTGGCGTTGCTGATTTTAGAAAGGTAGAACAAGAGGTTTGTTGCTACGTGCCAGGAGAAGTTTCTAGAATTGAGAATATTTTAGCCAAAGAATATAGAGAGCGCAGCACAAGAGAGTTGCTAAGTACTGAAAATGTTACGGAAAACACCTCAGAAGTTGAGGTAGAAAATTTAACAGATACTACAAAGACGGAAAGAAATGAATTAGCTACCGAAATTTCCAAAATTCAAGATGAGCAAGAATCTGAAGACTATGGAGCTTCTGCAAGTGTGTCTGGGAAATACGGTGGAGTTAGTTTTGGAGCTAACGCATTTTATAATGGAGCCTCGTCGTCTGCATCTTCAAATGCAAATTTTGTTGCTCAATCACAAGCAGAAGAACTTATAGAAAGAGCACTAGAACGAGTGGTGCAAAAGACGACCAAAAAAAGAACTTCTAGAATATTACGTGAATTTGAAGAAAATAATAAACACGGTTACGATAATAGGCAAGGCGAAAGCCACGTAACTGGAGTCTATCGATGGGTAGATAAAATATATAAAAATCGACTTGTTAACTATGGTAAGAGATTAATGTATGAATTTAACGTTCCAGAACCTTCTCGATTCTTTAAAAAAGCAATAGTTCAGAAAATTATCAATAATAATGGTCAAGGTAGCAGTCCAGAAGGAATAATTTTACCCCAACTTCCTCAAGATCCATCAACTATAGCAGATCTTGCCAATCCAGATAAAATTAGCCGAAATAATTACAGAAGATTAGCATCCTTGTACGGAGCAGAAGTAAGCGAAGCACCTAGAGCAGAAATAAAAGTGGGGAAAAGTTCAAAAGTAGTGTGGTCATCCGTTTCAGATGATTCTAAAGAGAGAAAATATTGTAGTGTATCTGACGAAATTGAAATACCAGAAGGCTATTATTCTTTTTCAGGTAAATCAAATGGTCAAATGATGTATCACTTAGGCAAAAAAGAATATCCTAATATTGTTACGATTATTGGAACTTCAGCTCGAAGATTAAATCTATTGTTTTTAGGCGATTACGTTGTGATTAATCAAGGCTCAGTTAGTCATAGTAATGTAGGGTCTTTTGAGACATCTATACCTGTTTCTGCAATGGCATATGACAATGCATCTGAGGCAATTGTTTCTTTTGAAGTTACTTGTAAACTTAAAGATGAGGCTTACAATCAATGGAAAGTAGAAACTTATAATGCCATTATGTCTGCTTACTACGAAAAAGTAAGAGAATATAATGATGCTTTGTATGCTAACTTTACTCCAGAGGGGACAGAAGAAGAAAGAAAAATAGAGTTCAACCCTCTATTAAATAGAACGTTAGAGAAGAGAGAATTAAAACGTCTGGCAGTACAAATGTTATCTAAACCTTTCGATGTAGAGACAGCTAAGAATCATTATAATTCTGATACTGATATTCAACTTACAAATAATTTAGATAAACATATGTCTTACGTGAAATTCTTTGAGCAAGCATTTGATTGGGAAATCATGGCATATGTTTTTTACCCCTATTTTTATGGAGATGAAAATGATTGGACTAGCTTATTTTTAGAAAGCAATGGTACGGATCCTGTTTTTCAGGCATTTTTGCAAAGTAGTATGGCAAGAATGGTAGTACCTGTTCGTCCTGGTTTTGAAGAAGCGGTAGCCTATTACTTAGAAACAGGGGATGTATGGATGGGTAAACAGTTAGCCGTAGATGTAAATGACGATCTTTATATATCAATAGCCGAAGAGTTGCAAAGTGTAGAAGGCACTGTAGAAAAAGAATGGGAAACACGCGTACCTACAGATTTAACTATTGTACAAGCTGATTCCGCACCATTAAATGAAAAAGGGTTGCCTTGTTGCCATACAGAAAATGAAGAGGAAAAACTAGGATATGGGAGCAGTATAATGACAGGTGGTGATACAACGCCAACTTCTTAAATTTATAATAGGCAGGTTAAGATTTATTCACCTGCCTATTTAATTATCTAATATGTATTAAATGAGTAATATTAATTTCCCTAATATATCTTCTTTTCCTCAATTTGAAAGTAGTTTTTCCAACAGTCCATTTGGGGAATTCTGGGAGACAGCTATACAAAACGAAGAAGAAGTTTACAGTAAAAATAATATAAATATACGTGTAGCAGTAAGTGAGAATATTAATACTGTAAAAAATAAGTTTGAAAATGAATTAACCTCTTCAAATACAATTAAATTATATATTTCAGTAAAGAATCAAAAAGTAATTAATTACAGTAAAACCCAAGATTTACGAACAGCAAATATCCGCTTTTCCAATATAATTAAAATATATGGGATCGTGCTTGGCGATGAGGTTTATGATTTATTTAAAGAAAAACCTAGCAAGATTGAATTTTACGCAGAAAAGCTAGCACTAGACTTTGTAGATGATACCATTACTGTTGAAAAGATAAAAACCCAATTAATACTACATTTTAATCACTATATAGAAAACCCTAGGAGTGATACATTTAAATTAGGCTTAGTAGGGAGATTAATACAGCAGGAACTACAGAAAAGTTTGCAAGAATTTTGGAAGCCAATTTTGCAGGCCTTAGCTAAAGAAGTTAGAGGTTTTAAAATTGAAGATGAAAAATATTGGCAACCTTACACACAAGAAGGTGAACTCAAAACAGGTAATAATTTCACTCCTTTAATTAGTTTTGGAAATAACCCTTCTGCAGTCTATGATAGTTATGTAGCTACCTTTAGTAAAATAGAGTTGACAATTGAAGAATATTTAAATCTAAAAGGAATTAATGCAAATATACCATCAGAAAAAAAGACATTCATTACAGAGGGGCTTCATTTAATTTATGATTTATTGAAAATTGGAGTAACTGCATTTAAAGGAGTTTTTCTTGATTTTTTAGAAGCTAATTTAGAGCGTGCTTATGAAATTAATGCACTATTAGTAGGTCTTTTTAATGGTGTTTTAGAGCTTATTGCGGGCCTCGTAGATTTTATAGCCCTGTTTGCAGGTTTACTAAGTGGCGATGCAGAGGAATTCTTACAAGCTTTTAATGATAAATACGAAGAGTTAAAACAGGAAGGTATTTTAAAATTTTTATATGAACAAATTACTCAGTTTTTTAATGCCATAGCTAACCGTTATGATAGTGAACAGGGAAAATATCAGATACTAAAAAATCTCGGGGAAGATTTAATAGAAATAATTTTGGTATTTTTAGGAACGGCTCATACAATAAAGACTGCTCAAAAACTTATCAAAGAATTTAAAGATAAAATTGATGATCTGTTCAAGAGGAGGAAAAAAGATATAGAAGAAATTAAAGAATCTAAAATTATCAGACAAAATTTAATTAAGGATGTACCTGGTATTAAAAATTTTAATAAGTGGTTTGATGAATTAAGCGTTGAAGAATTTGATATAGTCTGGAAAAACGAAAAATTAAAAAATAAAGTAAAATCTCGAATTAGACATCCTGGAGGTTTACACGAGTGGTTAATGGTTTCACGAGCTAATGTTTTTAAAAATTGGGGGATCACTGCAAATAAAATTAAAATTCTTAGAACAGAAATAGATAAAGTTATATTTAAAAACCCTCCTGGTTATCACGGTGGTCCAGGATCTACCAAGGCTCATAATGAAATTTTAGATTTAATTGATACTTCTGAAAGTTATGATGAGTTTAAGAATAAATTAATAAATTGGTCGGAGAAAAGGCTTAATGGAGGTAAAGAATCATTGCCAAAAGAGTTTTTTAATTAAAATTAGAAAAAGATGGAAAAAAATAATAGAGTTTCAATTTGGGTTGGAAATTTTGATAATAAAGAAAATTTTAAAAATTACTTTCAAGAACACTATGATGATGAAGGAGATGTGTTTTCTGAGTTTATGAAAGATTTTGAAATTGATTATATAGATAATCAATTTTTGGAAAAACATTATCTTGATAATACCTCATTTCAAGATTTAATTGAGCCTATGTCTTATTCAGAAAGCTTTAAACATAAAATTGATTCTCAAAATTTAACTGATATAAATACAATTATTTGTGCTTATGATTATGAATATTTAGAAGTCATAGAAAATAATGGTTCTTTAAAATTTTTAGGTACTTTCACCTATGAGAAGTCTTAACTTTTTAAACTTAGTTGCCAAAACTACACTATGTTTGAACAAACAGAACCTAAGTTAGAAAATCAAGATTTAATTGATTTTGAAAATAAGTTTGATATAGTATTATCTCAAAATTATAAAGAGCTAATGTTGAAGTATAATGGAGGTTATACAGAAGCAAATGAAAGTTTTGATACTTTAAAAAGTATAAAATATGGTGAACTAAAAGTAGAAACTTCTATATTAATTCATCAAAATACTGAAAGAAATATCCCAAAAAACTTTTTACCTATTGCAAATGATTTTTCAGATAATATCATTTGTTTAAATTTAGAAGAAAATGAAAATTATGGAAAGATTTACTGTTTTTATTTTGATGTAGATAAAGTTGATTTGCTTTCAAATTCTCTAGAAGAACTTTTAGGAGTAAATAGTATTGAAGAGCTATAACTGATATTTTTAATTTTAATGACACGAAATAAAATTAAAACCAGTCAAAATTTTGATTCCCTAATAGAGGATTATAATAGGGGAATAATGATGTTATGTGAAGAAAGTTTAGATGAAGTAAACGAGGTGCAAAAAAAATCTCTTGAAGAACAAAAACTCAGATTTCAATTATATATTACAATCGCTCAATATTCAAAAGAATCCTCAAAAATTATTGTCAAAGAAAATATAAAAAAAACAATTGACAGTTTTTCAACGGCTTTCTCATATAATCCAGAAGATTTTTATGGTGCAGCAGATATAATGATATGGACACTTTCAATAGCTGTTTTATGCGATTTAGAAATTGGCTATCTTAAAAAGATTAAAGAAGTGTTGGAAAATGAAGGTGTGCAGGATGATTTATTGGATTTTCTATTAAAAAGCTATTTTACGGATTCTTCTCTAGGAGGTGGATTTGTACAAAAACCACCTTACGAAAATCTACAAATTATATTTAACGTTGATAATGAAGATGAAGGTTTAGCAATTTTACAGAATTACTTAAAAAATATATGGTATCAAGAACATCGGGGTGATAAAGATGGTCAAAAGTCTTTTTGGGTAGGCTACCACAAAAAATCTAAAAACTTACCCAAGAATGATCCTAATTATCATTCCAGAAATATTTTCTTTGGTTATTGGGCTTGGGAAACCGCTGCAATTGTAAAAATAAAAGGCTGGGATGATTCTTCACTTAAAAATCTAGATTATTATCCTTATGATGCGGTACATTGGTAATATAATTATTAAATAAATTTTTAATCTGTGGAAAAGAAGATTGGATAATAAGTTAGCTTACAAATTGTCTGGTATTAAAAAAACAAAAATTATACTTGGCATCATATAGATGATTACGATCCAATAAATAATGTTTGTACTATGCAGTTGGTAGAAACGGAAATACACATTAAATGTAACCCCCATTTAGGGGCTGTTGAACTCGTTAAAAAATACCACAATTTAAAAAAATACTAAATCATGATTACAATTGTTGATTCTGAAAATGATATCACAGAAGAAAATATAAATTCATTTCAAAGTAAATTTAACCTCTATTTGCCTTTAAACTATAAGGAATTTTTAATGAAATTTAATGGAGGTTATACAGATGATTCCGATGAAATCTAAAAATTTTTGAGCTTAGAATATGGGAATTTAACTTTAGAGTTAGTTATCAATACTCATCAAATATTAGAGCAAAACATCCCAACAGATTATTTACCCTTTGCTTTGGATTGGTCTGATAACATTCTATGCCTGAATTTAAAAATAGGTAATGAATATGGGAAAGTTATCGAATTTTATTTTGATACTGACGAAGAGCCGGAAATTATTGCGTCTTCCCTTGAAGACATATTAGGAGTCAACAGTATTGATGAAATGTAAACTTTGTAAATTTTATGTTTAAAAATAATATCAAATGAAATATCCAAAAAAAATTTTGCATAACATTTATTGGTCATTTTCAATTGGAGAAATCGAAACAATAGAAAGCTTTGTTGAAAAAGTTGAAGAATATAATAAAAATATAACTGGTAAAAAGCTCAATGTAAATTGGGATCAAATTGTTTTCAATTTCTCTGCTTTAGAATTACAATATGTAAAAATAATTAATGGTGAAGTTGAGGAACCTTATGAACTTATAACTTCTGAAACTTCTGAAAATTTTTCGTTGAAAGAGCTTTTTTACAATGTACATAAAGTTGGAATAAATTTGGCGGATGATGAAAATTGTTTTTTTTGAGGGGTTAATTTATTCAGGTCAAGAAAATGACAATAACCCTATCTATTTTTTATTAACAGGAACTTGATTAAAAGAAAAATGAAAAAAAGAATAATAAATTCTGAAATACCAATTTTAATAGAAGATATAGAGAAGTTTGAAAAAGATAATGACATAATTTTTCCAGAAAATTTGAAAAATCTTTATTTGAAATATAATGGTGGTGAAATTGAAATTTCAGATTCAAATTTTTATGATTTTGCAAGTTTAAAATATGGAGAATTCAGATTAGAGGAACTTCTTAATGATTTGCAAATTGAAGAAAATGTAATTCCTGAAAATTTTATTCCATTTGCTACAACAGGTGTTGGGCATATTATTACTATAAAAATTAGTGACAGTATTTATAATGAAATTTATCTATTTAGATATGATGAATTAAATCCAAAGAAAATATCAAACTCTCTAGAAGAATTTTTAGGAGTAAATAGTATTGAAGAGCTATAACTGAAATGATATTTTTAATTTTATTATGAGAGGTAACTTAAATTCGACGGGGTTTAGTGAAATTATTAGTCGAGTAACACAAGCGATTCCTAAATATATTGAAAAAATAAATAATCAAAAAGATGAAAACTTAAAGCTTCAGATTAAACGGTTACTCTTTAATATGTTGTTAAAAAGAACTATTGCCCTTTATTCTTTAGGTGAAGAAAAAAACATTATTAATGAATCACTGAAACAGACTATTGACGCTTATGCTGAATCGTTTTTTTTCGAAAATGGAGGTGATTATGAAGATTCTTTATGGTTAATTTCAATAAGTTTATTATGCGAGATAGATACTGAATATTTCAATAAAATTGTAAATGTAATTGATGATAATAATTTAAATGACTCATTATTTTCTTTAATTATACAGAATAAGATACCAACCTGGGAAAATAATTCTGCAAATCCTTGGGATGCTCCTTTGTATAATATTATTCTAAATGCTGAAAATGCTAATGATATTAAACTATATCTAGATAATTATTGGTATCAAGCGCATCAAGAAGCGTATTGATATAACCTTCATCTAAATACAAAGGTTAACAATTATTTTGGGTACTGGTCTTGGGAGTCTGCTGCAATTGCTAAAATAAAAGGAATAGATGATTCAATTTTGAAAAATCAAAAATACTATCCTTATGATGTGGTACATTGGTAATTATAAACTCTAACTTCTAATTCAATTAATGATAAAAAAGATAGACAAAAACTTTTTAGAAGGTCCTCAAATCACCCAATTGGTTAGTAGGGCTAGACAAATTAAGGAAAGTAAAAAGCAGTTTTCAGACATTTATGATAAGGAGGGTAACCAATATGTAGATTTGGTTCAAGAAGGTGGTGGGGTTTTGGGAATTGCTTTAGTGGGGTATACCTATATTTTAGAACAAGCAGGAGTAAGATTTCACAGTTTGGCAGGAACATCGGCAGGAGCCATTAACACAATATTTATGGCTGGTTTGGCTGAGATTGGAGAGCCGGTTTCTGTCAAAATATTGAATATTTTAAGTGATAAAAATTTATTTGATTTCGTAGATGGTCCTAAAGGCATAAAACGTCTTATCCAGCGAAAAATAGATGGAAAAGGAGGATTGATATGGAGTTTAATTTGGAACAGTATCACTATTTATTCCCAACTCAAAAACCATTTGGGTCTTAATCCTGGAGAAAAACTTGAGAACTGGATTGGTCAGCATTTGTATAAAGGTGGAATTACTACTTATGCAGATTTAGAATCAAAGCGAAAGAAAACACCTATTTTATACCATCGCCAGAATAGTGTAATTCCTGAAGCCAAATTAGCAATCATTACTTCTGAAGTGACCACGCATACCAAGGTAGATTTTCCCAGAATGGCAAAACTGTACTGGAATGATATAGAAAAGATAAAACCTTCAGAGTTTGTAAGGGCTTCTATTGCTATACCTTACTTTTACTTTCCATTTGTAAAGAAAAACATTCCTTCTAATGGTTCTTCAAATCATCCAGATTGGCAAAAGTACGCTGGATACAAAGGGGCTGTACCCCCAGAAGTTAAATTTGTAGATGGAGGACTATTGTCAAATTTCCCGATTAATATTTTTCACCAGAAAAAAATTCCCTCTAAGCCGACCTTTGGAGTAAGGCTTAGTGTATACCGTGAAGATTATAGTAAAACCAGCGGTTTCTTTAGTCTAGGAGGGGCAATGATAAGTACCATGAGACAAATATATGATTATGACTTTTTAATGAAAAACCCAGATTATAAACAGCTTATATGCCATATTGATGCAGATAAGAAATTCAATTGGTTAAACTTTGATATCAAATTTGAAGATCAAAAGAAACTATTTGTGATGGGAGCTCAAAAAGGCTTAGAGTTTTTAGAAAAATTTGATTGGGAGGCTTATAAGTCCAAACGTAAGGATTTACTTAATATTTAAAAAAGTTGTAACTTAAAGGTTTAGAATTCAAATTATGCTAGTATTATTAGATAATGGTCACGGCGGTCTCATAAATGGGAAATACCAAACTTCAGGAAAAAGTATCAATTGGAAGGATAAAGGTGTGATTTATGAAGGAGAATTTAATAGAGCCATTGTAAATGGAATCATTCAAGAATTAACACGCTTAAATATTAATTATGTAAGCATCGCCCCTGAATATAGAGATGTTACTTTATACACGCGTGTAAATAGGGCTAACAAGTTTTATAAAGAAAAATGTTTTTATTTAAGCGTACACGCCAATGCAGGTGGAGGCACAGGAGCAGAGGTGTTTACGTATTATGGAGAAAGTAAAAGTGATAAAATAGCCACAATATTTGGAGAGGAGTTTAAAAAAGAGTTTCCTCAAAAACCTTTAAGGGTAGACTATCGTGACGGAGATCTAGATAAAGAAGCAAGCTTCTATGTACTTAGAAAGACATTAATGCCAGCTATCTTAACAGAAAATTTTTTTATGGATAACTTTCAAGAATTTAATGAAATTTTAAACACAGCAGGAGGTAGAAATAAAATTATCAATTATCATATACAGACTATCTTAAGAGTTAAAAAGGAACTATTTTAAAATTTAAAATCTATGAAAAAACTTCAATTAATTAATCTTATTGTAATTATTAGCTTTCTGTTTATCTCCTGCGAAAGTCTAAAAACCGCAACTTTTGATCAACATTCTTATCAAAAAGCAACCGAGATAAAAGTAATGTCAAGTCAGCTTATGGATCAGGCTACCTATCCATATAATGATTATGAAAAAGAGGTAACCAATTTGCTTTCTGAATTAGATAAAATTGTGGAATACGAGAAAAACAAGCCTTATAATGATATTAGTTTAGAAATGTGGAAAATACTTTCTGATAAAGAGAGAAACTTGCTAGCGGGTTTTCTAAAACGTTGGAAAGAGCAAAACAAAATGTCTGAAGTTTTTGTAGAACAGGCAAAATCTCAGGTTATAGAGGCCATAGATCTTATTATAAACTATGAAGCCAATAAAAGTAAAGAGTCAAAAGATCAATTAATGAAATTAATCAATAGTATTTAATATGGATTTCGAGGAAATTTTAAAACAATTAAGACAAAATTTATTGGGCTTGATAGTAAACCAATATGGAGAATTAAAAGATGAAGGAGAAGAAGCTGTCAATCAGTTTTTAGATGCTTCTAAATTAAAACTAAAAAAGTGGACAGAACTGTTAGCATTAAATAAAATTACTCTGGAAGAATTTGAATGGCTTTTGAATAGTCAAAAAGATTTATTCGAAATGAATGCTTTGCACAAGGCTGGTATTTCTAAAATAAGTCTTGGTCAATTTAAAAATAAGGCTATTAAGACTATTGTAGATGTAGTATGTAAAATCCTTTTGTAAATTAAATCTTACCAATAAGATTAATCTGTAATAGCAATCGATTAAAAGAAAAACCATTGTCGACTTTCAATAGAATGAATCTTCTATCTTTGATTCTTGATGAAATAGAGGTATCCAATATTCCATACCTAATAAGATAACTGTTCTTACTTATAATAAGTAGTACTATAGATAAAATCCACTTAATTAAAGGTGAATCAACTACTAATATTCTTCATCTATATAGTAGATCAAATAGTGGTTGTATTCAATGGGGAAACCCAAGATTTTCAAGATGAAATTATTGTTAAATTTCAAATTATTTAATTTTAATTAGCTTGTTTCTTTATTAAATAATATATATTTATAATGTTAAAATAGTTAGGTATATGTATATATCGTTGCAAGTTATTTCCATTTTGCCAATATACCTCCCTCAAATTTGGTTTTAAAAACCTACTAACTGTTTTCGATTAAATTAAATACGTCTTAATGACATACATATAAAAAATCCCATAATGCCTTATGGAAAATAATCTTAAAAAATCTATTAGAAAATATGATTTTTTTAAATAACAGAGAGATTAAAATTTTCAACTATCCTATTTCCTTAGGATATTACAGGTAAGTTTTTTTCTGTTAGGGCATTATGTAAATATTAATCTATCAGCTACTTATATTGTAGTTGAGGTTTATAGTATACTTTTAATTTATTTAACTACAAAAAACATCTTAGTTTATGTCTTCATCACCAAACCGCTGGACCGATTATATTCAATTATTTCCTATTGGGCATCAGGTCGTAATTCAATCACTTAGAAAAACCTATCAAACCCAATTTCAGGTATTTGAATTTTATGAATTTCAAAAAAGATTTGATGAAGAAAATACTCTTTTATTAGAAGAACTTTCGCATATACCTGCTGAAACGGATTTTATAGTTTCTTTGAGTCAATGGTTAAAGGAAAAAGCTTTAGGCATTTCTGAGTGGGAATCATACCCTGGAAAGTTCACAGAATACGAACGTAACTTTGCAATTGCTATTTTTGAATATTATCAGGGTCAAGAAATTCCCATAGACCGATTTAGTAATTTACAGGATAGGGTTATAGCTTCAGATATTGTTTTTTCACTTCCTGGTTCGAAATCTAATTTTTGGAATTATTACATTGAAATTTTGATCAACCGTCATAGAGCCCTTCTGGAGCAACTGAGTATTATTAGACAGCCAGAAAGTGTAAGGGCTTGCCCAGGGGAAAATATAATGTTTACCGTAGAAGCAAACTCTGAAGAAGTTTCTTATCAATGGATTAAGGATGGAGTAGATCTTGAGGGAGAAACCAAGAGCGATTATGGCTTCGAATTGACAGCAGGGGATAACAATACCATAATTACGGTAAGGGTTTCTAATGAGGAAACCTCAGTACTTTCAGAACCAGCTACGATTACGGTAGATATTCCGGAAATCTTACACCAACCACGTGATGTAAGTGCGAAATCAGGTACGGCAGTTACTTTTAGTATAACAGCGACAGGGAAAGGTATTTCTTATCAATGGAGAAAGGATGAAACTCCACTAGAAGGAAAAACAGATCCTGTATTGTCCCTACAAAATGTGAATTTGGTCGATATGGGTTTATATGACTGTGTTGTGAGCACTTCTTGTCAGTCTATTGTTTCTCAAAAGGCTACTTTGGTAGTTTTAGATAATTATGTAGTAAAAGGAAAAATTATCAAGTCCGATCGTTCCCCCGCTGTTGGTTATTCGGTTAAAGCATATCATTCTCAGAACGGAGCAAAAATTTTACTAGGAGAGCAACAAACCAATAACGATGGTAACTACCTTATATCTTTTACAGCCGAACAATTTGGATTAGCTTGGAAAGGTAAAGCTAATCTTTTTATAGAGGTTACTTCTCAAGGAGTCAACCAAAGATCACCATTAATTATTGGAGCAAAAAAGTTGCAGTCCATAAATATGATTACTTCCCAGAAGACCATTAAGGGCATTAATGAGTTTAATAAGGTGAAAGAGTGGTTTGATCTGAATGCACCAAATTTCTCATGGAGTGAAGTTACCCAACATGATGTCGATACATTTTCTAAGCAATCTAATCTTCCTCAGGGCTGGGTAAAAGCTTATAGTCAAGCCCATTTGATTTCTTCATCTCCAGATCAGGTTGAAGGTTATTATAGCTTAATTCGAACTAAAGCAGGTTTTAAAGCTAAAGATATTATCAATTTAAAAACAGAAGACACTTTAAAGGCTATTACTATCGCTAAAGAGCGTAACATAATATCGACTTCTTTTAATGAAACAGCTTTTGTTGATCAGCTAACTTCAAGCTATGAAAGTGAAGTTGATAGTTTGATTCAGTCCAGTTCAGATAATGATATAAAGAAATTTGTTAGTCTTGTAGATTTTGGCAGCGCATCCCTAACAACCAAAAGAAAATTTTTTGATTTATATAGGGAGCATAGGGATTCTCCAGAAAATTTCTGGAATGCCGTAGACGAAAATTTAAGTACCTACAGTCAAAGCCTTAAATTGATATCGCAAATGGGAGCGGTTACTTCCTCCAATTTAGATTTAATGAGTGAATTAAGAAGCTCACATACGTTTACAAAAGCTCAAGACTTGGTTCAAGTAACGGAATCTGATTTGGAAACCAACATTCAAAATGCGGGAGATCCAATTCCTCCTTATATTGAAGGGGACACCATTAATGAAAAACGTAAAAATTACGCACAATGGATAAGTGTTCAGATTGAAGAAGCATTCCCAACACCATATATGGCCGCTCGGATTTCTGAAGACGCTAGTTTTCCCTCCCAGACGGATTTCAATACTTTTTTTAAAACCAATGAAGGTTTTGAATTAGGAAAGGAGCCTATTCACAAGTACCTTAATGACAATCCTAATTCTCTTTCAGGGATTTCAGATCCAGAGGTCTTTACAAAGGATTTGCTTAAGCTGCAAAGGTTCCATACCATCGCTCCAAGAGATAAAAAGGCAAAAACAGCAACGGTGCTTTATAATAGAAATTATGAGAGTGCTCCGCATATAGCAATGACATCATTTAATTCATTTCTTGCGGATCTCTCCAGTGATATAGGAGAGGTTTCTGCTAGCCAAGTTTATGCAAGTGCTAGAGAAGTGACAGCAAGGTCGATTAATCTAGCAGGAAAATATAACCAAGGACTTAATGCTGCGGAATTTAGTGTAGTTCGTGGCAATAGATTAAATACTTATAGCAATCAGGTGACAAACATTTTTCCCGATATAGAATCTCTATTGGGAAAAACAGATTATTGCTCTTGTGAACATTGCAAATCTATTTTTGGTCCAGCTGCTTATTTAGTGGATTTAATTCAATATGGTCAAAAAATTAAAACAGGAAACCTATCTCTATATGAATTGCTGACACAGGTTTATGAAGGGGTCAATAATTCACGAAGAGGTGATATGCCTAAGATAGATTTGAGTTGTGATAATACCAATATTCCACTCCCTGCTATTGATATTGTCAATGAACTTTTATGTGATCTCGTTCATACCTCATTTCCAGATAATCGACAAACCACGTGGAGCGCTGAAGAATTGCGTATTGCTCCAAAATACCCACCTACGGATGAGATCAATACTATTCTATCTACGAATAAGTTTCCTTGGAAATTGCCTTTTGATTACTTTTCCAGCTCTATAATTCTTCAATTGCCTATAGTGCAAACTTCAAGAGAAGAAATAGCTTGGAGCCTTCCACAAGATGGTGGGGATACCGCTTCTGGAGATGAACTTCAAAATATTCGTACAGTGGGTACTTTGGCCATTTCCAAGCCAACGTGGTTGCGACTTAAAATGAACCAGTTTGATATCAATACCACTTATAATGTATCTGGAGATATAAGTGATTATTTTGAAAATAGTGGAGGAAATCTTCTTATAAAAAAATTGATTAATCATATTGGTATTTCTTTTGAGCGTTTTCAAAACTTACTCAAGACTGAGACATTAAACCCTTACCAAGCTGATGGTAGCCGTAAATACTCCATATCCTATGAAGAAGAAGGTTGTTCTTTAGAAAGTGCAAGGATATCAGATGTGAGTAATTTTTATCAGCGCCTGTATTATTTGGAAAAGCTTTCTTCTTCTTTAGGATGGGAACTTTCAGTTGCCGATCTTTTTGTTCGTGGTTATAATCTAGAGGGAGCAATTGATAGCCCCAACAATACAGACTTGGATAATGCTATACAAAATGTGGCCTTGATAGAGAAATTGGCAAAAAAACTCCGTGTAAAAACCTCTGATGTATTGAGTTGGTTTACTCGGATCAATACCACCACATACCTAGAAAATGACGCTACGCAATTTGAGAATATTTATCTCAATCCAGAGGTGGGCTATACGTATACGGACATAGAAAAAAATGGTTTGAAGCTTAACAATCAGCGTACGGGTATAGATTCTCCCAAATCATTAGGTGAAATGAAAAACGCTATACTTTCTTCTCTCCAAATCAGTGAAAATTCTTTAGATGCTTTAGTCGAAAGTGGATGGTTGGGAGAAGATAATTATGCCATGGAAACCACTTTGATACGCTTGTCTCTACTCCATGGGTATACTGAAATGGCTCATGCGCTTGAAATCGACATTCCTGAGTTAATTATGTTATGGAAAGGGTTTATTAATGGTACGGAAACACCATTAGATCGCTCGGATCAAAATATCAAGAACCTATTAGATTTTGTTGAGTTTGTAAAAAAATTGGATAGGTCAGATTTTTCACTAGAGGAGGTTGACCTTCTTTTTAATTATAAAGATCTAGAGAAAATATTACCAGTAGCCGATATCACTACTTGGTTGAAAAAATTTCGAGCAACTTTAAACGTACAGTGGAGACAGACTATTGACAACTTAAAGGATATACCCAAAGGAATCCGTTTTTTATTAGAAACTCAAACCATAAGACCAGTTGAAGATATTGACTATAAATATATTGATGTACTTATTCAAGGAGATTATGGCGATCCCATACAAACGGAATTATCCAATTGGTGGAATAACCAATTCTCTTTGGTAAATGACACCACCATTGATAAAATTGATTTTGAAAAAAAGGTGATCAATTTATCTGCTGCAGAATATGAGAACGATAAAAATAATCGTATTCAATATGTGTATGAAACTTTCTTTACAGCACAACAAACTAATTCAAATCAACCATCTTTAATAGAGACAGTATTCACACAGTACCTCAATCAATTTGCTCTTCAAGAATTTATTTCACATTTTCTAGAAACCTTCCCACAAGTAGCAAGTTTACAGAGTACTTTGCTAATGGATTCTAATTATCTACAGAGTTTTACTAATCCTACAGACTCCTTAATTAATGTCTTTACAAGTAAGACAGGATTTATTGAAAATGAGCAAGCTATAAGTCCAACTCATTTTCCAGAAGTATATGCGGCTTATCGACTTATTTTTAAAAATTTACTTTTCCTATCCAAGTGGAAACATATAGATCAATATTATTCTCTTTTCTATACCCAACAACCCGATAATTGGCCAACACCTTCTACATTTCCCGTAATGGAAGGACCTGGAATTGAAATGAGCGGACTTCTAGATGTTTGGAGATTACAAGAAGTAGAAAAAAATCAAGACTTGGACAAATCAGAATTGTTCTTGATGTTATTACAAGCATATCAGGGGGAATTAGAAGATCAAAATGAGACTCAAGAGCGTTTGTCCACGCTTACAGCTTGGCCACTTTTAGAAATACAGCACCTTACAAGCTCCTCAGGTTTTAATTTCACAGGTTCGTATTATCTTCAGTCGGCTTGGATCTATCAGCTTTATCGTGCCTTTAGCGTTGCAGAAAAGTTAGAGGTAAAACCATCTGTGGTACAAGGGTGGAACAAAATGATTTATTTAAAAGCCGATGCTTCTGCCGTACAACAAGCAGTAAGGAAAAAACTCTCAGGAGACACAGGAACTAATAAACTGATCGAAGTAAATGATGGTTTACGAGAAACTTTACGTGATGCTTTGATGAATTATGTAATTTATAAAACTCAAGTGTTGGATGGAGAGCTTTTTGAAAAAAGTAAAGCGGGATTATCAGACTTTCTTCTTGTTGACATACAGAAGAGTGCATGTGGAATGACCACAAGGGTTAAACAAGCGCTATCGGCTATTCAAATGCTTATGCAACGTGCTTTGATGGGATTGGAACGTTTGGAGGGAACCCCAGTTACATTTGAAGTACCAAACGCTCTTGCCAAAGAATGGGTATGGCGTAAAAATTACCGCGTATGGGAAGCCAATCGAAAGGTTTTTATGTATCCGGAAAATTGGTTGCTCAATGAAACTCGAGATGACCAGACGCATCTTTATCAAAATTTCGTAGAAGAACTTTCTCAAAGCAATGTCACGGATGAAAGTGCCCGTAGGGCGGTCACTAATTATTTACGAGATTTGAATGAGATTTCAAAATTGGAGATTGCACAGATATACCAAGAGGAGTATAATATTAGAAGTGCCAGAAGACAAAACCTCACCAATACGGTACATATATTTGCCCGTACTAAAAACGAACCTCATGTGTATTACCATCGCAAATGGGTTGATAATGCTTATTTTAGTCCATGGGAGGAACTTCCGTTGGAGATTGAAGGAAACCACTTAATTCCTACACAATATGCAGGTAGATTATGGCTGTTTTGGCCTATTTTCATAGAAAAAGGAAAAGAAGGTGGTGAGGTATCTACTAACCTTAGTAATGTTCCCACACCTCAAAATGGAAAAATGTCTGCAACACCACCACAGCCAGAGAAATATTATGAAATACGTATGGGATGGACTACTGCCTTTCGTGGTCAATGGCAACCTAAAAAAATTTCTAAGGAAATATTCAGTACTAAAGAAATTGAATATGGTGATAAAAAAAATTATTATTTCTACACAGATATAAATAGTAATAACGACCTTATTCTAACTCCTATTTTTTATCAACCAGAAGAAGGTAATAACGAGAATTTTACAGGAATTACTTTAAACCAGTCCATGCGTTTTTCAGATAGTAATGCCCAACCAGAACTACTAAACGATGCAACTATAATACCTAGTACGTATTTATTACCGGGAGGAATTCCCAATTATATGCAAAATAGATTTCAAAAAAATGATCCTATTCCTAGGTTTACTTCTGGCCCTTTTGCAGAGGATCCAGCCGCCAATCGCATGATCACTTCGGTGACTTCTTCACAAGCAACTATACCCCAACAGTTTCCTTTTGATAGCATTCGATCTGATTATGTATTTTTTCTTGAAGATCAAAATCGTAATTTCTTGGCCAATCCAGAGCATTATCCTTTTTCACTAACCGATATTAGTAGGTCTACGGTAGATGCAATTAGCGCTACCGTTTCCCGAGCGATGACTATCAGTTTTACCGAGAGTCAGCTGAGTAGGGATGATAGGGATGGAGAAAGTAGAGCGGTCTTATTAGGAAATGGAAATCTTAGTCCAAATAGACAAGGAAGTCCAGTAGGAACTACTTCTGAAAATATTTTTTATGGTTCAGATGCAGAAAACCATACGATATACTATGGAAATGCTGATGCAAGTGGAGAAGCGGGTAGACCAGATCGACCAGAAATTATACTTGAAGAGTTCGATCCATCAGATGAAGAAGATACAGAAAACCCACCAACCCCCTTATCGCCAAGCCATCGTTTTTATGCTAATTACCATCCGTATGCAGACGACTTCTATCAGCAAGTGAACCGTTATGGGTTAAGGGGTCTATATGAACCCTTCCAGGAAAATCTTAAACGGCAAATGGCACAAACAGATTTTAATTTTAATACAGTATATAATCCAAGCTCTGGAGTTATCCCTAAATATCCTATAGAAGATATTGACTTTTCTTCTTTTGGAGCTTATAGTGTTTATAATTGGGAGTTATTCCTGCATATCCCTATGACCGTAGCAGAAAACCTCACAGCAAACTACCGTTTTGCAGAAGCTCAAGAGTGGCTACATCATATCTTCGATCCTACAGAATCTGAAGGACAAACCCCTCAGCGTTTTTGGAAGATTAAACCTCTATTTGAATTCTCGGCTTTGGATACCGAAGAAGAACTCATAGAGTTTATGAATGGAAGCGACGAAAACTTGGATAAGTTGGTTAAATTGTGGGAGAAAGATCCTTTTAATCCCCATCTTATTGCTCGTTTTCGTATTTCTACTTATATGCGTAGGATTATTATGATTTACATTGAAAATTTATTAGCTTGGGCCGATCAGCTTTTTACGAATGATAGTATAGAATCAATAAACGAGGCTTTTCAAATTTATATGTTGGCTTGGCGAATATTAGGAGAACGTCCGCAAAAATTACCAGCGCAAGAGAATAATGTGAAAAGTATCCAGGAGTTATTAAATCCAAATTCTTTTACAGAGTTTAGTCCTTTGGATTATTTATCTGATGTGGTGACTACCCATCTGATCAATACTTCGGTGAATTTTAATTCGTCTGTCTGGCAACCACCGGCACAACACCTGAGTCCGTTGCCTGTAATGACCGATAACCTTAATCAATCGCTCACATTGAATGATGTTGTTTTACAGGACAGTAATAATTTCACTTCTTTATCAGAGGAGCAATTTTATGCTCGCCGAGTAGCAAGGTCTAATGATTATAATCCAGCGGCCGATCAATTTACGCAAGCGGCAGAAGCGATGAACACTTTAGGTTATTTCTGTGTGCTACCCAATACACAAATGTATGAGTATTGGGATACGGTAGAAGATCGTCTTTTTAAGATAAGAAATTGCTTAAATATTGCAGGGGAAGAGCGTACACTAGCATTATTTGAACCCCCTATTGATCCTGGAGCCATCATTGCTGCTCTGGTAAATGGAGCTAGTCTGGGTTCAGCTATTAGTGGAATTACAGCACCATTGCCTTATTATAGGTTCCGTTACCTTTTAAACAACTGCTTTGCATTAATACAAGAAGTAAAAGGACTGGGACAATCGATGTTGTCTGCTTTAGAAAAAGCGGATAGCGATGAGCTTGTTTTATTAAGGGAACAACATCAACAAAGTGTACTGGAAGCAGTTCGCCAAGTAAAAATTAAAGCAGTAGAGGAAGCGGAGCAATCATTCCGAGCATTACAATCCCAACTTGACAACGTAAAGTATAGAGAGCAGTTCTACCGAAATCGCAAGTATACCATTGCAGAAGAAGAGAATTATATTAAGGGAATGCAGAAGGCGAATACAT
The DNA here is from genome assembly GCF_008017825.1 of Mesonia sp. K4-1. Lineage (NCBI taxonomy): Bacteria > Pseudomonadati > Bacteroidota > Flavobacteriia > Flavobacteriales > Flavobacteriaceae > Mesonia > Mesonia sp. K4-1. The sequence goes on from NZ_VRLS01000070.1 coordinate 28,813, forward strand.
ATACATCTAAGGCTTCAGGTTTGACAGTAGTTAGTGGCGTATTATCAGCACAACCTTCATTTTCGGCAGGACTTAATGGAGCTTTTGGATCTCCACATGTTTCTACCTCATTTGGAGGACAAACTTTAGCTGCTGCCACTAGTGCGGCAGCAAGTGTTAATGGATATTCTGCTGGAATTGCAGGAAACAAGGCAGGCATAGAAAATACCAAAGGAAGTTGGAAACGTCGTCAAAATGAGTGGACTTTTCAGGCAGAGACTGCCAAAAAAGAGGCTTTGCAAATCGATGAGCTTATTGCTGCTGCTCAAGTCCGTATTGAAATGGCCAAAAAAGACCTACAGGCTCACGACCGTCAAATTACCAATGCGGTGGAAACCCAACAAGTGATTGATTCCCAATTTAGTCACCGAGATTTGTATATGTGGATGAAATCTGAATTGAGTACCCTTTATCGTAAGGCCTATAACGATGCATTAACCTTGGCAAAACAAACCCAACAATGTTTCCATTTTGAACTTTGGGATGCCAATGGCCCTACTACCAATACTTTTATTACCGATACGCATTGGGACGGTTTAAAGAAAGGACTGCTATCGGGAGAAAAACTAGAGCGTGAGTTGCGTAGCATGCAAAAAAGTTATGATGATCAAAATGAACGGCTTTTTGAACTGAAAAAACATATCTCTCTTTCGATGATAGATCCTGGGGCATTGCTGAGGCTAAAACGAACAGGGAAAACTACCTTTAGTATCCCAGAGTTCTTATTTGATTTGGATTATGCGGGACAATATCAACGTCGTATCAAATCCGTTTCGATTACGATACCTTGCGTGTCCGGACCTTATGGAAACATAACAGCAAGACTTTCTCTTACTAATAATCAAGTCCGTAAAGATGCAAGTCTGATTAATGAGGACTATGAAAAACAAGAAAATGACCCTCGGTTCCAAGCAGGTATTTCACCTTCACAAGGTTTAGCTACTACCATCGGTACGAGTAGTGCAAATAGAGACAGCGGTTTATTTGAGCTCAATTTTAATGACGAACGTTACCTTCCATTTGAAGGGGCTGGAGTGATTAGTGATTGGGTACTGGAACTTCCTACCGTTTATGAACAGTTCGACTATGACTCCATTAGTGATGTTATTCTGCATATGGATTATACTTCACGAGAAAACACAGGAACCTTTAAAACGGCTGTGAATACCTATTTAACTGATAACTTAAACTCGGCGATGGAAAGTGATGAAGGCTGGAGCGAATTGATCAGTATGAAATCGCAATTTTCAGATGCATATTATAAATTCTTACATCCTGCGGAAGGACAAAACATGGAAACAGAATTCGTGATCACCAACAAACAGTTTCCTTATATTTTTAATGGATTGGATACGGAGATTACCAGCATCCTTTTGCTTATCCAGCCTAGAAAAGGAGAGGAAGGTGATTTTAGTCCTAATCAAGTAGAGGTTAAATTAGGAGAAACAGGAAATACTCCTTATTCGGAAGAACAAATGGGGTTTGATAATTCGGAAGACCTAAAGACTAAAGGCTTATTGTATGCTGAATTCGGCGGACTTTCAATTGAGGGAACAGACAAAAGTTTAACGCTTATCAAAACCAGTGAGGATGACCCTGTAGTTCCTGAAAAAATAGAAGATATTATGTTGTTGGTAAACTTTAAAAGAGCCTAAGAACGCGGAGTTAAATTTTAAAGCATGAAAGACCAGAATCAAAAAACAGAGCAATCACCAGCACGAGCCTTGACGACTACTGAAGAAAATAGTTCAGGAAGCAATATAAGATCAGGTACTTCCTCTGGATCATCAACGGCAGGAAACAATCCTACTGCAGTAGAGTTACCTAAAGGGGGAGGAGCGATTCGGAGTATGGGAGAAAAATTCTCGGCCAACCCCGTAACGGGAACGGCTTCCTTTTCCATTCCTTTGCCCGTAAGCAAGGGGCGAAACAAGTTTCAGCCCCAGCTAAGTCTTTCGTACAATTCTGGAGGAGGCAACAGTCCGTTTGGAATGGGCTGGAATGTAGGTATAGCTTCCATTACACGTAAAACCAACAAAGGGCTTCCTAAATATACACCAGAAGATGTTTTTTTATTAGCGGGCGCAGAAGATTTGGTACTTGTGTTAGAGAGTAATGGAACGACCTATAAGCGTGAGGAGACCAATTATTTGGTCTATAGGTATCGTCCGCGGGTAGAAGGCTTGTATCACCGTATTGAACGTTGGGAAGATAAGAATAGTGGCGTGAGTCATTGGCGACTGACCGATAAAGAAAACGTCACTTCGGTATTTGGGGAAAGCCTACAAGCACGGGTTTTTGATCCCAATCATGAAAAGAATATATTTGAATGGATGATTGAAAAGCGGTACGATGCTTTGGGAAATATCATTCAGTTTGAGTACAAACGGGAAAACGATCAAAATATCGATCCAAGCCATCCTTGGGAAGGGAACCGCTTAAGCATGCAGAACTCCTTCAACCGCCTTTATCCTAAAAAGATTTTGTATGGTAATACGGTGATGTTTACCGATCCTTCTTTTGAGAGTACGAATGATTGGCATTTTCAATTGGTGATGGATTATGGAGAACATCCATTAGAAAACCCTACGCCTTCAGAAACCAATCCTTGGCCGGTGCGTCAAGATCCGTTTTCTACATATCAAGCACGTTTTGAACTGCGTACCTATCGTCTATGTCGACGGGTATTGCTTTTCCATCAATTTTCAGGAGAAAATCAAGGAAATCCATTTTTGGTAAAGGCTTTAGAACTGAGCTACGATGAAAACCCAATCGCATCCCAGCTCAACCAAGCTTTACAGCGTGGTTATCGGGATGGGAATTCAGAGACAATACCTGCCTTAAAATTTTCTTATACCCAAGCGGAGGTAAACCCTATGGTACAAAAACTTGACCCTGAAATCACCAAAAACCTACCTGCTGGGATAGGAAGTGGTTATCGTTGGGCAGACCTCTATGGGGAAGGGATTTCTGGGATATTGAATGAAAGTGGCGGCGCTTGGTTTTATCAACCCAATGATGGGGATAAAAACTATTACAAAGACCATCCTGAGGAGGAAGAGCCAAAACCCGTGCTAGATTTGGCTCCAATGTTACGGCTTAAACACCATCCCGTACCGGGTACCCCAGCAGATTTACAAGATATGGACGGGGATGGAAAACCAGAGCTGGTCATACGCCAGCCGGGAATGCAAGGAATATTTGAGTGGCCCTTCGGCGCTCCAGAGGGTCTGGGAGAAGTTGCTCAACGTAGGGAACCCCAAATTTCCAAAGGTTATTTTCAGCCGTTTGATGGGGCTCCTAACCTAGATTGGGAAAGTGAAGATATACGTTTTGTAGACTTAACAGGAGACGGCTTGGCCGATATTTTGATTACCCAAGAAGACCAAATCGCATGGATTCCCTACCACAATGATCCGCCAGGTTATGACAAACCACATCAGGTAGCCAATGCCTTGGAAGAAGAAAAAGGACCACGGGTCGTTTTTTCGAATGGCTACCAAAATATATTTTTGGCAGATATGAGTGGCGATGGCCTCTCTGATCTGTTGCGTATAGAAAACGGATCGGTATGTTATTGGCCCAACTTGGGTTACGGACATTTTGGTGCCAAGGTAAGCATGGGAAGCGTACCTCATTTTGAGCGTAGGGGGTTTTTTGACGGAAGCCGCATACGCTTGGGCGATACTGATGGAAGCGGGACTACCGATATTATTTACTTGGGGATAGAGAAAACCACCTATTACCTTAACCAGTCGGGCAACAGCCTCGCCGATCCTGTGGAACTGGAATTGTTTCCGCAGATGGATAATTTAGAAAGTATTGGGTTACAGGATATCTTTGGGAATGGTACGGCCTGTTTGGTATGGAGCAGTCCCCAAGAGTATGCCAAACCTTTTCAAATTCGGTATATCGATTTGATGGGACAAAAACCTTATCTGCTAGAAGAAACCGATAACAGTATGGGCGGATTACGAAAATTCAGTTATGCGCCTTCTACCAAGTTTTACCTCCGCGATCAGCGAGAGGGAACCCCTTGGGCAACAAAACTGCCTTTTCCCGTGCAAACCTTGGAACGGGTAGAGGTGTATGAGCAGATTACAGACAGGCGTTTTGTAAGTCGATATGCATACCACCATGGATATTTTGACCCTGTAGAACGGGAATTTCGTGGGTTTGGGATGGTAGAACAATGGGACAGTGAAACCTATGCCTCGTTTAACCTTCCTGCCCTGTACCAAGTAGGGAGCAACGCTTTGGAAGAAGAAAGCCATACGCCACCCACCTATAGCAAAAGCTGGTTCCATAATGGATATTACAATGCCACTGGGCGTTTGGAAGAAGCTTACCAAAAAGAATATTGGCAAGGAGATGTGGAAGCCTGGCACTTGCCTTCGGTGGTTTTTTCACCCCAGCAATACGCCAATTGGATGCCCGAAGAATTAAGGGAAGCCCATCGAGCACTAAAGGGAAGCTTGTTAAGACAAGAGGTGTATGGACTGGATGGTACCGAAAAACAAAATATACCCTATCAGGTTACTGAAAATAGTTTTTTCACCCAGCTTTTACAAAAGAAAGGACGTAACCGCCATGCGGTGTTTCGTGTATTCCAACGGGAAGCCTTGAGTTATGGGTACGAACGAGAGACAACGGATCCTAGAATAAGCCATCAACTCACCTTGGAAACCGATACTTATGGAAACGTGCTCCAAGCTGCCCAAGTAGGCTATCCCAGAAGAGGAACGGGACACGAACCCGAACAACAGCGTTCTTATATTTCGGTGAATCAGACAAGTTTTATCAATAAAGAAGATAGCTTAGATTTTTATCGCATTGGCGCACCTGAAGGTCAAAGCCTTTGGGAATTCCGCTCTAGCTATACACCCGATTCTGAAAACGGACTCCCCCCTTGGCGACCCAATGATTTAAAAAGCATGATCCATGGAGCAACGCTCATTCCGCCAGAAGGGAACTTTACGGGGAGTGGCAACGAAAAGCAGCTCCAAAGCCAAGCTTATAGCACCTATTACAGTCAAGATTTAGCGAGCGAACTTCCACTTGGGGAGATTGCTGCGCACGGCTTGCCGTACCGCAGTTATCAATTGGCGTTTACCGAGGGCTTGATCGAAGCTATTTACAATACGGGAACCACCCGAATCGACTTGAACACTAGTCCTAACCCGATGACAGAAAGTGGTTATATAGAAGATCCCTTCGGTTCTACTCAGGGCAGGTGGTGGGTACCTTCGGGACGCATGGTTTTTAATGCGAATGCTTTTTACCAGCTTCAAGAGCAACACGATCCTTTTGGAGGAGTAACCCAGCTCACTTACGATGCGTATGATCTATTGATCACACAGGTAGAAGATCCGTTAGGCAATAACACCTCCGTAGATAACGAATATGTGAACTTGCAAGCTTGGCAGCTGACCAATGCCAACGGAAACCGCCAAGCAGTAACGTTGGATGCTTTGGGCAGGGTAACGGCTCAGGCCGTGATGGGAAAAGCACCGTCTGATCCAGATTATCCTGGGTATGAAGAAGGCGATTCGTTAGCCGTACCGGGAACTACTTTTACTTATAATTTTCACGCCTTCCAGCAGAGTGGCGATCCTGCCTCGGTCACGGTGGTCAAACGGGAAACTCATATACATGCGCCAAATGCGAATAACGATACCTTAACGGAGGTCGCTTATACCGATGGCTTAGGGAAAGAACTACAACGACGGGTACAGTTTGGTGAGGAAGAAAACGGCATCATACCCGTTTCAGTTACCGGTAGGCAAATCAAGAACAATAAAGATTTGGTGGTCGTGCAATACGAACCTTATTTAGATAGCGGATTGGCATATACCGAAAATACGCCCCCCGAAGTTTCTAAAATACGCATGTATTACGATGCGTTAAACCGATTGGTACGGACAGATTTTGAAGACGGTACTTTTACGAAAGTAGAATTTAATGCATGGCAACAACGGGAATACGATCAAAACGATACGGTGATCGATAGCCAATGGTATATAGACCGTGGTAGTCCCGATCCTTCTGGGAGTGAACCCAACGATCCTGAAGAGCGCGCAGCTTGGTTGGCAGCGAAAGCCTATAATACCCCGCGTGTACTCGAGTTAGACCCACTTGGGCGGATGTTTTTACGACGAAACGATAATGGGAGCGATGGCACGCCGGTATTTTATGATACTCGGTTTGAGCTAAGCATTAAAGGAAACAAACGCAAAATGATCGATGCCCGTGGAATGACCACGGAATATAAAACAGGTTTACACGATCCCAAAGTAGGGGAAGAGGGCGAGGAAGAACAGCTTTGGAGCCTTATTGATAACCCCGATAGCGGAAAAACATGGTTATTGCCCGATGTAATGAACAAACCTAGCTACAGTTGGGATGGCCGAGGTTATAGACAGCGAATGGAATACGATATTGCCCAACGCCCTATTGAAAAATGGGTGCAAGCTCCCAATAATACCAACGAAAGTTTAAAACAAAGAACCGTTTATGGTGAAACGGCCAATAGTCCTAGAACAGAAAATTTATTGGGACAAATTTTTGAACAATACGACCAAGCAGGGAAACAAAGTTTTACAGCTTACGATTTTAAAGGCAATTTAAACACAGAAGAACGCAAGTTTGCTCAGGTTTTTGATACGGTATTAGATTATAGTGGGAGTGTCACTTTTCTAACAGAAATTTACAGTACTTCCTATACCTACGATGCTTTAGATAGACCGACTAGCAAAACAACTCCCGATAGTAGTACGGCTAACTACAACTACGCTAAAAATGCGATGCTAGAAAGCCAAACGCTTGAGGTACGCGGAAGCGGTAACGAAGAACAAGCTATAAACAATATTACCTACAACGCCAAAGGGCAGCGCACCGATATCTATTATGCCAATGGCAGCAAAACAAAATACGTATACGATTTAAAAACCTTTCGAATTAATCGTATCTTAACCACAAGAAACAATGGGCAGGAGATTCTGCAAGACATTAACTATACGTTCGATGCTGCGGGAAATATTACTCAACAACGTGATGATGCCCAGCAAACGATTTATTTTAGTAACCAAGTGGTGCAGCCTCTTTGTAAATATACCTATGATGCTTTATACCGGCTAAAACAAGCCACGGGCAGAGAATTAAATGGATTAGTACAACCTAGCGCAAGTGACTGCCCTATACAAACTCCGGTACCAGATACCGAAACCCATGCCTGTAGAAATTATACCTTAAATTATGATTATGATGAGTTAGGGAATATTTTACAGATACAACATATTGCCCAAAACGGGAACTGGACACGCAATTATTTTTACCCTACTGATAATAATAAATTAATAGGTCATACTAGCGGACAAACCGATTATACCTATGATGAAGCCGGAAATATGCTGAGTATGCCTCATTTAAGTGAAATGGGTTGGGATGAAGATGATATGCTGGTTAAAGCCGACTTAGGTGGGGGAGGCACCGCCTATTATCGTTATGATGGTCGAGGACAAAGGATACGTAAAGTAATTGTAAACGGGAATGTCAAAAAAGAACGTTTATATATAAATGATTTTGAACTCTGGCAACAAAGCACGAATGGAACAATAGAAATTGAAAGAGAAACTTTATCAATGAGTGATAAAGAAAAAAGTTTTTTACGATTAGAAACTTTAACGATAGATAATAGTAATATTATTTCTACACCTTTTACCAAATGGCGTTATCAATGTGACAATCCTCTACAGAGCATATGTTTAGAACTGGATAAAAGTGCTTCTATAATTTCTTATGAAGAATATTATCCCTTTGGAACAACTTCATATCGATCAGGAAAGAATCAAGCTGAGGTTAAGCTAAAGCAATACCGATATAACGGTAAAGAGCGAGATGAAGAAACTGGATTGTACTATTATGGAGCGAGATATTTAGCAGCTTGGATAGGTCGTTTTATCTCATCAGATCCTATTGGTGATGATTTTCCAGGACTTTCTAATTATCAATATGCCAGTAATAACCCAATATTAAATATAGATTTAGATGGTCTGGAAGGAATGACTGGATTTTTCTTCGGTAATCAAGCTACGGCCCAGCAACAAGCTTATGAAGCACAACAAAAATGGGGAAATAAACCTCTAAGTAATGAAGTAAAATCTTGGCCTTGGGATGGAGGAGTAAGTTCTTGGTATTTTGATTTAGATGTAGGAGCAGGAATAGGTTATGGATTAAATTATGTAGAACAAAGTGGTATAGCATATGATGAAGTGGGTAAAACACATTTTATTATGTCATCAATTTTAAAAATTACAAACCAAAATTTAGAAGATAGTAGCAGAAACCCTCAATTGATAGGAGGTATAGCAGCAAGTCTCACTTTTAATTATAAATTAAATAAGAGTGCTAATACTTTTTATGGCTTAGTTGGTGGAGCATCATTATCCTTGCCTACAAGTAAACCTGGTTATGGTGTTTCTTTTGCTCTTGGTTGGAATAAAGACGAATTCAATATAGGAGTAGGATTAGGAGCTGGATTTAAAATTAATATATTAAATCCGGAAATTAAGGAATCTATATCCTTAACAGATAAACAAGCTGAAATTGTAAATGATGCTACAGATGTTTGGACAGAGAGTTGGATTGTAAAACATGAGATTTTTGATAAAGACTCAAAAACTTGGTCCGGAGCAGTGTATACAAAAGATAAAAGAGGGGAGTTTATTTATACCGGAGTTACTGTAAATAGCTCAAACATACAAGATGAAAATGGTAATAATTTACCCTTAGGTGTTTGGACTTCTAAAGAATATAGAAATCAAGCAATAATAGCAGAAAATAAATAAATATGAATAATAGAAACAGTTTAAAATTAATAGGAATACTACTTATTTCAGCAATTAGTTTTGTGGTAGGATCTCATATTTATAATAAAAAATTTCATGAAAATGTAAAAAAACAACCAAAAATGTATTGTTATGATTACTTTAGGGGTAAGGATTATCCAGTATCAGTATTGATTATTGAAGATTTAGATTTAAAACAAAAGTACTTACATTATTATGAACAATTAAAAAGTGGAAAAGAGCCTTATTTACCAGACGGTATTCCTTTAAAAGGTATGCCTCAATATCATCCTGTATATGTGATGGAATTTACTAAAGATAGTCTTTTAGCAAATGTGGTAAGCTATTATGACAGAGGTAATTTATTAGGAGGAAGCTATACGCGAGGTTGGATATTGAGTGAATGTTTACATGAAGAGCCACCAAAGAAAAAATTCTAATTTAGCATTTTTTAAAAACCAATGTATTCTACGATACTCGATTTGAACTAGATATTCAAAATAGAAAAGTAAAATCAACCAATGCATTAGGTCAAGAAACAATATTTAAATATAGCCTCTTGCCACCCCCTTCGGAAGAAGAAAAAGAAAAGGAACAGAATGAAGAAAATGAGCTGGATCAAATTATATATACCCAATCTCCGGATAGTGGTTGGCGTCTACAATTAAATAATATAGTCGATAATCTTACCTATTTATGGAATGAAAGGGCAAATGTCTTTCGTTACGAATTTGATATTCTACAACGTCCCCTAATGGAATGGGTTGATGACGGCGCAGGTGAAAAATTGACTACTTATAAAGTATATGGTGATTGGATTGGCGTGCCCAATCCTAGACAAGAAAACCTAAAAAATAAAGAAATTTATAATTTTGACCAAAGCGGAGCCTTAGCAAATACACAATTTGATTTTAAAGAAAATTTGTTACAGAGAAACAGGCAATTGGCTTTAAATTATCAAAATACGATAGATTGGTCTTTATTGATTGGAGAGCAAACATTGGCAGATCTTAAAGCTGCTGCAGATGCAGAACTGCAAACAGAAGAATTTCAAAACATATACGAATTTGATGCTCTCAACAGAGTAATATTAAAGACCCAACCTGATGGGAGTAAGTATAGTTATAGCTTCAATAAAGCAGCGCTATTGGAAAAAGTAGCTACGCAACTACCGCATGAAAACTCATTTACAGACGTGGTAAATAAAATCACTTATAATGCGCGTGAACAAAAAACAGCGATTTACTATGCCAATGGCAGCCAAACAAAGAACACTTATAATCAGGACACTTTCCATATTATACGTATCTTAACCACTAGAAATACTGGTCAGGATATTATGCAGGATCTAAACTATACTTTTGATGCCGTTGGGAATATAACCCAACAGCGTGATGATGCCCAACAGGCACAGTATTTTAGCAATACCGTTATTGATCCTACAAATAGATATAAGTATGATTCGCTGTACCGTTTGGTCCAGGCCACCGGTAGGGAAAAGGGGAATCTTCCCGCACCAAACAGTAGCGGTTACCAACCCGATTGGATACCTACCAATGGAAAATCGTCTCAAAGTTTAGCAACCTATTGTGAGCAATATAGCTATGATGAAGTGGGGAATATATTAGAATTGGCTCATAAAGATACCTGTGGAGGAACCGAAAATTGGAAACGAAGTTATGTGTATAATAATAATACGACCAATAATTATTTGTTAAGTGCACATACGGGAAGTACACCTCCAAGTAGTCCACAATTTACTTACGATGCACACGGTAATATGTTACAGATGCCCCACCTACAAGCAATGAACTGGGATTTTGCCGATCAAATGAAATCTAGCCAAAAAACCGGAGAAACTACCTATTATGTATATTCTGGAGGCGAACGCATACGAAAAATTGTTACAGACACCAGTGGGACTGCAGAAAAAATAAAATATGAGCGTATTTATTTTGGGGAGTATGAAGTTTATCATAAATACAATACAACAGGAGAACTGGAAACCGAAACGCTAACCCACCACGTTAAGGATGAGAGCTTAGCCATGGTACTGCAAGAAGTAAAAACAGTGAATGAAGGTAGTCCTATTGAAAACCCAATAACTATTTCCCGCTACCAATACGGTGATCAATTGGACAGTGCCAAGCTGGAACTCAACCATAGCGCAGAAGTGTTGAGCTATGAGGAATATCATCCTTTTGGTACAACCTCGTTTGAAATGCATACCAACAACAGTGAGGTTTCACTAAAACGTTATAAATATGTGCAGAAGGAGCGAGATAGTGAGACCGGTCTATACTATTATGGTGGCAGATATTATGCTGCTTGGCTTGGTAGGTTTACCGCTTGTGATCCTTTAGAAGATAAGTATCTAGGCTGGAGTCCATATAATTATACTTTAAATAACCCTGTGCGTTATACGGATCCTACAGGAAAAGGGCCTGAAGATATTATAATAATAGGTAAAAATGGAAAACGAATAACTATTTCTACAGCCGACGATAACCACAGATATATTTATGTTCCATTTGAATTTGAAGAAAATCGTAATTTGGATTTGGGCTTCTCTGAACATAATACAAATAATTTAGCTGTTGGTTATAGTATAGGAGTATCTGCTGAGGCAAAAGCTACATATGGGGGTAAATTGACGGGAAGTGCAACTGTAGTTAACTTCCCTACTAATAGTGAGTATGGAGATTATAATTATATTTATGGAGAAGGAGAAGCTACAGGTTCAGGAGGTGCCCAATTAGGTCTCAATGCTAACATTGAGGCTAACTTTTTTATAGCTTATAGTTCTGATAGAGAAAGTATTAAACCTTCTTATTTTGAAGGAAGATCTTCTACATATGGTTTAACTGCAGATGTTAAGGCTATGGCTGGTGGAGGGATGTCCATATATGGTTTTCAATCAGAAGATGAAAAATGGTTAGGAATTGGAGTAGGTTTTAATTTAGGAATTGGAGAAGGATTGTCAATTGCTGCTTGGACTAGAGGAGAATCTTATTCCGTTATGTTGAGTAATCAAAAACCAACTTCAGAAAGAAGTTTTCTTGATAGATTCTTAAATGATTATAATGTTCAAACAATGGTAGGTCAAGCTATTTACCAGTATTTACAAAAAGAAATATCTAATGAAGAAAAATAGAATAATATTAATTGTAATAGGGGTTCTTTTAGTTTTTAATTTGATTCTGTTTAAAGACAGGATATTTAATGATGTCAATGATCAATTAGAAGAAGTTGATACTAGTAATTTTAAAGGAATCGAGAATCTAAAATTTTTAGGAAAAGTTACTAAAGTAAAAGAGCAATTAGGTCATTTTCACGGAATGGGGATTTTACAAGTTAATATGGTCAAAAGTAATATTGAGTATTATGATCCCAGAAAGAAACAAGCTAACTATTATTGCATAATTAAGGATACCATTGCAGAGTTTTATGTTAAAGGAGTTTCTGATATAAAACCAAATGATACTATTTATGTAGATATTTCAAAGGAAAAATCTGAAGTATTCAATTTATCACGTGATTTCGCTCGTAGGTTAAGTCTAATGGTTTATCCTAGAAGTTTTTTTGATTACATTAAACGAAAAGAATATCAAGACTTATAATTAATGAAGAATATCAGTAGTTAAATCGAAAAGTATTTTTACTTGAAAATAAGAATAAATAAGATATTTAGTTGGGATGGTCGCGGTTACCGGCAAAGAATGGAATATGATATCGCCCAACGCCCCATTGAAAAATGGGTGCAAGCTCCCAATAATACCAACGAAATTTTAAAACAAAAAACCGTTTATGGCGAAACGGCCAATAGCCCTAGAACAAAAAACCTTTTGGGACAGGTTTTTGAACAATATGATCAGGCAGGGAAGCAAAGTTTTACAGCTTACGATTTTAAAGGAAACTTAAAAACCGAAAAGCGGCAGTTTGCCCAAGTTTTTGATGCGGTATTGGATTATAATGGAAGCGTACCGTTAAATACGGAAATTTATACCAATTCTTACGACTATGATGCCCTAAACCGACCGAGAAGCAAAACCACTCCTGATAATAGTACTGCTCATTATAGCTACGCTAAAAATGCAATGTTGCAAAACCAAATTATTGAAGTACGGGGAAGTGGCAACGAAGAACAAACTATAAGCGATATTACCTACAATGCCAAAGGCCAACGTACCGATATCTATTATGCCAATGGCAGCAAAACAAAATACGTTTATGACTTAGAAATCTTTCGAATTATTCGTATCTTAACCACAAGAAATAATGGGCAGGAGATCTTGCAAGATATCAACTATACCTTTGATGCTGCAGGAAATATTACCCAACAGCGGGATGATGCCCAGCAAACTATTTATTTTAGTAACCAAGTGGTACAGCCTTTAAGTAAATATACTTACGATTCTTTATACCGGCTAAAACAAGCTACTGCTAGGGAAAACAGTAACCTTAACCAACCTTCTCACGAAGATATCCCAATTAGAACGCCTATACCTGACGGTACAAGTGATGCATGTAGAAATTACACGCTTAACTATGCCTATGATGAATTGGGGAATATCTTGCAAATAAAGCATATTGCGCAAAACGGGAACTGGACGAGGGATTATTTTTACCCGAGTGACAGCAACCAATTAATTGGCCATACTAGCGGACAAAGTTATTATACCTATGATGAAGCCGGAAATATGCTTACCATGCCCCATTTAAATGAGATGGGTTGGGATGAAGATGATATGCTTATTGAAGTTGACTTGGGCGGAGGCGGAACCGCTTATTACCGTTACGATAGTAGTGGCAACCGGGTACGTAAAGTAATTGTGAATGGGATTGTTAAAAAAGAACGCTTATATATAAATGATTTTGAACTCTGGCAGCAAAGTAGTTCTGGAACTGTGCAAACAGAAAGGGAAACACTAGGTATTAGCGATGACGACCCTTCGACAGGCTCAGGACAGGGAAAAACATTCTTACAATTAGAAACCTCAACTGTTGATAATGGTTCTATAGTTTCAAACCCAACCACCAACTGGCGTTACCAATATGACAATCATTTGGGAAGTGCTTGTTTAGAACTTGATGATTCCGCTGCTGTTATTAGCTACGAAGAGTATTATCCATTTGGGACGACGAGTTACAGAAGCGGTAAATCTGCTACAGAGGTTTCATTAAAAAGATATAGGTACTGTGGTAAAGAGCGAGATGAGGAGACAGGACTTTATTATTATGGAGCTAGGTTTTATGCGGCTTGGATAGGGAAGTTTATAAGTATTGATCCTTTAGCAGAGAAATTCCCGCAATTGACACCCTATAATTATGCGGGGAATAAGCCTGTGACGGGAAAAGATTTGGAAGGATTACAGAATACTACTGATAGTCCTGTTGAAAATAATGAAAATGACCCACCAAAAGAAACAGAACCAAACAATTCAGAAATCATTGATGAGGTTGTGAATTATTTTTCAAAATTGAGTAGTGAAATTAGTGAAACCATCCAAAGTGATATAAATAGGTCTGACAAAGATTGGGAACGTATGAAAAAGGATTTTAAACCTATTTCAGAATTTATTGGTAAAATTTTAAATTTTGAGCCTAGAGGAGGTATTGTTGGTTATGCAGATAGTAATTTTACTCAAGATGGTATAGCTGAGCCCAACAAGGCAAAGGCAGGTGACGATGTTACTTATGTAAATTTAACTGGATTACAGGTTGCAGCTGTTATTTACGGACCTCAGCAAAATGGGAAAGTACCTGAAGGAGCTAAAATTGTTAAAGATTTACTTTCTACTTTTTTAGAACCGATTGAAGAAACTTCTAACAACTTTAATACACTTACAAAAACGGATTCTTCTAAAAACAACTTAGAAAATATAAAATTAGAAATTGTAGAAAGTTGGTCTGTTGGTACACCATTTGGAAATTACTCTGAAGGTGGTGTGATTACTATAAAAGACACAGCTGTAGCACCTTCCATTAAGGAAAAAGTGCTTAGAAGGATGGATTCAATAAACAATTTAATAAAACAAAAAGCTCGTGAAAAATTTAAAAATAAACTATAAGATAGTCCTTATCATTTTATGTTTAACTTTGATTAATTGCAAAAATAAAAAATTCGATGATTTAGGTTCCTATGATATTATTTTTCCTTCAGAAGTTAAATATAATGATAAACAATTCGGAAAAATAAATATAGATTTTCCTTTTGATACAATAAGTTTAAATCAAAAAGATAGAAGGTATACTTTTTTATATTTAGGTGTTTTTAGGAGACAAAAAAAAATGTCTTTAGTAGAGTTAAAAAAACAACAATTAGACACTTTTGTGATGTTAAATGAAAATATAATTCCATTTGAAATATATTTTAATAAAAAAGGCAAATTAAAATTAGATGGATATATTTCGGATCAAGTAATACTTGATAGCTTTTACCCCAATGGGGATTCAAGAATTATAACTCATGAGGTTAGAATAATAAAGGACATAGAAGTTATTGAGTAATAATAGAATTTGGTCTTTAAAAGACCAACGTACCGATACTTTATACCAATGGCAGCCAAACAAAAAAAACTTATGATCAGGAAACTTTCCGTATTATACGTATCTTAACCACTAGAAATACTGGGCAGGATATTATACAGGATCTAAACTATACTTTTGATGCCATGGGAAATATCACAGAACAGGTAGACAATGCCCAACAGACACAGTATTTTAGCAATACCGTTATTGACCCTACAAATAAATATAGATATGATTCGCTGTACCGTTTAATTCAGGCCACCGGTAGGGAAAAAGGAAACCTTTCTGCTCCGAACAGTAGTGGTTATCAACCCGATTGGATACCCACTAATGGAAAGTCTTCCCAGAGTTTAGCCACCTATTGCGAACAATATAGCTATGATGAAGCGGGGAATATTTTAGAATTAACTCATAAAGATTCCTGTGGAGGAACCGAAAATTGGAAACGAAGTTATGTGTACAATAATAATATAATCAATAATTATTTGTTAAGTGCGTATACGGGAAGCACCCCTCCAACAAGTCCGCAATTTAGCTACGATACGCACGGAAATATGTTGCAGATGCCTCACCTGCAAGCAATGAACTGGAATTTTGCCGATCAAATGAAATCTAGCCAAAAAACCGGAGAAAAAACCTATTACGTATATTCTGGCGGCGAACGCGTACGAAAAATTGTAGTGGACACAAATGGAAGTACAGAAAAAATAAAATATGAGCGTATTTATCTTGGGGAGTATGAAGTTTATCATAAATACACTACAACAGAAGAACTGGAAACCGAGAGGGTAACCCATCATTGTAATGATGAAGGCTTGGTTATGTTATTACAGGAAATAATGACTGTAAATGATGGTAATTCTGTTGAAATCCCGACAACTATATCCCGTTACCAATACGGTGATCAACTGGATAGTTCAAAACTGGAACTCAACCAAAACGCTGAAGTCTTAAGCTATGAAGAATATCATCCTTTTGGCACCACATCGTTTGAAATGCATACCAATGATAGTGAGGTTTCTTTAAAACGCTATAAATACGTTCATAAGGAGCGGGACAGTGAGACAGGGCTTTACTATTATGGAGCACGATATTACGCCGCTTGGCTTGGTAGGTTTACTGCAATTGATCCATTGGCGGATAAATTGCCTGAATGGTCATCATATGTATATACACTAAATAATCCTATAAAATTCACTGATCCAGATGGAAGAGAACCATTAGATACAGAAAATGAATTTTTCAATAATTCAAATAGTATTGAAGATAATAGTTTATTAAATATAAAAAATGATTGTTGTGGAGAAGGCAAATTAATTATAGGTGCAAGAGGTGTTGAAGAAGTTCAAAAAAATTCATTACAATCACTTACTACAGAATTTTTGACTAATGCAGGCAATGTATTAAGCTTAGGATCTATGGCTTTATCTTTGAAAAGTATTTCTAAAACAGGAGAAATAATTGTTTCTGGAGGAAAATGGCACATATACTCTAAGAGCACTCGTGCTATAGCAAATACATCTTCAATGTATTTTCAGACATTTGGACGAATTGCAGGAGTTGCAACAATAGGTTTAGATTTTTTAAATTATAAATCTGGAAGAATGTCATTTGGAAGATTTTCTATGAATTCATCCTGGACTGCAATTGGTATATGGGGCGGACCGTTTGGGTTTGTAGCCTCTGCTTCTTATTATATAATGGGAGATGTATTGGGAGGTCACGAAAGAGCTAAAGAACATTTTGAAATGGTTCAAGACTTTACTCCTGAGGAAAAAAGAGCTTGGATTAAAGAAAGTTTAAAAAACAAACGTGGTAATATTAAAGTTAAAAACCCAAAATTATAATGAATTATATATATTATTTAATTTATAAATTCACTTTACTTACTCCTTCTAAGAAAGAGCAACCTGAACATATAGCTAATATGATATTGGCATTCATAACCTGTGCCAATATTTATATTGTAATAACTTTGCTTTATAAATATTTTGACTTCTCGTTTTTTGAATTTTTCAGTAAAAATCTTGAGTTAATATTTATTTTAACTTATGTTATTACATTGATAATTGGTTATTTATATTTTATAAGTAAAAAAAAATATATTTTACTAATAAAAAAATTTGATAATGAAAATAAAAGCCGAAAGTTGAGTAAAACAATTTTAGCCTTAATATATATAATTTCTATATTTTTTTTAGCTTTTATTATTTAATTTTTGCTAAGCAACTTGAAAACTAAATGATAAATGTATTGCAGGCAACGAATCCTGAACAAGCTCCAAATTATGAGGAATTACCAGAAAAATATCCCACAAAAGGAGAATTACCTACGAAACAGAATAAAACTATTAAGCCAATTTATACTATATACAATTAAATCATGAAAAAACTAATAATATTAATTATATCATTATTCCTAATTTCCTGTGATAATAACGAAAAAATGATTGATATAGGTAATGATATTATTGATAAAATAGAAAATTACAAGAAGGAGTATAATAAATTACCATCAAACCTTGAACAATTAGAACTTAAAAATTTAAATAGTTCATTTCATTATGAAAAAAATGATGGTAAATATGTTTTGTGGTTTGGAACAACTGTAGGAGAGTCAATGTATTATTATTCTGATTTAAAAAAATGGGATTATAAATTAAGAAGGCTTTCTAAATAAATAGAATAACTATAAACAGAATGTAAAAATTTTAATGATTAGATTTTATTATTAATTGAAAAGCTACTTGAAGTAATTCTAAAACAGCTTCTCATGAAATTGGTCATGGATTTGGGTTGGTTCATCCAGAAGATATTGATCAAAGAGGCAAAGTTTCTAGTATAAAGTTTCCAAGAGGAACTATTGTTGATTCTAAATATCAGTATAACCCTAATGCCGAACCAGGGAAATATGGCGGAACTCTAGATCCTAGTAATCGAAAAGTAACGCAAGAAGATATTAAAATTTTTTTTAAAGATATAAAGTTTGATAAGAATGGAATAGGACAAATCGGTAAAATAACAAATACAATATATTATAAAGATGGATCGACTAGATAGAAAATTTCCACAATTAATTTTTTTAATTATTTGTTTATATTCCTGTATGAATAAAAATAATAGTAAACTTGTGAAAGAAACTATTAAAAAAGAAAATTTTTCTTATTCTAATAATTGGAAAGAAGACTATAATGGATGCAAAGGATTACGTAATATTAAATTGTCTGATAGTTTAATTTTAGAGTACGGCTTGAAAAATTCTGATATTGATTCTTTTATAGTAGTTTTTGGTAAACCAAATTTCCGTGTTGAAAATGATGATAATATTGATCTATATTATTATTACGATAGTTATTGCAAAGATTTTAAAATAATTGATAGTTTAGATAAATGTTACGCTGAGTATAGATTTAAGTTATCAAAATATGTTTCTAAAAAGTATTCGTGTAATTGATAAATAACAAAAATTCGATTTTCAAAGAATATTTTACTTAAAAACGATAACGGAAGCAATGTAGCTCCGGTATTTTACGATACCCGTTTTGAGCTAAGCATCAAAGGGAACAAACGTAAAATGATCGATGCCCGTGGAATGACCACGGAATATAGGCCCCCTCTAGCTCCCCCCAAGGGGGAGGATGAAGATCCCGTTTTTAATTTAATTGATAACCCGGATAGCGGGAAAACCTGGCTGTTAGCCGATGTCGCTAATAAACCGAGCTTCAAATGGGATAGCCGTGCATATCGCCAACGTTTAAAATATGATATTGCCCAACGCCCCATTGAAAAATGGGTGCAAGCTCCCAATAGTACCAACGAAGTTTTAAAACAAAAAACCGTTTATGGCGAAACGGCCAATAGTCCTAGAACAATAAATCTATTGGGGCAAGTTTTTGAACAATACGATCAGGCAGGGAAGCAAAGCTTTACAGCCTATGATTTTAAGGGGAGTTTAAAAATCGAAGCACGACAATTTGCTCAGGTTTTTGATGCGGCACTGGATTATAGCGGAAGTGTAGCTTTGCAAACAGAGATTTATAGTACTTCCTATACCTACGATGCTTTAAATAGACCGACTAGCAAAACAACTCCCGATAGTAGTACGGCTAACTACAAGTACGCTAAAAATGCGATGCTAGAAAGCCAAACGCTTGAGGTAAGCGGCAGCGGTAACGAAGAACAAGCCATTAACGATATTACATACAATGCCAAAGGTCAACGAACCGATATTTATTATGCCAATGGTAGCAAAACAAAATATGAGTACGATCCTAAAACCTTTCGTATTATTCGTATCTTAACCACAAGAAATAATGGGCAGGAGATCTTGCAAGACCTACATTATACCTTTGATGCAGCGGGGAATATTACCCAGATGAAAGATGATGCCCAGCAAACGATTTATTTTAACAACCAAGTGGTAGCACCAATCTGTAAATATACGAATGACTCTCTGTACCGACTAAAAAAAGCCACGGGCAGAGAATTAAATGGGTTAGTACAACCTAGCGCAACTGACTGCCCTATACAAACTCCGATACCTGATACGGACACCAATGCTTGCAGAAATTATACCTTAAATTATGATTATGATGAGTTAGGGAATATTTTACAGCTGCAACATATCGCACAGAACGGGAACTGGACACGTAATTATTTTTACCCGAGCAATAGCAATAAATTGATAGGCCATACCAGCGGACAAACTGATTATACCTATGATGCTGCTGGAAATATGCTAACGATGCCACATTTAAATGAAATGGGTTGGGATGAAGA
>NZ_VRLS01000016.1:0-45415 GCF_008017825.1 Mesonia sp. K4-1
CCTTTAGGTGGTTTAGAGCCATCGCCTATACAACGACTCTGATGGACCTACCATCATCTTATTTACAGCATTCAACCCTTTTATTGCCATGGTTGATTCTTGGCACACTATGGTTAGTTGCGTGGTTGGGTAGCTAATTTAGCAAACTTTTACTTGCCAGAGAAAATTCCGCAGGAATTTTCGTAAGTAAGCACAAAAAAGCAATTAATTATACACGTTGTTGCCAACCGTTTTTTATTCAGATCATTAATTTTAATTTCAAATATTATGTCAAAATTCAAACAACTTAAAACTCCAGAAATATTATTTATTGACGATTCCGATGTTCAATATAATTTCCGTAAGCTATTACAAAATCAGAATCGTTATCGGAAAGTTCGATTTTATTCAATTCGGATTGGTCTTTTGATTTTATTTTTTCTCGGAATTTATGGAATCCTGCAACTGATTTAGGCGACATAGAGTCCGCAAACACGTCAAAATGTTTGTCTAAATCCGTTTGATAATTTATAAATCCAATATTCACATTTTTTAAATCCCAACTTATGTTAAACGCAACAACATATTTTCCCGTCGAAAACATTCCAGAAGGTAATTTAGTCGTTTTTGGTGTTTCACTCAATATTTTTTCAAAAGTCAGTCCGTGTACTGCTAAAATATATTCAGCTTTTTTTAAGTCAGTCGTAAAACCTCCTAAATCATATTTTTCTAATTTATCTACGAATAATGTCATTTTTCAGAGTGTGATTGGTAAATGGTTGGCAACTGGTTATATCAACTCAAATATAGTCGTTTATAACTATTATTTGCCGGATAACAACACTTTTTTGTTTTCTTACCCCCTACTCTAATATTATCTAAAATCTATTTTAAGAGGTGAATTTATACTTTTAGATAAAAGCCAGCAATATGAAGTCACTTTTCAAAAAGGTGAATTTGTAGATGCTCATTTAGAAACTAACAAACGTTTTGCCCTATACGCAGTAGATATGTTTTAAGAAAAGAGTGTGAGAAACTAATACGTTTTTAAGATTTCTCAAGCAGCTTTTTTTGACATTGAATCTGTCTTTCTGCTTCCTGAATTACTTGGAGAAAAAAATCTTTAGAAACCGCAATTGCTTTGTAAGCACTTCGAAGCCTTACTCAATGATTTCTAAGTTCTCTATACTTTTTTTTAAGGAAGTAAAGTGGTTTTCTTCGTGCACCTCTAACGCTGCTCGTTTCTTATTAAGCCTAGCCCCCTCATGGCATAATAACCAAGCTGGATTTAATTGTTTACACTTGACATTGATAATTTGTGTCTCAAATTTAATGTAGTGGCAGAGTTGGTTTTTACCTCAGTTCTTTGTTGGGTGTAGTTTTTTTATTCGCTTATTCTATTTTTTAAATCCATTCTCTCGTGTAGAATTCTGATTATTTCTATTCTATCATTTGAGATTTGCTGATAAAATATTATGTGCTTTCCAGATTTTACTCCGAGTAAGTTTTTGTTTATTCCGTAATATTCTTTTCCAATACCGGGATTATCTCCAATTCCATTACAAGTTATTTTAACTGTTGCATAATATTTATCAGCTTGCTTTTCGGACCATTTTTCGAAAGTGTAATCCCAAATACTATTTAAGTCATCAATAGCTTCTTGTCTCAGTATAACTTTAGCCATTCTTTCTTTTTTCTGCTTTTAGTCTTTTCAGATTTTCATCAAAATCAAAATCCTCCACTAATGGACTGTTTAATCCTTCTTGTATGGCGTTTCGTAATGCAATTACTTTACTTTCTTCATTTTCCAACATTCTCAGGCCAGCTCTGATAACCTCGCTAACGTTTTTGTATCTACCAGCAGAAACTTGAGTTTGTACAAATTGGTCAAAATAATTTCCGAGTGATATGGATGTATTTTTCATTGTTTTATTTTTAATCAAATTTACCAAAAATTGGTAAAAAATCCAAATTTAACTCGATTGTATTATACTGATATAGGTTGACTCTTTTTTGATGTCTTTTTTGTAGTTTTTAGATATTGAGGTGTTGTAAATTTATTTTATTTTTTCGATAGGTCGAAGGCTTCCTAAGGATATTTGATCTATTATTTAAAAAGACATGACCTATTTTTCATGTGCGTAGTAAAATCAAGAAAAAGCTTAGCCTTGGATGGAGAGGATAGCTTAGCGAAGCGATTTGCTATCCGCAGGATAAAGTTTTTTAGCAGATTTTCAAGTTCAGGAAAATCAGTCTAGACTCCTGCCCGTACCGGTCGGGCGGGTTTGCTTAGCTCACGCATTGCTATTTTATTGGAGTTCGTGCATCTTCTATCGAAGAGGTCTTTTCGGCAATGGAAAAGAAGAAATGTTTCATTAAAAAAGAAAATTTCTAATAAAATTGTCATTTGCCCTAAATCCTACCTCAATCATTTTAAAAATCTTCTCATCTATTGAAAATGAAAATTGCATTAAAAGCATTCCTGTTAAAATCGGAACGAGAAGTAAATAAAATCTCTACACTCTGTTCTCGATAGAGGGGACTTTTATCTGTAATTTCGATGAACGGAGGACTGAGAAATCTGCTTCAACTGGAATTCAGAGTATTGATTTAAAAGATATTTCGACTCCACTGCGCTACGCTCAATATGACAGGTTCTTTATTTGTTACTTCGAGCCCGCCCTACCATTACGTACGGGTGATTACGACACATGGAGTAATCGTATTCAGAAGTATTTCGTAGTTCTAAATTTATCGTTTGAGGTCTAAGCCTCGTACGTCTAAAAGTCATATGTCCATTTTCTATAAAAGTCTTATATCTATTCTTTCCATACTTAATACCAAACTATTCCCCTTCAAGTTTTCATTACTTTTAAAATTCGTACGGGATGACATTGCTTATGGTTTAATAATATTTCTCCCACAACCGGATCTAATTTGTAATATAATAAACTCGCAGCGACAATAATCAAACTCTCCGTGGGAAAAGCATCGCTTATAAAATTTTGAATAGGTACCTCGGTATAATTTGGATACACCTCGAATTTTATAAAGTGCTGTTGCGTGGGCTTATAATCTTTTTTATGAAATGCTCCTATCCAATAGGCTACTTCTAACCGTCCCGTAAAAGGGAGCCAATGAAGATGGGTTTTGGGAACAAATGCCTTTTGTTGAAAGTGTACTCGATTTTCCACATCCAGCTGCCAGTTGACTACCCATAAATCAGAAAAATCTTTATACTGACTTTCATGGTTAAATTCAAAACCTTCAAGAAGTTCGGGAGTGCCATCCCACAAATTCTTCTCACCAAGAGGTAAAGAAGTATGGGTGCGCATCCCTTGTAAAATTTTACTTCGCATTCGATTATACATATCCGGACTGTGATAGCCTTGTACAATTTCCTGTAACCCTGCATTAAACTTTTGAGTGACGGTGGAAGCCCGACCAAAATCTGTTGCGGACTTCTGAGTGGCCTTGGTTTGTTTAAGTTTAGCATAATCAGGTTTCGTCTGTACAATGACTTTGCCTTTGACAATGCGAAAAATTAAATTGCCTAAACTGCCTACCAATTGATTGTTTTCATTTAAATGTGCCATAGTATATAAATTAAATAGTTATTCATTAAAGATTTTATTTTCATAGCGAGTCCACTATCCTCCCACATAATCCTAGAGGATCGTAATACTGTCCTAAGAGCAATCTAGTCGTACCGTGGACTCACTAGGGCTTTGCCTAGAGGATGCTATAAGTTAGCGAGGTGTCTTCTCGCTTGTAGCCTAAAGCTTTCTCCCATTCTGCTGAAGAATTACCCAATGTTTTCTCACTGATATTAAGTACCATAAAGGTTTAAGCCATTTTCTAACAGACTCGTGTTCTCATCCAATTAGGGTGATGGATTTTTAATACCCATTCTATATAATTTTTTAGTGCTTATGCATCGGCATTTTTCATACGTTGATGTAAGGAAGCTTTTAAGTGATCTAGAAATTTTAACTGATTGATTTTTCTAGAACGCAATTCTAAAAAAGTACGATAGTAGTCTCCCAGTTCAATGGTAAATACCCGCTCAAACAGCAAGGCTATTTCATTGATGCTCGCTGCTCCTCCATTGATCGCTCTAGTGGTGTGTAAGGCATAAATAAGTTCGATAAGGTCTACTTTATTGCAAGACCACTTTACTGGGGGAATTGATTTTTTTACGGGGGTGGTGAGCCGACTGGTGCATTCCAGTTGTTTTTGTAAATAAGCAATGAGCATATCATAGGCCATGATCGTGGCTACAGAACTGTCGTGACTTGTTGAAAATTGAGCATCGGTGACAAAGTGAATGGTATCGGGATGCAAACGGAGGTTCGCTCCTTTTCTTAGAAAGAAATGATGATCTAAGTTAACCGCTCCTCTACGGTAGTAGTGGTAAAATTCTAAATTCTCATTAAAATAATGCTGTAGCTTATCGATCTCGGTATGTAAATAATGCTTTTGAGCTTTTCTACTACTGCGAGGGCGTTTGCTTTCAATAGTGAATAGCTTAATGTAATAAATCAGCTTGCTCACTAGTTTGGGTTTTAAGCTTTTAAAGAAATAACACTCCTCCTCTTCACTGGCAAACCCTAATTCGACTACTAAGCTCCTTAGCTTCCTTAGGTAAGATTTACTCAACTGCACCCCTTTTTCTGAAAGCATAAGCGGATCATCAAACTCCGTTTCTATTGCTATTAATTCCTCTTCCAACTGTACTAAAATGTGACGGTAATTTTCCATAGATCTTATATTGAACATACGGCAGAAATCTACCTCAATCCATTCATATTAAAGTATGGTTTTACCCTACAAATAGTATAGGATAAACCTACTCCATCATCGTTTCTGAGAAATAATTTTGGTCCTACCTAGATGCTTTTACTCCGCTGTGAAAGGGCTATAAGACTATTATCACTTCGCCTAGCATAATCATAGTAAAGACATCAAAAACAACAACTATCAACCAAAAACTAGTATGATGATCTGTAAAAAACACCACTTAATTGGAATTATAATTATAGGCACTGCCCACGCATGTACTCCTGTACCTATTCACGAAGACCTCTCTCCTCATAAAAACCAGCAAGCCAATAGTACCGAATCTACTAGCAACCATTCTTCCAATGATACAGGTGATGATCAAAGTCAGGAGCCCGATGATGATAAAGATGCTTAGGGGTTATAAGTACAAGGGATTGAAAATTAGCAAGTTTAAAATCCTTTGCTTATTTTAGTAAGCCATTTATTCGCTATGCTTTCAACCGGCGTTTCTTTTATGAATTATCTCCTTAGGCTACTACTTTTTCTTGCTTTTGGGATAGCTTGTACCGAAAAAAAAATACCTCCCGTCCCCGCAACGCATTTAGAAGATTATATACATCAAATCGAAGAGATAGAAAATACGCGAGAAGAACGTCTTCAATTTTTCGATACCTTGGCTAAGGAGGTGAGCCAATTACCTACTTCTCCTCAAAAATTGAGGTATCGTTTACAGCTAGCAGATCTAGCATTGAACATGGCAGACTCCATCACTTTTTACACCTATAATCAGGAAGCTCTAGAAGAGGCTGTAAAGCAAAGAGACACGATAGCCCAAGGTGAAGCACAGTGGAATTTTGGCAGTTTCTTACTCCGCCAAGAACATTATGCGCCTGCCTTTTACCATTATAGTAAGGCACGTGAAAATTATGGGCAAAACCGACATCCCTATTATGAAGCTAAAATGTATTATAACATGGCTTTTATCAAGGGTAGGCTATTGGATTATACGGGAAGTGAACATTATATTTACAAGGCGCTACCCTACTTTCTAAAAGCCAAAAAACAATTACAAATCTTTCGTTGCTATACCCAATTGGGTTTACTCTATGAAGATTTAGAAGGCTTTGATAAGGCACTGCATTACCATCAATTGGCCTTTAAGCATATTCCCAAAAATAGTACTGGCTATTTAAAGGAAGAAGCCTATAACAATATAGGGCTGCTATGGTATAAAAAAGAAAATTTTAGAATGGCCACCCACTACTACGAAAAAGCCCTACAAAGAAACACCCTTCCCATAAAGAACCCTGCCCTATACGCCAGATTAATAGACAATAGAGCCGTAAGTCTTATAGAACAGCAAACAATGCCCTCCCCCCACTTACTCACAGATTTAAATAAGGCTAAACATTTGCGCGATAGTCTGCATAACCAAGCAGGGGTCGCCATCAGTAACCTACACCTGGCCACTTACTACCTCCGCCATCAAGATAGCCTTCAGGCGATCCACTGGGCAAAAAAAGCGCTACACCTTTCTAAAAGTATAGACTTATACCGAGAAAGTCTGGCATCGCTCGTATTTCTTACCAAAGTAGACCCCCCACAAACCAGCAATTATGTGCAGCAATGGGAAGATCTACAACGAGAACGCGAGCAAAGTCTGCGTCAACAACGGCATAAAGTCGCCAAGATTGAATTTGAAACCCTACAGTATCAGCAACGAAGTGAGCAATTGGTTCGTCAAAAAAGGGGCTTAATCATACTCCTAGGTGTAGTGGGGGTCTTTATCATAGGAGGTTATATGTATATCCGACAAAAAAATCAATTGAAAAAACTTCAAAGAAAACAAGAACGAGAACAACAGCTGCGTCACGAAAGAGAAGAAGAACGCTACCGCATTGCAGAAGACCTCCATGATGGGGTTTTAGGAAAACTATTTGGATTACGCTTGCATTGGTCGATGTTAGACCTCCGTCATTTGCAAAGAGCAAACCAAGAACAACAACAGTATTTAGACCAATTGCATCATATAGAAAAAGAAATTAGAGATATTTCCCATAATTTAAAAAAGAGACCTGCCAACAAACTTTTTTTAGAAAACCTGGAAGCTTTATTAAGCGAGCAATGTCCGGTTAACGGTCTTGCTTACCATACTTCATTTCCTATGGAACTAACTAAAACCAAATGGCCTGCTCCTATACAAGCCCATGTGTTAGCTATTGTACAGGAAGTATTATTAAATACAATCAAGCATGCCAAAGCGACCCAATTTCATTTGTTTTGGAAAATAAGAGAAGATGATGAAATTCTCTTAAAAATGTGGGATAACGGGATTGGGTTTGATGCTCATTCGAAAAAAGAGGGCATTGGACTTTCAAATATCCAACACCGCATAGAAAAAATAAAAGCGATTTGGAGTCTTGAAACCCATGTAGGAAAAGGAACTCAGATCAGCATACGTTTTTACCCCCTAGATTGGCAATATATAACCCACTAAACTTTTCATACATGATACCTCCACTACCCGTTTTATTAGTCGATGACCACCCCTTAATTACTACAGCCTATAAAAAAGCCTTTGAATGGGTTGAGCAACAACAGACCTCTATACAATTTGACCTGAATGAAGCTCATAGCTTATCTGAAGCTATTCATGCGCTAGAGCGTTTCCAACTTCACCAACCCTTAGGGATTCTTTTTATGGATTTAAAGTTACCTCCCCTGCCCCAACAACACCTATATTCTGGGGAGGATTTTGCGTTGAAGGTAAGAGAAAAATTTCCCACCACCCAAATTGTCATTGCGACCACCTATAATCACAATTTTAGAATTCATAGTATTTTTAAAAGCATTAACCCAGAGGGATTTTTAGTTAAAAACGATGTCAACGAAGGCGAAATTAAACAGGCCATCCTAGACATTCTAGAAGGCATACCCTACTATAGCAAAACGGTTCGCCAAGCCTTAAGAAAATATGTGAGTAGCGATTTACTGCTCGATCAAATGGACCGGCATTTACTCTATCAGCTTTCTATAGGAACTAAAACCAAAGATTTAACCCATTTTCTACCCCTTTCACACCCCGGTGTACAACGTAGGAAGAAAAATTTGAAAGAAATATTTGAAGTCGAAGATCAAGATGATAGGGCGCTGTTGCAAGCCGCTAAGGAATTGGGTTTTATTTAAATGGACTTATGACTTATGACCGCTGTGGTTTTTGACGTAAGACGTAAGATGTAAGACTTATGACCGCTGCGCTTTTGGAGGTAAGATGTAAGACGTATGATCGCTGGGGTTTTGGAAACAGGAAACAAGAGACAGGACTTGAGGCTGATTAAACGATTAAAGGTGGTAGGTAAAATAATATCTTTATTAAAAGGACTTAAGACTGCTGCGCTTTTTTTAGACTTATGACTTAAGACTGCTGCGCTTTTGGAGGTAAGACGTAAGACGTATGATCGCTTGGGTTTTGGAAACAGGAACCAAGAGACAGGACTTGAGGCTGACTAAACGTTTAAAGGGAGTAGGTGAAAATAATATCTTTATTAAAAGGACTTAAGACCGCTGCGCTTTTTTTAGACTTATGACTTAAGACTGCTGCGTTTTTGGAGGTAAGACGTATGATCGCTGTGGTTGTGGGACTGAAGACGGAAGACTTATGACCGCTGCGCTTTTGGAAACAGGAAACAAGAGACAGGACTTGAGGCTGGCTAAACATTTAAAGGGGGTAGGTGAAAATAAAATCTCTATTAAAAGGACGTAGGAGCGCTACGCTTTTTTTAGACTTATGACTTAAGACTGCTGCGCTTTTGGAGGTAAGACGTAAGACGTATGACCGCTGCGCTTTTGGAACCAAGAAACAAGAAACAAGAAACAGGACTTGAGGCTGATTAAATGTTTAAAGGGGGTAGGTGAAAATAAAATCTTTATTAAAAGGACGTAGGAACGCTACGCTTTTTTTTAGACTTATGATTTAAGACTGCTGCGCTTTTGAACTTATGACATAAGACTGCTGTTCTCTTGGACGTAAGACATAAGAATTGAAGCTATTACCATACTTTTTGTATGGGAAAACCCTACTGGAAAAGACGATATGCTTTCTACCTTGCTATTCTAATGCAATGCCTTATGAAAGCAAATCATACACATCCTTATTTCAATTGGGGAGTTGGCCTCCTTATCTTTTTATATTTCTATCTAAGCAGTTTTATGCTGTTTCATTTAAAAGATTGGAAACTCCAGTTATGGAATGCCCCCTTATTAGATCTCGGCTCCACCGCTGTCGAGGCACTCACTTGGTTCATTCCGACTCTCTTATTGTTTACGGGCGGGGCGCTAGCATTTTTCCGCACCCAGCGTATCGGGTTATATGTTAGTCTGGGTCTGTTAACGATTTACACCAGTTATGTGGCCGTCCGTCTTTTCCATACCGTACCCAACTCTTGTTCTTGTGGTGGGGGATGGATTACCCTTTCCTTGCCTTGGCAATTAGGTATGGGTTTGCTAAGCATAGGCTTGACTTTTACCCTTCTATTACAAAGAAAGAAAATATAAGTGTTGCGCAACACGCCAGGGGTAGCCGAAAACCTGTAAAAAAGAGTAGGCCTATATATTAATTTAAAATTAGAAATTATGAAAAATAAATTTTTAATTCCCGTGTTAGCGATGATATTCGCAACGGGACTATCCTTTGCGACCGCAGAGAGAAATGACGAACAAGCACTAGATTATATTCGTGTGAACAATCAGTGGATGGCCATTCCTGAAATTGATTGTGGACAAGCTGGAGAAAATGAATGTCAAGTCGAGTTACAAGATGGTACTGTACATTCTATTTTTGATACCCAAAGCTCTATTCAACCCAAAAAAACAACGAAAACAGAGCCGGTTAAACTGTAATTTTTATTCACCTTTTAAAATGAAGAGAAGCACATCAAAAAGATGTGCTTCTTTATATTATTATATATCATTATCACGCAAGATCACTTCCACTTTATTCTCTTCTTTTAAATACCTTTGAGATAATCTCACCATATCATCCATCTCAATTTGATCGATAAACTTTGCATAATTCTCTAGAGGCACCCAAGTTTCTACATAACGTAAATGTTGGTAAAGCAACTCATGAAACTGACGGTGTTGCATTAATACGGGCTTCTTATACCAACCTTTTATTCTTTCCTTAGCTTGCTTTAAATCAACCTTTGAGATCTCTCCTTTTAATAATTCTTCTATCATCAATTGAATTTCAGTCTGGATAGGTTGAAGCTCCTCTGGTTGACAAGCAACTTGAAAGTGAGCTCGATATTGTTTTTTATCAGGATTGTATCTTCCATATCCACCAAAATTATAGACAGAAAATCCCAGTTCATACCGTAAACGATTTAATTTTCGTTTAATCAATTGGCCGAGAACTTTTAATTCTAAGGTTTCCTTCCAGGAGTTGGTTCCTTGTTGACTTTGATAGTAACTTAGATCGTACATGACATTTTCCATAGACCTGTTAGAATACATTTCTTTTTTAATGGGGCCCGCTACTTGAATTGGTTTTTGATCTTTTTCAACGCACTGCTTTTTCTTAGCTACTTCTTTAATATTCCCAAAGTAGCGTTGTAAAAGTGGAATAATATTGCTGTTTCTAAAATTTCCAGTCACTAAAAATGTCCACTCTCCAGGGGCTCCAAAGACTTGTTGATAAATCTCTATACTACGTTTTCTATCGGTTTGCTCTATACTTCTAATCGCTTCCTCTCCCTTGAGGTATCGAAGATTAAAACTAGGCGGTATGGCACTATCATTTACCACATATCTAATGCCATTTCTAAAATCTTCTCGTAGGTTTTTCTGAGATTTCCGAAAATCTAAAGCATCTTTTTTCCAAGCATCAAAATTAATAGCTTGTTGATCTATAGGTTGAAAATAAAGGCTCAATAATTGTAAAATCTCTTCCGTATGCATTAAACTTCCTTCTGCTTGAAGACTAGCTTCCTGAAAATCTATATACGATTGGCAGTTCAAAATTTTAGCATATTCCATCAGGTTCTTAATCTCTTTAGCCTTTACTTCACCCACTCCGTGATGGGTAACGAGGCTTGGAGCATTGAGTGCCGAATAATAATCAGATTTAGAAAAGCAACTCGCTCCATGGGTAGTAAACCCAGATATTTTTATGGAATTTTCCCGAAGACCAGGAGTCGGCTTATAAGGCTTCAGCACCACCCTCACCCCATTGGGGAATGCGATTTCTTGAGTATAGTCAATCAGAGGTGCCTTAAAAGTATATGGCGCCAAAGGAAGCTCTTTTATTTGAGTTGGACTATATAAACTCCTCACCACTTCTGGTGCCTTGTATTTAGGTATAGGTCTGCGGTAAGCTTCCTCTATCCAAGCTCGAATCTCTTCTTCTGTATAGTGTAAAGCTTTATTTCCTTGAGGAGCAATCATACCTATATCTTTTGGAGAGGAAGATAAAAACTGTGGAAGATAAGCGTTCATCTTTTCTATAGAGAGTTCTTGCACCCAATGGTAGAAAAATTCGTCTTCCTGTGGGAAAAGGACTTCGTTTTTTATCCAATAATCTCTAAGTGCTTCTTCCCAATAGGATACTTCGTTTTGTACGGTTTGTGAGAGGTAAGCTTCTTTAACTTTTTTCCATTCCTGCTCTAAAACCCCGTATTGTTTAAGCTGCAAAAGCGTCTCTACCACGAGTTGAAAAGCTGCTTGGGTCTTGTCTGGGTAAGTAGAAAAATAAAGTGCTAAAGAGAATGGGTTACCTCCATATTTATACGTATCAAAACTTGCTACCGTTCCTATAATATCTGGAGTATTTATCTTTTTAAAACGATAAAACAACACATCGCACATCAACTGAAAAGCCAAATACTTCTGATAACCTTTCCGGGTATGAAGACTATTGACCATATCAGGTTGTCGAATATAGAATCGGTATTCCACCTCCTCTTTCTTTGAAGGATCAAAGCCTTTCTCCCAAACTTGTTTCTTAAACTGGGAAGGCCTCCCTTTATGGGCAGCGTGAATATCTACCTCAGGATAAGGTTCTTGGTTGGCAGGAAGATCTTTAAATTTAGATCTAATCATCTTTTCAGTCTCTTGAATATCTTTAAAATTCCCCACCACTATAATCGCCATCAAATCAGGCCGGTACCAATCGTGGTAAAAACGTCTTAAATCATTGTGAGAAAAGTTTTGGATGTGATCTAGAAATTGATCGTAAGGTTTCCGAAAAGGAAACAATTGTGCCGTTAAATTTTTTTCCGTTATAAAAAAGTCTTTATGATCTTGTATTCCAGAGATGAATTCTTGTCTTACCGCACCTTTCTCTAGATTTATATGTTCGCTGGTGAGCGGTAACTGCATAGCTATATCTTTAAACCAATCCAAGCCGGTTTCAAAAGCTTTAGGATGGTGTTTAGGAGCATGAAACTTATAACGGGTATGCAGGTTGGAGGTAGAACCTCCTATATCTCTAATGTTCATTCCTAATCGAGCTAAAAATACTTCATCTTTAATACTGGTTGGTGTATGTTCCGTAGGCTTAAAGGCTAAGTGCTCAATTAAGTGAGACAACTGCTGTTGCAAGGAGGCTTCATGGTCAAAACCTGCTTTTATATAAAATTGCATCTTAGTTTTAGCCACGGGTTCATCAACATTTTTGATAAAATATTGAAAACCATTAGTGAGAGTTCCGTATCGAAGGCCGTCGATCTTCTCAATCCCTTCTTGTGCCAGTACTAAGGGATGGATAAGTAGGCAAGCCATAAAATAGAGCCAACATTTTTTAATTGCCATCATCTTATTATTTTTTTGTATATTTTTAATAACCGGGATTCTGGTAGAGGTTAGGGTTACTTAAAAGTTCTTCTGCAGGGATAGGATAATATATATCGGTAGTTTGCCAGTCTGTATTAATGGAATTTAATACCTGTTGTGCACGATCTGTTCTTTTTAGGTCTAGCCAACGATGTCCCCATTCAGTAAAGAGTTCTTTTCTACGTTCTAGATAAATTTCATCCAGTAACACCTGTTGATTTATACCAGGATTGGAGTTGGCAAGCAATGGAAGTCCTGCCCTAGATTTAATTTGATCGAGGTCAGCGATCCCACCTTGAAGCTCATTTTGATGTGTTCTGGCTTCTGCCCGTATCAAATACTGTTCTGCCAAGCGTAAAACCATGGAATATTCGGTCGCTTCTCCTGTTGCATTTTGAATTTTGTATTTAAAAGCGTGGTGTACGCCAAGACCTTCATGATAATTTACCCAATCCACTTTTCTTAAATCTTGGTTTTCAAAACTCTCCATCAACTCATTCATGAGTTTAACATAGGATAAAGAAGGGATATAGGGATTAATGATAAATACCGAACCTTCATTGGTATGGGTTGTTATGTTTCCTGCTCCAACGGGAGATAATTGCCATATGGCCTCTGGGCTGTTGGCTAGGAACACCTCATTTAAATCGGTAGGCAAACTGTAAGTTCCGCTAGCGGCGATCACTTCACTACTGTAAATTTCGGCTAATTCCCAATTCTCTAAATAAAGGTGCACCCGCGCCAATAAGGCTTTAGCGGTATAGGCATTGATTTGTGTACGCTCTCCCGAGGGGTAGGTATTTCCCAGGGCATTGGCTGCAATTCCTAAATCCGCTAAGATGTTTTCATAAATGGCTTGTTTAGAACTTCTAGGTTCTACAGCATTTTCTTGGTAATCGGTTCCTAATACCAAGGGTGCTTCTCCGTATAGATTCACCAAGTAGAAGTAGGTAAAAGCACGAACAAAGCGAGCCTCTCCTTCCAATCGCTGTGCTGTTTCTGGCGATACTTTGGTGGAGACCTCTAGCCCTTCCAATAGTGAATTGACCATATAGATCATATTATAAGCGCTTCCCCAAAGGTTTTTATTATAGGGATTATCGGGTTGTAAGCTATGCTGATGAAACTGTAATAAATCTAAAGTATTACTATTGATCAGCTCTAAATTATCTGCCGATAATCCTGCCAATACGGTGGTACTCCCCAACCAACCTGCACTAAAACTAGCTTGGTAGAGTTGATTGTAAATCCCTTGCATGGCGGCTTCTGCGGTTTCTTCGGTTTCGAACACTTTACTGCTCACTAATTTATGGTCGGGTTCCTCGATGTCCAGCCAGTCTTGGCAGGAGATCAAGAGCAGTATGATGATTATACTGCCTAATGCATGTATGTAGCTATTATTTTTCATGTGATTTCATTTTAAAAGTTAATTTGTACTCCAGTCGTAAAAGTGCGTAGCCCAGAAAAAGAAAGTCCACCCATAGGGGTATCGGGATCCATTCCTCTATACTCGGTCAACGTCCACAAGTTTTGTCCTGCGACAAAAAATTTGGCCTCCATAATTCCTAAAGCTGTTGTCCAATCTGCTGGAAGCTGATAACTTAAATTGAGCGTTTTCAATCGAATAAAAGAAGCATCCTCGATCACTAAATCTGAATCTACCACCCTAGAATAGGCTAAAGAAGCCTCTGGAGTCTGTGATATTTGATGCGTGGTTCCCGAAGTGTTGATTAACTCTTGTAATTGGTTTTCTGGAAACCCTGATTTAAACATTGAAGTTAAACTTCCTTCTTGTTGGACAAACTGAAATAAAAATTGCAAGGAAATTCCTTTATAGCTGAGGCTATTTTGAATGCCCCCAAAATACTCGCGGGTGCGGTCTTGAATCACCACCTTGTCCTCTTGATCATAGACGCCATCCCCATTTTGATCTATGACTTGATAATACCCCGTTTCTGGATCTATACCCTCATATTCATATAAGAGCGCTATATTTAGCGGATGTCCCTCTCGGTAGGTATGGGCATAGGGAGATTGCTCTAGACCAGGGTAACTGATCAGTTCGTTTTTCGGGAAGCTCATGTTCAAGGAAGTCTGCCAACGAAAGTTTCCTTTACGGATATTATCACTAGAAAATTCTACTTCCCACCCCCTATTTTCTACAGTCGCCGGTAAGTTGGCTTGTACGCTATTAAATCCTGTAGTCGCTGGTAATGGATAGGCCACCAATTGATTGGAAGAACGGTTGCGGTAGACGCTCACCCCCAAATGGATCCTATCCTTTAGAAACCCTAACTGCATCCCCACTTCTGCTTTTTTATTGACCTCCCATGAATAAGCAGGGTTAGCCAAACCCGTGGGGTAAAGTCCACCCGGACCAGGAGTAGCTTCATAAGCATCTAGGTATCCATAATCTGGAATCTGATCACTCCCCGTGGTTCCATAACTCCCTCGCAGTTTCCCGAAAGATAACCATGCGAGGTGCTGTTTAAAAAAGGACTCTTCGGTAAAAATCCACCCCGCACCAATAGCTCCGAAATTAGCAAAGCGATTTCCTTGGGCAAAACGAGAAGAACCATCCCTTCTCCCGGTAAGGTTCAGGTAGTATTTTTTATCCCAGTTTATTCCGAGTCTGGCAAATGCTGCTTGGTAGCGGTATTGGGTGTTTCTGGCTTGTGCATTGATCAGGCTTTCTGCCGCCCCAAGATTTCCAATTAAAGCTTCTGCCACATAATTTTCTCCTTGTACGCTAAAGGTATCGTACTGATTCTCTTGAAGCGTACTCCCCAATAACGCGTTAAGATTTAACTTTCCCCATTGGTGTTGGTAATTAAGTTGGGGTTCTATGATCCAAGACTGACGCCGACTTTGGGTATTTAGGGATCGGTGCAACGGCATGGATGAAGGGTTATACGAGCGTTGGGGCATTTTTACGACTTCATCACTATTGAAATGGGTAAAACCAAAGTTGGTTTTCAGCTCTAATCCTTTGGCTATTTGGTAAGAGAGGTTAAGGCTGGAAATTAAATTATGTGACTTGATAGTACCCGTATTAAATACACCCTCTAATGGATTATTTAATCCGGCTTCTCCCCATTCTTCCCAATTAAGGCTGCCGTCTTCTAGGTAAATTGCTGGCGCATTGGGGGCGAGTTTAAAAGCTTTACTCCTAAAATTAACTCCGCTCGCCATCAGTTCATTTTGATCTACTCCATAGTTGAGTGCCAGCCCCAATTGAAATTTTTCATCTTTAGAACGATGGTCTAGGTGTGCCCCACCTGTAAATTTTTGGTATTGTAAATCTACCGGGTAAATTGTCCCTTGTTGGTGAAATGATCCATTTAATCTAAAATGCGTCTGGTCACTTCCGCCTTGAGCGGAAATATTCACATCGCTAATATCGGCCGTACCTCCCAAAAACTCTTCCTGCCAATCGGTTTCTCGGTTTTGATCCCAAAGCAACAAATCGTAGGCATTATATTCATCGGGTTCTACCCCATCATTAGCAAAAGCTTGTTGTCGTATTTCAAGGTATTGTTGGGTATTTAATAGATCTAGTTTATTGGCAACGGTCGATACTCCATTATAAATTCTGGCTTGAATCCCTTTTTGCCCCTTCCCCTTTTTAGTGCTAATCAAAATCACCCCATTGGCTCCTCTAGAGCCATAAATCGCCGTAGCATCAGCATCTTTTAGCACCTCAATACTTTCTATATTATTCAGGTTCATCGTACTCAGTGGGTCTATTCCAGAAAAACTTAGACTACTATTACTCTCTACAGGAGTGGAGTTGATAGGAACCCCATCAATGATATATAAGGGGTAATTCCCTTCACTGCGCAGACTATTTTGTCCGCGAATACGAATGCTGGGCGCTGCGCCAGGGGTATCGGTTCCCGTGCTGATCTCCACCCCTGCCATTCTTCCTTGGAGGGCTTGTAACGGACTTACCACGGGCTGCAGTTCTATCTCTTTGGCTGTGACCTTGGCGATATTACCTGTGCGCTCCCTCTCGGTAGTGGTATAATAACCCGCATTGATCACCAAATCGCCTAAAGAGTTCTCGTTTTCTTTTAGCTGTATATTAATTTGGGTCTGCTCTCCCACTGCAACTTTTTGCGAGACATAGCCCATATAGGTATAGACCAAGGTGTCTTGCGGTGATGCTACCAATTGGTACTCCCCTTCAAAATTAGAGGTGGTTCCTCGGTTAGTCCCTTGTATTTGAATGTTCACCCCTGGGATAGGGAGATCTTGGGGACCAGTAACCTGTCCCTCAATGATTTGTTGGCAGAACCCGCTTAAGGAAGTAACTCCTATCAATAAAAGAGTTATCCTTAACAGGTACTGCCTGTAAGAAAATTTCATAACTTTGTACTGTTAAT
Organism: Mesonia sp. K4-1; assembly: GCF_008017825.1. Taxonomy (NCBI): domain Bacteria; kingdom Pseudomonadati; phylum Bacteroidota; class Flavobacteriia; order Flavobacteriales; family Flavobacteriaceae; genus Mesonia; species Mesonia sp. K4-1. The sequence continues at coordinate 16,977 of NZ_VRLS01000016.1, forward strand.
TACGTTGAGTAAATTAATGTTTAGCCTTCTCTTGCCGGTCAAAGTATAGAGGGGGCTTTTTATTGTCCTCCCCCTAGCCCCCTCCGAAGGAAGGGGAAAAGAAAGGCTTGTTTATTTTAGCTATTTGCAATTAGCGTCATGCAATACTAGGTACGTATGTCATGCTGCACTTGATGCAGCATCTCATCCTGTTAATGCTTGCATTTAGCAATAGCAACTAATATCATTCAGGGTAAACCCAAAATCTCATGTTTCTTTTTAACTCATAGGCATTAGGGTGTTAGTTAATTTGTTTTATCATTTTTCTTTTACTCATTCACTTTACTATTGCTTAAGTATTCGTGAATCCCCAAAGTCGATTTCCATCGCCGAAAAGACCTTTTCGGTAGAAGATGCACGAACTCCAATAAAACAGCTAAGTGTAAGCTAAACAAACCCGACCGGTACGGGCAGGAGTCTAGGCTGATTGATGCTCTCTTCTTTTCCATCGCTGAAAAGAAGCAAAAATCTAGGCTGATTTTAGCCTTCTTGAAAACCACATAAAAGCTTTATCCTGCGTATAGCAATCGCTCCGCTAGGCTATACTCCTCTGCCCGCGCTGCAGCTTTTACTCGTTTTGCTACGAAAACTAAAAGTAGGCCACAATATGCTATACTTGGATATTTGGAATTAAATTTAGCATTCCAAAAAGTTCAATTCAACTCTTAGCTTTCAACATTTACTGTCATGCTAAACTTATACGAACGTCAGCTGAACCTGCCCGAATTAAATAATTCATTTAGGCGGGCTTGATGCAGCATCTCATCCCTTTAATTTTCTCCTCCTTGTCATTTTGAGCGGAGTCCAGAAGTCCTCTTATTGTTTCGTTTTATATCATAGGCATTCGTTTTAAAGTTTATAAGGTTAAATACAGCTTTGGTAAAATTTTAAAATAGGATTTTAATTTTGATTAAATTTTTCCTCATTGATAGCGTGCATGACCTTCTGTATAAGTTTTTGATAATCACATTTCAAATTGTCTGCAAATGAAGGGTGGCGCTCTTCTTTTAAACAATACCTAACATACCGCATACTGATTTGATATTTTTCTGCTAAGAATTTGATAATGGCAGCCTGACAGGGTTGTTCCATTTTTTTGTATATTTAACAATTTTAAAACTTGTTCCTCCAGCGGAACACTAACCAATTCATTAGTTTTCAAATATATAAACAATTTGTGTTTAAACAAAATGTTTATAGTTAAAATACACAAATTGTTTTCTATATGCTTAACAAAGCTCAAATGTTGAATAAGATTAAGGAACATTATGGTTTTCAAACCGATAGTGAATTTGCTAATCATCTAGGTGTACAACCTCAAGTACTTTCCAATTGGAAAAGCAGAAAAACCTTTGACGCTGAGCTTATCTATAGCAAGTGTAAACAATTAAATCCAGCTTGGTTATTATGCCAAGAGGGGTCTATGCTTAATAAGAAACGAGCAGCGTTAGAGGTACACGAAGAAAAAACACCTTACTTCCTTAAGAAGAGTATAGAGAATTTAGAAAAACAACTCGTAAGGCTTCAAGACACGTATCAAATAATCGAAGAATCTAAAGATTTTTTCCATAAAGTGATCCAAGAAACAGAACGACAGCTTCACCAGCAAAAAAAGTTGCTTAAGGAATCTTAAAAGTATTTAATTTTTTCACATTCTTTTCCTTAGAAAATATCTACTGCATATAGTGCAAAACGTTTGTTGGTTTCTAAATGAGCATCTACAAATTCACCTTTTTGAAAAGTAACTTCATATTGTTGGTTTTTATCTAAAAGTATAAATTCATATAGTGTCATCATCTTAATTTTTAAAATGAGTTTTTACAGCATTAGAACCTTGGTACAAACCCGAACAGAATTATATTTTTTGTATCTTTGATTAAATCAAGAAATTTCAAAATGGATATTCAAACGGCAAAACTTGAACTGTTAAAAACGATTTTGGAGACAGAAAACACTGATTTTATCCAAAAAATAGCGGATTTTGTAAAAAAAGAAAAAGTTGATTTTTGGGAGGAATTAACTCTATCTGAACAATCTGAAATAAAACAAGGTATTGAGGAATTGAATAAAGGAAAAAGAGTTTCGTATGAATCATTCTTAAAGAAAATTTCTTAATGAAAGTATTCTTATCTGAACTTGCCGAATCCAAACTTCTAAAGTTATCTCAATATTTACTGGAAGAGTGGAACTTAAAAACACGTGACAAGTTTCTTTCAAAACTGAACGATAAAATTAAGCAAATATCAATCCAACCACAAAGCTGTCCGAAATCATCGCAATTTAAAAATCTTTATAAATGTGTTCTCACTAAGCAAACTACGATTTATTACCGAATAGCAATTGAAAAAAAAGAAATTGAAATCATTACCATTTTTGATACAAGACAAAATCTTGATAAACTAAAAAAGGACATCAAATAAAAACATTCTCTCCCTTTCTATATTTTTTTAATAATTATTAATCGAAATGATAAAATTGTCGGAATGACAATCATTTACTGTCATATTGAGCGCAGCGTAGTGAAGTCGAAATATCTCTTTAATTAACACTCTGAACTCTTTTTTATAAAGATTTCTCAGTCCTCCGTCCATCGAAATGACAGATATAAAACAACCTGTCATGCAGAATGGAGAGAAACGAAATGAAGCATCTTTCACTTTAATATAACGAACTTCTTTTTAAATAGATTTCTCAGTCCTCCGTCCATCGAAATGACAAGTAACCTGAGCCAGAACAAAACGCAATGGAGTAAAGGATTTTTATTTTAAAGCAATTATAACGAAATCAAAAATCACTGTCATACTGAGTATAGCACAGCGGAGTCGAAGTATCTTTTCATTAAAAACTCTAAATCCTTTTAAACAGATTTCTCAGTCCTTCGTCCATCGAAATGACAGATATAAAACAACCTGTCATGCAGAATGGAGAGAAACGAAATGAAGCATCTTTCACTTTAATATAACGAACTTCTTTTTAAATAGATTTCTCAGTCCTCCGTCCATCGAAATGACAGACATAAAATAACCTGCCGTATTGAGCTTTCATTTGTGAAATAGAAATAACGTTAATGATTTCTTCATTTTACTCATCCCTTTCCTATTGCTTAAGTATTCGTGAATCTCTAAAAGTCGATTTATCTTGATATAAAACGAAGCAAAAGATCAAGACTGACTAAAAATCTATAAGAAAATACTACGGAATCCCCAACCACAAATGAAAAGAACTCATCCTCCTTATCAGTCGGTCTCAAACAGCTTTTCATTTTCTTGCCCTCACTGCTTCCTTGATTTTCAATATATTTTTAGATAGGTCAATTTTTACGGAAGATGCAAGAATGCAAAAATAGGACGTAGGACTTAAGACATAAGGTCCCGTTCTATTAATAAATATAAAATATTCTTTGAAAGCATTCGGCCTATCGAAAATTGCTCGTGAAATTGGCAGTGCAGTAAGCGTAAAATTTTAGGCTGTCTGAGACCGATGGCAATCGGGCGAGTTCCTAAAATTTAGCTTACAAACATACAATTTAGAGTAAGGTTCGTGAGCCTAGACCTTCCTGCCCGTACCGGTCGGGCGGGTTTCTTACTTTTTCTGGCAATGAGAAAAAGTAAAAATATTAATATTAGTTAGAAATTACTGTCATATTAAGCGCAACGTAGTGAAGTCGAAATATCTTTTTATTAGCACCTTGAATTCCTTTTTAAAGAGATTTTTCTAAGATAAAAACTTAATCTCTACGGTTTACAAACTTTACAAGCCGTATACCCCGCATCTTTAGCTTCCGCTTTGGTAGTTTTAATCTTACTGCTTTTTAAATACCGACAGCTACTCTTATGAAATTTCTTTCCTGTTTTAGTCACATAAACTACTTCTGTAAGAGGCTGAATGCCCTCTACCCGTGTAGGTGTTGTAGTCGCAGAGAAGTTCGGACTTAACGAGCTGAACAGGAATAAAAGGAGAAATATAAAGTTTTTCATAATTAGAGGATAATTTTATTAGATGACAAGTACGAATACCTAATCATTTTAATGAAACTTAATAGCCTTTGCTGGTATGCCTACGGCGGTACAATTTGCAGGAAGTGATTTAGCTACTACTGCTCCTGCCCCTATTGTGGTGTTTGCTCCTATCTCTAGTTGGTTGATGATCTTAGCTCCAGTTCCCACATACACAGCCTCTTTAATATTAACCTCTCCAGAAATGTTAACAGAGGGCATAAAAGAACTATAATCACCAATATTAGAATCATGTCCAGTAGTACAGCTAAGGTTTAACGTTACAAAACTACCAACAACAATATTACAAGTTAAAATATTATTAGCACAAATAACCGTTCCAGCACCTATCTTCACGTCATCACCTATATAAACATTTGGATGTATAAGAATAGGAAAATCAAAGTTTATACTTTTTAATTGTTCTACGATATTTTTTTTCACTTGAGGGATTCCCACCCCCATGGCTACACAAATATCTTCTTCCCTTTCAAGTAAATTTTTAATAGATCCTAACAGAGGTAATCCGTTGATAAGGTGAGGAAGATTTTGATCATCATCATAAAAGCCTTCTATATGATATTTAGGCTTATCTAAAGACGCATTAATTTGATCGATAAGCACTTTAACTTCTCGGCCAAATCCTCCCGCTCCAATAATTACAATTTTTTTCATAGTTATCAATTTTTACCGTTAAAAGCAGTAGTGGTCGCTTGTCCGTTGGTATTGATTCCTTCAGAAATTATCACTTTTTTTATCGTTTTAAAAAGAATCTTTAGGTCTAAAGATAAACTACACTGTTCCACATACCAAACGTCATATTCAAATTTCTTTGTCCAAGAAATCGCATTTCTTCCATTCACTTGTGCCCAGCCTGTAATTCCTGGTCGCAGTTCGTGTCTTTTCTTTTGCTGCTCTGTATATAAAGCTAAATATTGAGGTAATAAAGGTCTCGGTCCTATTAAACTCATATCTCCTTTTAATACATTGATGAGCTGTGGGAGTTCATCTAAAGAGGTTTTGCGTACAAATTTCCCTATAGAAGTTAAACGTTGAGCATCTGGAAGCAACTTCCCTTCCTTATCTCTCCTATCATTCATCGTCTTAAACTTGATGATCTTAAAAAGTTGCTCATGTTTACCAGGTCGAACTTGAAAGAAAAAGGGTTGGCCGCTATTCGCAAAAAACAAACCAATAGTTACTATGATAAAAATTGGACTCAATAAGAGTAAACCGATGAAGGCAGCTAGGAAATCGGTTAAAGGTTTTATGATGTTAGTGTACATGAGTTAGAAATTAGAGACTCAGGACTAGAGACTAGAGACTAGAGACTAGGTATTAATATTTTGATTTTCTATAAGAAATTAGACCACTGAGCATTTTTCCGATTTCATCAACTTTTCGATGACAATTATCATAATCCACTTCATTTATAAAATTTAAATTATAGGCAATTAACAACTGAGTTTCAAATTCTGTATTACTTCCTAAAGCAATATACAAAAATTGAATAAATTCTTTGTTGGTTTGCCTAGCGGCACCTTCTGCTATATTGGACGGTACAGAAACTGCGCATCTGCGTATCTGATTTGTCAGCCCATACATTTCTTCTTTGGGAAAAGACTTTGTTATTGAATAAATTTCAGTAACTAAGCTTATGGACTTCTTCCAAACCTCTAAATCTTTATGTGTTTTCATAGTTTATTCAATTCCCAAATCCCTAATCTCTAGTACCTAATTCCTAATCACTAGTCTTTATTCCCTATTCTCCCAGTCCCTTCTCTTTTAATAAAGTTTGATACTCTTCTAATAAAGCTTGCCAAACTTCCTCTCTTTGATACCGACTTACAATCATATTACGAGCATTTTTCTGAAGTTGGGTGTATAGATCTCGATCATCGACTAAAAATTTCATCGCTATTTGTAATTCTTCTCTATTTTTGGAAGGAACAATGAGGCCGTTCTCTCCTTTCACTATAATCTCATTACAACCATTAATATCACTTACAATACAAGGTAAACCCATCGCACCCGCTTGCAAAACCACATTGGGGAATCCCTCTCTATAGCTAGGAAAAACCAAAGCATCGCTAAGAGCAAAATACGGACGTACATCTTCCTGGTAACCTACCGAAATGATATTCGGGTTTTGGTAAATTTCTTGTAAAGTTAAGGGTTGTAGGGGATCTAGGTCAGGTTCTTGAGGCCCCACCAATAATAGTTTTGAATTTTGAATTTTGAATTTTGAATTATTGAAAGCTTCTACTAATTCATTGATGCCTTTATCGCCTACTAAACGACCCACAAAAACAAATACAAAGTCATTTGATTGTATACCTAATTCATTTCTTAATTTCTGTTTTGTATCTTGATTATATAGTTGTGGATCAAAATGGGACGTATCAATACCATTAGAACTTCCTTGGCCGATAATTTTCAGTTTATTGGGATTGGTAAAGCCTTGTTCAACTATAAAATCATATAAACCTTGGCTGTTTGAATATACGCTGGTGGCACAACGATAGGTCATTTTTTCTACCGCGTTCAAAAGCCTACGCTTTTTACCTGTCGCTTCCATTAGGGGTAAACCCGCTACTGTATGTAAACGATGTGGCACTCCCGCTAATTTTGCTGCCAACATGCCTACGATTCCTGCCTTAGGCGTATGCGTATGCACTATTTGTGCGCGTTCTTTTTTTAAAAAACGCACCAATTTTACCAAGGCTTTTAGATCTGCCCAAGGGGTAATTTTGCGGGTCATTTCTAAAGGAAAAACTTTAAGTCTATTTTTCTTACCGAATACTCTTAGCCTAGACTCATCTGCTGAAACAGCTGTAACCTCAAAATGCTCTTGCATAAAGGATAACTGTCCTTCTAATAGTTTTTCTAGAGAAAGAGGTACTGTTGTGATGCGAATGAGTTTAGTTTTTTTCACTTAAAACATTTTTGATAAAATTTGAATATGTAATACTATACTTAGAAATATCAAATAATTTCATTTCTTTACAATAGTCTTTCATTTTTAATATTGTTTGAGGCCCTAAATCTAAAACAATATTCAATTGTTTTTTTATTGCACTATCATCTTCTATATTGATTAAAAAACCTGTTTTGTTATTAACTAAGAATTTTTCAATATTACTAGACGAATTAGTTATAACAGGAGTACCACAAGAAATGGATTCGACGAATTTTGTAGGAAACCCTGCTGTATTTGTAAGATTTCTTTCTCTGATAAAAATGGAAAAATCCGACTTTTTAATTTCTTCTAAAGTTTCTAAATGAGGTAATCTTCCTTTAAATAAAATAAAATCATCGGCATTAATAGGTAGCCTATTTAGGCCAAAGGATGTAAGATATTGTTCTCTTGTTATGCCAACTATTATAAGTTCAAAATTTTTGTTCTCTAATTCTCGTATATTAGATAAAATTTGAATTATTTTATCAATTCTATCCTTATTACCATTACCTGGTGAACCAGCGTATATAAACTTTACTCCATCTTTTTTGGTTTTACTCTTCAATTTCCACTTTTGCATACTCAAATCTACTAATGGCGGAACATTAATAACATTTTTAAGTTTATCTTTATAAAAATCAAATAAATAATCGCTAATTACGATCATTCCATCAATTTTAGGATGCACCAGTTTCATTCTAATATGAACATCTAAACCTTTAGCTATTTTGAATAAAGGATTCCCTTTCGGTTCGTACCACTCAGTGCAATCTGCCACCAATTTGATATTATTTTTCCGACAGAATTTATGCAATTTCCATAAGGCAATACCCGGATAATTATATGCTATAATTAGTTTGACATTTGCAATTTTTTGTAGATTGATAAATTTTATGGAAGTAAGATATTCTAACCATTCTTTTAAACTAGTTGGATATGGAATACTTCTATAATGCAGCCCCTCAAACTCTTTCCATTCAGTTACATTTTTTGCTTTATTTTTGTTGTTTTTAAGTATCCCAATTAACAGAGTCTCGTAACCCAACGAATTAAGAATTTTTGCATTAGCTAATACTCTATGTGCTGCAGCATTTTTATCTGGCAACTCAAAACCTCCAATATATAAAATTGTTCCTTTTTCCAAAGCTAGCTCTTTTATTAATGAACGGTTTTACTCCAAACTACCCGATTAATATAATCTGTATAACTAATAATAATGCGAACCACTTTTTCAGAAACGTTAGGCATACTATAATCCGCTACCTCTCTAAAGTTGCGTTCACCTTCTATTTTTTGTCTCTCTAATTGCACCAAGCCTTGAAGTATTCTTTCTGTATTCATACCCACCATCATAACCGAGGTCTCTTCCATAGCCTCAGGACGTTCGTGAGCATCTCGTATGTTAAGTGCTCTAAAGTTTAAAATAGAAGATTCTTCACTGATGGTACCAGAATCGGAAAGAACTGCAAATGAATTCATTTGCAAGGCATTATAATCATGAAACCCTAAAGGTTTTAAAAACTGGATATTCTTATGTGTCTCCATCTTTTTCTTTTCAAGCATCTTCCTCGTTCTTGGATGTGTAGAAACGATAACAGGATATTCATATTTTTCTGCTATTATATTTAAGCTTTCCATAAGACCTTTAAAATTTTTTTCAGAACTAATATTTTCTTCCCGATGGGCAGAAACCACAAAATATTTTCCTTGTTCTAACTCTAATTTATTTAACACCCTTGATCTTTTAATTTGAGGTAAATAATGATTTAACACCTCAAACATTGGCGAACCTGTTTTGATCACACGATCGGCTGATAAACCTTCTCTTAAAAGATATTCGCGTGCAATACTGGAGTATGTTAAATTAACATCAGCGGTATGATCAACTATTTTCCTATTGGTCTCTTCTGGAACCCTCTGATCAAAACATCTGTTTCCTGCCTCCATGTGGAAAATTGGAATCTTTCTTTTCTTCGCAGCTATGGCACATAAACAAGAGTTGGTGTCTCCCAATACCAGAAACGCATCTGGTTTTTCCAATTCTAAAATTGGATCGATATTTATTAAAATTTGCCCTGCGGTTGTAGTCGCATTAGAACCTGCAGCATTCAAGAAATGATTGGGTTTACGTATGCCGAGATCTTCAAAAAACACTTCATTTAATTCATAATCATAATTTTGACCGGTATGTACTAGGATATGTTCTATAGCCTCAGAAGAATCTAATGCCAATAAAACCCTTGAAAGTCTTATAATTTCTGGTCGAGTACCTACAACGGTGATCACTTTTAATTTCTCCATGTTTTATAATTTTGTAAAATAATTTTCTTTAAATCTATATTCATCAGCGACCTCTCCAAGCATATAATCTGACATGGCCAATAATTTAGAATTTTCTGCTAATGCTTGTATACTCGTTACAAATCCTGGGGGGACATATAAAATATGAAGTCCTTTATCATCAATTTGAAATGTGATAATTTCGGATTTGGGATCTGGCTCTTGCCAATTATTAATTCTGATTAATTTTATTTCAAAATTTCCCTGTATAACGCTAAACCATCTTTTTTCAATTTTATGTCCTTGCCAAGCCCGAATGAATTCCAGTTCTTTATTTTCAATCGTATATATGCGTTTTACCTCTATTGCATTAAACTTGTTATTGAATTGAATTTCCCCTCGATCGTCGCGATGGTTATTTCCTTTGATAATTTGAGGCTCTCTCATATACAACTAGCTATTAGACCACATCAAAATAAGTATCTGGACGCTTTGGGTCAAAAATTTCATTGACCCACATTACGGTAACCATATCTGATTCTCCCAAATTTTCAATATTGTGTGTATAGCCAACCGGAATATCTAAAACCTCTAACTTGTTGCCCGAAACGAAATATTCAATTATCTTAGATGGTTCATCTACTCTTCTAAAACGTATGGCACCTTTTCCTGAAACTACTAAAAACTTCTCATTTTTGGTATGATGCCAATGATTGCCCTTTGTAATTCCTGGTTTAGAGATATTAACAGATACTTGTCCCCGATCTGATGACTTTATAAACTCGGTAAAAGAACCTCTTTCATCTATATTCATCTTTAGAGGATAGGAAAACTGATCTTCTGGCAAGTAACTTAAATAAGTAGAATAAAGTTTTTTGGTGAAAGGATCTGAAAATTTAGGAACCTGCAAAGTTTTTCGACTTTCTTTAAAGGATTCTATTAATTTTACTATGCTACCTAATTTAATTTTATGTTCGCTAGAAACCTTGTAGTAATTTTCAGTTTTATCTTCTTGAGCACTTAAACAGTTAAGTAACTCTCTCACCACATCATCAATATACACTAAGGTCATATCTACATTTGGATCATTAACTTGTATGGGTAAATCGTGAGTGATATTATGACAAAAAGTTGCTACCGCACTATTATAATTAGGTCTACTCCATTTACCAAAAACATTTGGAAATCGATAAATAAAAAGCTCAGCACCAGTTTCTCGGCTGTATTTTAAAAGTAAGTCTTCTCCTGCCTTTTTAGATTTACCATAAGGATTATCTAATGTTGCTTGGGTAGAAGATGAAATCATTATAGGGCAAGCATTATGGTGCTTTTTTAAAAGTGAGAGTAAATCATTTGTAAAATTATAATTTCCTTCCATAAATTCTCTTTCCTCCCTAGGCCTATTTACACCAGCCAAATGAAAAACAAAGTTAGCTTCTTTGCAATATTCATCTAATAAACTTACATCGGTATCTCTATTAAATTCAAGTATGCTGAGTTCAGAACTTATATGGGCCTGTGTAGATTTCTTTTCTTGAATGTTTTTAAGTTCTGCAACTAAGTTTTTTCCTATAAATCCTTGTGAGCCTGTGATGAGTATTTTCATAATTGAATTTCGATTTTGTCTTGTGTATATTCGCTTCTTGTAAACTTAGTCTTTTTAAGCTCGAAAGCCTCATACTGAAATTGATTAACAATGTTGAATCTTCGATTTCAGCATCCCATTCTGCTGGAGATGAGACCCTGAATCAAGTTCAGGGTGACGAAAATTATAAGTTAGGACACTTAAAATACGTTAAGTATTTATTTCATCATTTTTTGAACAATTGGCAAAGACTTTAAGAGTTTTTTCATTCCCTCCACATCTTGCTGTTTGGTGTTAGATGAATTATAATCTTCAATTTCTGCAATAGTCTCATTCCCTTCTGAAAAGTACTTATCATAATTTAAATCACGATTATCAGCAGGTATTCTATAAAACTCCCCCATGTCTTCAGATTTGATCATCTCTTCCCGTGTACACAAAGTTTCATATATTTTTTCGCCGTGACGGGTTCCTATAATTTTTATGGGGGCATCTGATTTGCAGAGTTCTTTAATAGCTTGAGCTAAGTCTCCTATCGTTCCTGCAGGTGCTTTATTTACAAATAAATCACCAGGATTAGCATTTTCAAAAGCGAATAGTACTAGTTCTACCGCCTCGTCTAGGGACATTAAAAAACGTGTCATAGTAGGATCTGTAATCGTTAATGCTTTCCCTTCTTTAATTTGTTGTAAGAACAAAGGAATAACAGACCCTCTTGATGCCATTACATTTCCATACCTCGTTAAACAAACCGTGGTATCTTTTAAGTTTCTTGAGGCAGCAATAGCTACCTTCTCCATTAAAGCTTTTGATATCCCCATGGCGTTAATAGGGTAAGCTGCCTTATCAGTACTTAAACAAATAACTTTTTTAACTTTATTAAATGCTGCGGCATCAATCACATTTTGAGTACCCATCACATTGGTTCGTGTAGCTTCTAATGGAAAAAACTCACAAGAAGGTACTTGCTTTAAAGCGGCTGCATGGAATACGTAATCTACTCCTCTCATCGCTCTTTCAATACTGTCATAGTTCCGTACGTCCCCAATATAAAATTTAAGCTTTTCACTTTGTAAGACATTTCGCATATCGTCTTGTTTTTTTTCATCTCGTGAAAAAATACGGATCTCTGAAAAATGCTTTGTATGTAAAAATCGCCTAAGAACCGCATTTCCAAATGATCCTGTTCCTCCTGTAATTAGAAGCGTTTTATTCTGTAACATATATAAAATTTTAAATAATTTTATTTTATAAATAACTTTTTAAGCTCCGTTTCTTTTTCACCTCTACCTAGATGTCCTATACCCAAAGATTTATTTTGTAAATCACCATAATACTGATCAATAGATTTTATTTTTTTAGCAGGAATACCTGCTACCACTAAATTATCTTCTATGTTTTTAGTAACTATTGATCTTGCACCTATTATCACATTATTCCCAATATTCACATTAGGCATAATCATAGTTTCCATACCTAAATAAACATTATTTCCAACATTAATAGGTGCAGTATATTCTAACGTTTGGTCTTTTTTTCTTAGAACTAATGTTCCTCCATCATGATTTATAAATTTGCAACCATCTGTAATGAAGACATTATCTCCAATTGTAATTAGAAATGGCTCTGTTCCCCACATATTAGGTGAATTACCGTAAATTTTACAATTTTGTCCAATTCTAACACCCATTAATCTTGAGCAACCAATGGGATTAATCTTAAAATAAATGAATAAAAATATTTTTCTAAATATTTGTACTATTCTAAACCTATATTTCATTTTGAAAATATTTTCTTTATTATTTTTTTTTCTTCTAAATTTAAATATAAAAACCAAATAAGAATAAAGTAAAAAAGACCCGTCAAGGTAACACAAAGTATAAGGCTAAACCAAGTGCTTATTTGGCCTACATAATAATTTTTAAATAATAGAATAGTTACAATTATGATTGTTAACAACAAAAATGCTTTACCCCAGACTTTAATGAAAAATAATTTTAAATCTAGACCTACTTTCTTCCAAAGTAAAATATTAGTGAATATATAACCTATAATTAGACTTATGGAAGTAGAAAGAGCTGCTCCGTCTATACCTATTTCATTTAACAAAACATATGTTGCACCTATATTAAGAATTGATATTATAAAAATTATCAATGCGCGTATCCAGTACAATTTATAAACTTGTAATATTACATTCCTTACATTCCCAATATTTTCAATTGTGAAAGGAATCAAGATTAGCAAAAGAACCAAATAAGATTTTTTGTATTCTTCCCCTAACCATATAATGAGAAACTCTTCCCCCCATAGCGCTAAATTTAAGCTAATAACACAAATGACCGCTAATTGTAATCTAGATATTTTTATATATTCATTTAAAATTTCAATTTTAGAACCGCTATCTATCTGCGAAATTAAGTTGGGTGTCATTATTCGTGAAATTGCGGTAGAGAAACTTAAAATATACTTCTGAAATACTAGACCCATTGCATAATAAGTAACATAAGTTGTTCCCAAAATAGCTCCTATAAGAATATTATCTAGCTTCCAATAGATTTGCTCCACTAAAACAACAACAAATATTGGAGACCCATAAAACACCAGATCTTTTATGTATTGATTATTTTTTCCAAAAACGGGAAAACAAATTTTTAATTTAACCCTACAATAGCAATATTTAATAAATTGGGCAATAATATTGATAGTGCCTGTAATTACTATCATTTCTAATACTCCATAGCCTTCATTTAAAAAAATTACAATAATAATTGTAGTAATTACAAAGCTTATCAGCTCCACAAGTTTTAAGAAAATGAATTTTTCGTAAGCACTTAAAATTGCACCTATTGGGTTTAAAAAAATCGTAAAAAATATACTTACTCCTGAAATTATGTACATTTTTTTCAGCAGTGTCAGTTCTACAGTAGTAAATTTGTTGATAAATACTAGATCTAGATAAAAATAAACTAAAAATAGGGCTACTATAACTATTCCTCCTATTGTAGTATAAATTTTACTTACGGCGGATAAAATAGAAATTTTTTGGTTTATATCAACGCTATTTCTAAATTTTACAAAATATCGTAGTGTACTATCATTAAGACCAAAATCTAAAATAGATATATATGCTATTATTGAACTCACTACAGTAAATAAACCATAACTATCTTTACCTATAGTTTTTAATACGAATGGAACATAAAAAAATACAACAAAAATTTTGAGGAAAATTATAAAATATGATAAAACAACACCTGCTTTTTTTTGCATTTTAATTTTTTAAGTAATCAATTAAAGAATCTAATTTCAAATTATCATCAATGATTTCTCGAGGCATTCCATTTATTCTCATTTTTTTTATGCTACGAGGATTATCGCATAATTTTTTTATTCCTTCATAAATACCTATTCTTGAGTTTTCTACTATAATACCGTTCTCCCCATTCTTTATTTGTTCTCTAATTCCTGAAAACTCTGTGGCCAAAACAGGTATATTAAGCACTTTGGCTTCATTTACAACCCCGCATAATCCTTCATAATATGACGGTACGGCAATTAAGTCTGCTAATAGCATATAAGGATAAGGGTTGGCCTTTCTACCAAGTAATATCAAGCAATCCCCAACTCCATCTATTTCAATTTTTTCACGCAAAATTTGCATATCCTCTCCTGCTCCAATTAAATACCATTTAAAGTCAATATTATTCTCACATAAATCCTTGACAACATCTACTATTCTCAAGATTCCTTTAGACTTTTCCTGAAGCCTACATACCGAAAAAATCTTAAAAGAATCATTTTCAAAAAATTGTAAATCGTCAACTTGCTTTCTAGAATTTACTATAATTGACTGAGCTGATAATAGATTATAAACCACCACACTTTTAAAAGATAAAGATGGATATTTTTCATCAAAAGATTTTTTACAAGTTTGCGCCACACACACATAGTTGTCAACTATTGATCCGTATTTTATTATATGATTATGTGCTTTATTATTTTGATCACAGAGCGCCAAGTCACTTCTTATAAATTGAATTAATTTTTTAAACTTCAGATTTTTAACAATTAATTTAGGACTTAAACCGTGTAGACCTACAAAAACACATTGATAAGTGTATTTCTTAAGTTCAAAAAGATTTAAATAAAATTTTGGATAACTTAAAGAGTGAAGAAATAAAAACTCAATTTTTTTTAAAACATTACTGGTTTTTAAAAATTCAGTCTTATAATTTCTAGATCTCAACTTATGTATATTTATCCTTTTATCAATTTGCTTTTCTAAGTTACCTTCACCATATAAAAGTAGTAAATCTACAGTATATCCTCTTTCTATAAATCCAACCATTAATTTAAGTAAAGATCTTTCCGCTCCTCCCATATTAAAAACGGAATAATAAAATAAAATTCTACCTTTCATAATTCAAAATTATACTTAATAACTCTTTTACTTTTAAATTTACAGAACTACCATAGGCTTTTTTGAAAAAGGAAATAGCTTCTTCCGTCTCTTCCACAATCTTTGGTAAAACAGATAGATTTAACGCCCCCGTTGCATCTATTGTATGGTTTAAGAGCACAGGTTTATTTGAATTGTGGGTGCCAGTACCATCCCAACCAATATTTTTAAGGTAACTATGTATAGGGTATATAGTCAATTTATTTTTTAAAAATAAATCAAAACCAAATTTCACTGACCAACTTTGCGCGTTCCTTTGCATTTGTCTATCTAATCTAACAGATCGATCTAACCCAGTTTTATTAAACATTTTACGCAGTCTAACATCCGTTTTAAATTTCGCATAGCTTTTAGCCTCCCAGTCTACTTCAGCCCAAATTCTTGACCAAGTCCCCCAACCGTAGGAGCATGTTCTTTGGGAGAAATAAACCTGTGCCTCTTTATCTATTTTGATATTTTTTATAGGGTTATACCCTGTGATCGCACCCACCTTAGAAAAATCCTTATAAACAAACAATAATTGATTCATATATTCTAAATAATGAGGTGAAACCTCTAAATCATCTTCTAACACAATAACCTTGTCGAATTCATCAATTATCTCAGAAACACCATTTATAATTGATCGCTCCAAGCCTAAATTGTTATCTCTTTCGATAATGGTTATATCAACGCCTATATGGATTAATTTAAATTCATGTAGATATTTTCTTAATTTTTCAACTTCGTATTTATCACTATTATCACGAAATCCATCTGAATAAATAAAAATATTACTATGAAAAAATTCTTTATTACGAGCCAATGACTCAAGAGTTTTAATAGTATGATCTTTTCTATTATAAGTAAAAACTATAACTGGTGCAAATTGCTGTTTCATTTCTCAATAATAGTTTGGTAACAATTAATTAAATCTCTATAATTTTTTGATGAATTGTGAGTTAAGGAAGCTTTTTTATATGCATTTTCACTCAACAAGATAGCTAAGTCTCTGGATTCAAAAATTCTTTTTATTTGGTAAGCTAACATTTTAGGATCGTCAGACCGATAAAGCAACGATTCCTTTTCATCATTAGCCATTTCACTAACACCTCCATTATATGACGCGACACATGGCACCCCTAGCATCATTGCTTCTCCAAGAGTATTGGGACTATTTTCAATAACTGAGCTCATAACGTATACGTGCATCTTAATTAAAGTTTGAGCCATTTCTTTTTCATTAAGAATTCCTACAAAATTAATATATTTCGCCAGTTTCAATTCTTTTATTTTTCTATTAAGATAGGAGCGATAACCAAAATAGGATTTAATATCGGAAATGGAATTACTATATTTCAAACCAGCAACGTAAAGTTTAAGATTTGGAAATTCATCTTTTAATAGAGCTACAGCCTCAAGAACAAAATGAGCTCCCTTTCTAGCCTGCGAGCTATTTCCTAAAAAGATACTATAAGGTTCATATTTCCTATTTTTTTTATAGTTCGAATAAAAGCTTGACCTCAAAATCCTATTACATCGAAAATAAGAAGCATCCTTGTTAAAATAGTAATAATGAGATCTATCCCAAATAGTCCTACCTAAAATATTTTTTGCTAAACCGATGGTCTGTTTTTCAATTATAACTCTTTTATTGAAAATTAAAGCTTTATTAATAATCATCAAAAAGGCAAAAATAATATCTTTTATATGGGTAGGCCTAAATAATAACCTATGAAGCTTCAAACCACCAAACTCATAATTCTTGTAACCATTTAGAACACCTTGCAGACTCACAACATTTTGCCCATTCCAATTCTCTAAGAATGTCTTTGTGAATTTATGCTCAGTACCCTCCGCATGGAGTATATCTGGACAAAAATCTCTTAATATAAAATTACAAGTATCTATATCAACATCTGAAGAATCTTTCTTTTTTGTAGGTAAAAAGTAATAGGTTATATTTTTATCTTCAATTTTTTTTAATTCCTTAACGGAAGATTTCATAGCTATTGCAAGGTCAATCGAAGAATCTGATTTTAATTTCTCTATCATTTCACCAATCCAACCTCCGAAAGGTGTTTTTTTTTCCCCAATAAATTTGCTTGCCTCCGGCAATACAAATGCTATAACCCAAAGAACTTTCATATTTGCAGATTTTTAAAAAATTTAATAATATTCTCTTCATGGTTCTTGTAATAAAATGGATTGTTAAGTACACATTCTTCTTTCATTTTTTTGAGATCTGTTGAAGGCATATCTATCGCTTTTTCTAAAACTTCAACAAATTTATCAACATTTAATTCTTTGATTAAAAAACCATTTTTATTGTTAATTATATGCTTATCTAAATTAGATGTTCTATTAGTGATTACAGGAATCCCCATTTTAAAAGCTTCAAAGACTTTTGTAGGGTAACCAACCTTTGTAATCCGTTTGACATTTCTCGCAAAAATCACAAAATCAGTAGATTTCATAATATGTTTAACCTTACGATTGGGCACACGTCCGTAAATCTTAATCTTTTCACTTAACATCTTTAAATCCTTAGCAATACAAGAAGAAAATAATTCTTGTTTGCTCGGACCAACTATATGTACTTCAAACTGTTTTGCATTTAATTTTGCAAATGCTTTTATCAATATATCTAATCTATCTTTAGAAAAATTTTCACCTAAAGTTCCAGCAAAAATGAATCTCCTCATATTATTGGACTTAAAAGAAGTAGGCCCTGTTTTATCGATAGTCACAAAAGGTAGTATTAATTGATTGCTTTTTCCATATAAATTACTCAAATGATCCGTAGCTAATATTATATTTTTGCATTTTTTATTTAAATGACGCATTTTATAATTATTCAAAATGTATCGCAAAATTTTCAAAATAGAAATCCTACCATCTATCCCATGCCATTCAGTAATATCTGGTATTAATACTATATTATTATTTTTACAGTATTTCTGCAGTTTATAAAAAGCTATCGTTGGGTAATTATATGCAATTACAATTGGTGGAGTTGCAAAGCTTTCAATTTCACTAATAACACTTATGCAATTTGTTGAAAAATCAATATCTCTATTATTGCTTGTTTGGATGTTTATTAATTTAATATCTTTATAGTATTTTACTAGATTGCATTCCGTCTTGCCCATAACGACACAATTATATCCTAATTGCTTTAAGAAACGTGCATTCTCAATTACCCTTATCGAAGAGGCGTTCTCTGTAACGAAATTAAAACCACCGATGTATAAAATATTTTTATTCAAATTTCAAACTTTTCATGGATTTATTTTCTACACACGAAAGTAGAAGAAAACTACATCCCATTGCAGCACCATAATTATTTAAAATACCGAGTAGTATCAATGTTACCATATAAATATTTAAAAAATATTTTAAATATTCATTATTTGTGGTTCTTAGTAAGTTTTGTGGTAGCATAAAAATGATTCTCAACATTAAAAACCCAAATATTATTCCATACTGAGCAAATTGATCAATAATATTGGAGTGTTTTCCTATTTCATCAAAACTAAAAGTTCCTGTAATAGGATTACTTGCTAATAAATTTAAGCTTCTAAAATACCTACCGGTTCTTCCGTCAATAGTATTATTATTTCCATCTACACCTCTGAACATATTAAATATGTCTTCCTGTTTATATCGCAACGAACTAAACTCCACCCAAGAATAGGTTAACTTATCAAAATAATTCAAATTGTTATAAAACAATAACAATGTAACCAGCAAAATACCTATAATAATAATTCTGTCTGCGTAAGAAGCTTTTATAAAAAGAAAAGTTAAGAGTTGAAAAATTATCAATATGATAGCAATTAGGTAATCCGCCAAAAGTATAAATGTTATACTAAACAATATGTTTGCATAGATTAACACTTGTTTATACAAATTATTTGTTCGTTTTCTGTAATAAAAAAAAAGTGGCAACATTAAAACATTTGCATAAATCAATCCATACCCCCCTAGACCCTTATTAGACAATTCAACAGCCTCATCCGTACTTTTGGCTAAAAGTCTAGCTGCACCCATATTATCCTTTAAGACATATAACGAACTTAAAAGTGCTATTAAGTTTAATGATAATATAATATATTTTATTTTATTTTTTATAGCGTCCTCTTGTTTTGTTATTATATAAGCTATTAAAATACAACCAAAGAGTATATATAATTGTAAATGCCGTAGCATATAGGAATTAGCAGAAAAGAGCGCATTAATTGTGAAAGTATATATTATATATAATAAAATCCCAAACAATAATTTTTTATTTATTCTTTTCTCATTTTTAAATAAAAAAAATGAAAAAGCTAAAAATGCTAATAATCGGGCATAATTATTATAAGCAAAATATGGTATCAGTAACCATATTGAAATCAAAAATATAGCTAGGTTTTGCTTTAAGGTATTAAATATTCTAATTAGCAATTTATATTAAATTTTATGAATAATATTTTTCAAACCATTTTACAAAATCGTAAACACCTTGATGTATGGTAGTACTTGGTGTATAATTATAATCATTTTCCAATGCATTAGTATCTGCCCAAGTTTGCTCTACATCTCCCGCCTGCATGGGCAACATTTCTTGTTTGGCTCTTTTACCTGTTTCTTTTTCAATGGCTTTTATAAAGTCTAATAATTTTACCGGATCTCCATTGCCTATATTATATAAACTATACTTTTTATTGTGGGGTTGTGGTTTTAACAAAGTTTTCTCCACCCCCTTTATTATATCTTCGATATACGTAAAATCGCGTGACAAATTGCCATTATTAAAAACCTTAATGGGTTTGTCGTTTAAAATAGCATCGGTAAACAAAAACATGGCCATGTCTGGTCTACCCCACGGGCCGTAAACCGTAAAAAAACGTAACCCTATAGTCTGTATATTATATAAGTGACTGTAGGTATAAGCCATAAGCTCATTACTTTTTTTAGTAGCCGCATATAAACTGATTGGTTCGTCCACAGTATCAATGGTCTCAAAAGGAGTTTTCTTAGCATTACCATAAACACTTGAACTAGAAGCATAGACTAACTTTTTAATTTTTGCGTGCCGCATACACTCCAGCAAATTAGTAAAACCCACTATATTCGAATCAATATAAACATTTGGGTTTTCTATACTGTAACGTACACCAGCTTGAGCAGCTAAATTGCAAACCGAGGTAAATTTAAATTTTTCAAATAGTTGAGGTAATTCATTTCTGTTTTCTAGGTCAAGCTTTATAAATTGAAAATCTTCTTTAAACTTTTCACCTGTCACTAACTCTCCCTCGATTACCTCTGTAATACCTAGTTGCTTAAGTCGATCTAGTTTAAGCTGTACAGAATAATACCCATTTAAATTATCTAATCCTATTACACGACATCCTTGTTCTAACAGACGTTTACATAAATGAAAGCCAATAAAACCCGCTGCGCCTGTTACTAAAATTATTTTTTCCTTCATAAGTTGGAGCTATTAAGTCACCGTTTCCCCCATAGTCATTACCTTAAAACCTATTTTTTCTAACTTTTCAACATCCAATATTCTCCTCCCATCAAATATAAAAGCAGGTTTAGGCATTTGGTCGTATATTTTTTGCCAGTCTAGTGCTTTAAATTCATCCCACTCTGTTAAAATCGCAATGGCGTGTGCTTCTTGACAACACGCATACGCATCAGCAGCAGTGGTTAAGTTTTCTTTATTCTCTTCTTCTGTACGGGATTGCAGGTAATTTAAGTCCCGCTGCATCTGCGCTTCTTTTACTTGGGGATCATAGACTGTTATCTTTGCTTGCTCATCTAACAATTTATCGGCTACATAGATAGCTGCCGATTCTCGGGTATCGTTGGTGTCTTTTTTAAAGGCCCACCCTAAAAAGGCGATCTTTTTATCGGCTACCGTATTAAATAGCGTACTCACGATTTTTTCGGCAAAGCGGTTCTTTTGGTGGTCGTTCATAATGATCACCTGCTCCCAGTAATCTGCCACTTGTACTAAGCCTAAAGACTTAGCGATATACACCAGGTTAAGAATATCTTTTTGAAAACAAGAACCTCCAAATCCTACCGAAGCATTTAAAAATTTAGGTCCGATTCTCGAATCCATCCCAATGGCTTTCGCCACCTCTCCTACATCGGCTCCCGTGGCTTCACAGAGTTCTGATATGGCATTGATGGAAGATACACGTTGTGCTAAAAAAGCATTGGCGGTGAGCTTGGATAACTCTGACGACCATACGTTGGTGGTCAAAATACGTTCTTCGGGTAACCAGGCTTTATAAATATTCACTAAAGCTTGAATCGCTTCTTCTCCTTCCGGACTTTGCTCTCCCCCGATCAATACGCGATCTGCGGCTTCTAAGTCTTGAATGGCAGTTCCTTCAGCTAAAAATTCGGGATTGGAAAGAATTTGAAAATTCACTCCGTTTCCGGTTTCTGATAAAATGGTTTTGATGGCTTGTGCGGTACGTACCGGTAAAGTTGATTTTTCAACGACAATTTTATCGCTTGTCGCTACGCGAGCGATTTGTCGGGCACATAATTCTACGTACTTCAAATCGGCTGCCATACCTTTTCCTTTTCCGTAGGTTTTGGTAGGGGTATTTACTGAAATAAAAACCATATCTGCTGCCGCTATCGCCTCATCTACTTGTGTAGAAAAAAAGAGGTTTTTACCACGGGCTTTTTGCACCACTTCAGGTAAACCTGGTTCGTAGATAGGGAGATTCGTTAAATCTTCATCATTCCACGCTTTGATGCGCTCTTCGTTGATATCAACTACCGTTACGTTGATGTTTGGATTCTTACTAGCGATCACCGCCATGGTAGGTCCGCCTACATATCCTGCGCCGATACAGCAGATGTTTTTTATTTTATTCATCTAATAATATTCTTAATATATTTCAATTCTCTTCCCGGATTATGTTGATATAATCCAAAATTGAGCATCTGAATTTATTCCGTTTTTATTCTGAGTGCGAATTTAGCTGATTATTATGAATTTAATTCCTTTGAACGGACAAATTTTACGGATTATCGCAAGGCACGATATCAAAACCTCCCTGTTCATCAGCATCTTATTCTCTCCTTTACTATTTTTTAAAGTTTTGTTGTTATAGGTAGTTAGCTGTTAGCAGTTAGTGGTTAGTGGTTAGTGGTTAGTGGTTAGTGGTTAGTGGTTAGTGGAAAATAGGAGGTCTAGGTTAAAAGGATATAGTTTTTTGTTTTTTAACATTTTGAATTCCTTTTTATAAAGATTTCTCAGTCCTTCGTCCATCGAAATGACATTACCTGATGGATTAAACTTGATGGGATGCTGAAGTTACTTCGAAGCATTCAAGTATAGCACGTGTGGCATATCGAAAATTATTCGTGAAATTTAAAGTGAAAAGGGCGTAAAATTTTAAGCTGTTTGAACGAAGTGAGTTCTTAAAATTTAGACCTCGAACGATAAATTTAGAGTAAGATTCGTAAGCCTAGACCTTTTTGTTACTTTTTCCGGCGATGGGAAAAAGTAAAAATATGAATAGAAATCAAACTTCTACTTTTTTAATAGAAATTACATTAATGACTCCTTCATTTTACTCATTCACTTTACTATTGCTTAAGTATTCGTGAATCTCTAAAATCGATTTATCTTGATATAAAACGAAGCAAAAGATCAAGACTGACTAAAAATTTATAAAAAAATCCTACGGAATCCCCAGCCACAAATGAAAAGAACTCACCCTCCTTATCAGTCGGTCTCAAACAGCTTTTCATTTTCTAGCCCTCGCTGCTTCCTTGATTTTCAATATATTTTTAGGTAGGTCGTTTCTTTAAATTACGAAAAGCATTAAGAGTATCGAAAATTGATTGTAAAATTTGAGTTAATACTTATTATTAAAAGTGAAAAATCCCATTAGAAAACATACGGCCTATCGAAAATTACTCGTTGCGTCGTTATATCTTAAAATAACAAAAATAACTTGTCATATTGAGCGTAGCGCAGCGAAGTCGAAATATCTTTTCATTAAAAACTTTAAGTCCTCTTTAAAAAGATTTTTCAGTCCTTCGTCCATCGAAATGATAGACAAGTTACTCAACTCCGCATAAAATGACAAACTTGTTGGAATGACAATCGCTTCCTGTTATATTGAGCGTAGCGCAGCGAAGTCGAAATATCTTGTTTATAATAAAACATCTCTTCATTTTGTCTTGATACAAAACGAAGCAAAAGATCAAGACTGACTAAAAATTTATAAAAAATACTACGGAATCCCCAGCCACAAATGAAAAGAACTCACCCTCCTTATCAGTCGGTCTCAAACAGCTTTTCATTTTCTAGCCCTCGCTGCTTCCTTGATTTTCAATATATTTTTAGATAGGTCGTTTCCTATAATTATGAATATTACACGGCCTATCGAAAATTACTCGTAAAATTTGAAGTGAAAAGGGCGTAAAATTTTAAGCTGTTTGAACGAAGTGAGTTCTTAAAATTTAGACCTCGAACGATAAATTTAGAGTAAGATTCGTAAGCCTAGACCTTTTTGTTACTTTTTCCGGCGATGGGAAAAAGTAAAAATATGAATAGAAATCAAACTTCTACTTTTTTAATAGAAATTACATTAATGACTCCTTCATTTTATCTTGATATAAAACGAAGCAAAAGATCAAGACTGACTAAAAATTTATAAAAAAATCCTACGGAATCCCCAACCACAAATGAAAAGAACTCATCCTCCTTATCAGTCGGTCTCAAACAGCTTTTCATTTTCTAGCCCTCGCTGCTTCCTTGATTTTCATTATATTTTTAGATAGGTCAATTTTTACGGAAGATACAGAAATATAAAAATAAGACTTCAGGCACAAGACCCCTCTCTATCAATTAATACAAAATACCCTTAGAAAGCACACGGCCTATCGAAAATTGGTCGTAAAATTGGCAGTGCAGTAAGCGTAAAATTTTAGGCTGTCTGAGACCGATGGCAATCGGGGGAGTTCCTAAAATTTAGTTTACAAACCTACAATTTAGAGTAAGATTCGTAAGCCTAGACCTTTTTTGGTTCTTTTTTAGGCAAAAAAAAAAGAACAAATATAAATTGTAGTTAAGAACTATCATTTACCTCTCAATACCATTACTCCTTACGCCGTTATTACTTAAAATAACACAAAATAACCTGTCATATTGAGCGCAGCGCAGTGGAGTCGAAATATCTTTTGATTAAAAAATCCTAACTCCTTTTAAAAAGATTTCTCAGTCGTGCCTCCATCGAAATGACAGAGAAAAGTCTCCTATATCGAAACAAGTTTAAAGATAAACACTAGCCTTTATTTAAAACTCCGCAAAAATCTAATACGACTTGGTCTTTATTTAAGCTTACCTCTTTAAACTCTTGATGCGCCACTAAGAATGCAACGATATCAGCTTTCTCTAGGGCTTCTTGATAAGGAGTAATTTTAAATACTTGATGATTTGTTATATTAGGTTCTACGATATAATAATTTTCATCTTGTGCGTCTTGTAATACTTTTTGCACAATGTATTTGGCAGGTGATTCTCTTAAATCATCAATATTGGGTTTAAAAGCTAAGCCCATTAGAGCAATAGATGGCTTTCTTCCGTGCTTGAGCTGAAAATCATGCTTCGCTGTTTTGATTTGCTCGGCACACCAAAAGCTTTTATAATTGTTGATCTCCCTTGCTTTTCCAATAATCTGCGACTCCATTGGAAATTCTGAAGTGATAAAGTAAGGATCTACAGCAATGCAATGTCCGCCTACCCCGCATCCTGGTTGTAGGATATTTACTCGAGGGTGTTTATTGGCTAAATGAATTAGCTCCCATACATTGATATCCGCTTTTGCGCAAATTAATGACAACTCATTCGCAAAAGCAATTTGTACATCCCGACTTGAATTTTCGGTCAGTTTACACATTTCTGCGGTACGGGCATTGGTGGCGTGTAACTCTCCTTTTACAAATGCACGATAGAAATCGATGGCTTTTTGAGTACTTGCCTCATCTACTCCGCCAATCACGCGGTCGTTATGGACCAGTTCGTGCATTACATTTCCGGGCAGTACACGTTCTGGGCAGTAAGCGATATGAATTTCACCTTCCAATTCTGGACGCTCCGTATAAATCAATTTCATCATTTTTTCGGTAGTACCTACGGGGGAAGTGGATTCGATAATGTATAAATCTCCTTTCTTTAATAATGGAATTACCGCTTTAGTAGCAGCTTCTACATACGAAATATCGGGTTCGTGGTTTCCCTTAAAAGGGGTAGGTACAACAATCAGATAGGTATCTGCCTCTTTAGGTTTAGTGTCGGCTTTAAAAAAGCCTTCTTCCACTGCCTTAGCTAAAATCTCCTCTAAATCGGGCTCAACAATATGAATTTTCCCTTGATTAAGGGTTTCTACAACTTTTGGATTGATATCTACTCCCCAAACGTTTAGTTGATTGGAGGCAATTAAAGCGGAAGTGGGTAAGCCTATATAACCTAGTCCTATGGTGGTAACTGCTGGTGTCAATGTCTTTCTTTTTTTATAAAGTCCTTATACAAGATAATTTTAAGTAATAATAAATCTAATTTTCTTCTTAGCTATTATTTATTACCCTCCAATCACAAAGTAATTAAAACCTATGTTTCTCATTTGTTTTTCATCCAAAATCCCTCTCCCATCAAATATAAAGGCAGGTTTAGGCATGTGGTCGTATATTTTTTGCCAGTCTAGTGCTTTAAATTCATCCCACTCTGTTAAAATCGCAATGGCGTGAGCTTCTTGACAACACGCATACGCATCAGCTGCTGTCGCTAGACCTTCTTGATTCTCTTCTTCGCTACGGGTTTTTAGGTAATTTAAGTCCCGTTGCATCTGCGTTTCTTTTACCTGAGGATCATAGACCGTAATCTTGGCTTGTTCGTCTAACAATTTATCGGCTACATAGATAGCAGCCGATTCTCGGGTATCGTTGGTGTCTTTTTTAAACGCCCAACCTAAAAAGGCGATCTTTTTATCGGCTACGGTATTAAATAGCGTACTTACGATCTTTTCGGCAAAGCGATTCTTTTGGTGGTCGTTCATAATGATTACCTGCTCCCAATAATCTGCCACTTGTACTAAACCTAAAGACTTAGCGATATACACCAGGTTAAGAATATCCTTTTGAAAGCAAGAACCTCCAAATCCTACCGAAGCATTTAAAAATTTAGGTCCGATTCTCGAGTCCATCCCAATGGCTTTCGCCACCTCTCCTACATCGGCTCCCGTAGCTTCACAGAGTTCTGATATGGCATTAATGGAGGATACACGTTGCGCTAAAAAGGCATTTGCGGTTAATTTAGATAACTCTGACGACCATACGTTGGTGGTCAAAATACGCTCTTCGGGCAACCAGGCTTTATAAATATTCACTAAGGCTTGAATCGCTTCTTCTCCTTCCGGACTTTGCTCTCCCCCGATCAATACGCGATCTGCGGCTTCTAAGTCTTGAATAGCGGTTCCTTCAGCTAAAAATTCGGGATTGGAAAGGATTTGAAAATTCACTCCGTTTCCGGTTTCTGATAAGATGGTTTTGATGGCTTGTGCGGTACGTACTGGTAAGGTTGATTTTTCGACCACAATTTTATCGCTTGTCGCTACGCGAGCGATTTGTCGAGCACATAGCTCTACATATTTGAGATCGGCTGCCATACCTTTTCCTTTTCCGTAGGTTTTGGTAGGGGTATTCACTGAAATAAAAACCATATCTGCTGCTGCTATCGCCTCATCTACTTGTGTAGAAAAAAAGAGGTTTTGACCACGGGCTTTTTGCACCACTTCAGGTAAACCTGGTTCGTAGATAGGGAGATTCGTTAAATCTTCGTCGTTCCACGCTTTGATGCGTTCTTCATTGATATCGACTACCGTTACCTTAATGTTTGGATTCTTACTGGCGATCACCGCCATGGTAGGTCCGCCTACATATCCTGCGCCGATACAGCAGATGTTTTTTATTTTAGTCATCTAATGATATTCTTAATATATATTTCAATCTCTTCCAGGATTATGTTGGTATAACCCAAAATTGAGCATCTGAATTTATTCCATTTTTATTCTGAGTGCGAATTTAGCTGATTATTATGAATTTAATTCCTTTGAACGGACAAATTTTACGGATTATCGCTCTACATCATATCAAAACCTCCCTGTTCATCAGCATCTTATCCTCTCCTTTACTATTTTTTAAAGTTTTGTTGTTATAGGTAGTTAGCTGTTAGCTGTTAGCTGTTAGCTGTTAGCTGTTAGCTGAAAATAGGAGGTCTGGATTAAACGGACATGGTTTTTTTGTTTTTTAACATTTTGAATTCCTTTTTTAGCAGATTTCTCAGTCCTTCGTCAATCGAAATGACAAACTTATCGGAATGACAATCCCTTACTGTCATATTGAGCGTAGCGCAGTGGAGTCGAAATATCTCTTTAATTAACACCTTGAATTCCTATTGAAGCAGATTTCTCAGTCGTACCTTCTTCGAAATGACAAACTGGAGATTTGCATCCCAACCAACAAAGGAACTTAAATTACATACTTCCTCACTAAATTCTAGATTACATCGAACCTACTTTACTTTTTGCATTGCCCAAAAAGTAACAAAAAGTCTAGACTGATTTTCCTGAACTTGAAAATCAGCTAAAAAACTTTATCCTGCGGATAGCAAATCGCTACGCTAGGCTATCCTCCCCATCCAACGCTAAGCTTTTTCTTGATTTTACTACGCTCATGAAAAGTAGGTCACTTCTCTTTCTAATAAAACTTGAATTATTTTTAATAATAGCAAAAAATATATTTCAAAAGTATTTGGCACATCGGAATGACAATCGCTTACTGTCATATTGAGCGTAGCGCAGCGAAGTTGAAATATCTCTTTAATTAACACTCTGAATTCCTTTTAAAAAGATTTCTCAGTCCTTCGTCTATCGAAATGACATTACCTGATGGATTAAACTTGATGGGATGCTGAAGTTACTTCGAAGCATTCAAGTATATCACGTGTGGCCTATCGAAAATTACTCGTAAAATTTAAAGTGAAAAGGGCGTAAAATTTTAAGCTGTTTGAACGAAGTGAGTTCTTAAAATTTAGACCTCGAACGATAAATAAAG
>NZ_VRLS01000047.1:0-41379 GCF_008017825.1 Mesonia sp. K4-1
GAAACTGCAATTACGTTTAACGTGATTTTTTGTCTTCGTTTTACTTTTTCTTCATCGATACCTTTAATCTCGCCGTGTAGTCGCCAGCCTAATGTTCCCGCACTAACCACTTCAATCGTGCTGTCCAATCCCCAACCTATCAGAGCCGAACTATTTGCCGTAAATCCAGCAATAAGCGAGACCGCAACTTCAATAACATCGTAGATGACGTTCCAAATCTGTAAGGTTCTTGCTACTTTTAAGTTTTTCTTTCTTTTTTCTTTCATTCCATTTTAATCATCGTCACCAAGTTCCCCTTTTTTCATCTCTCCCATAAGGTAATAGGCATTATTAAAGGCAAAATGAGTATTTGGGTCTGGGGTTTCAAAAAAACGTATGGCTATCCAGTCACCATCCTTCTCGCCCGTAGTGACTTCTACTGGTATAAAACTCCAAGTGTTGCCTTCCCTTTGCGCTTTAAACACATAGTCCCTACCACCTTCTGTAATAATGGCACTTTCTGGTAATGCGGTTTCAGCGGTTTCATCGTTATCAACTTCAATCCTACCTTTAATGTACATTCCTGGGATAAGACCACCACCTTTGTTCTCAATTTCTGCGTGTACGTGCACCGCTTTGGGATCTTGCTCGAAGGTTTTTCCTACTGAATAAATTTCGGCAACGAGTTCCGTTCCTGGTCTTGATTGAACGCTAAATCGTACTTGTTGACCTTTTTTTACCCTATCAACATCTTTTTCGAAAACCATTAAATCTGCGTGTACGTGGTCTGTATCTACTATTTCCATTAGGTTGGTCTGTGGCTCCACATATTGTCCAGTTTTTATAAAAACTTTTTCTACAACCCCTGCAATGGGACTGCGCAATGCAACACGCTGGTAGATAGTGCCATTGCGCACGCCATTCACATTGATGTTGTACTGTCGCAATTGTGCTTCCAGCCCGTTTACCATTGCGGTAGATGACTGATAGTCTGCCGTTGCCTTTTGGAAATTCATACCAGATGCCACACCAGCTTCATAAAGCCTTTTTTGACGTTCGTATTCTTGTTTTAAAAACCGACTGTTGCTGTGTGCATTTAAGTAATCGCTCTGTATCTGTATGATGCTGGGATGTGAGAGATAGGCAACCGCTTGATTTTTTTTCACTTCATCACCTTCTATTACTTCTATGGATGCCACATTTGCTCCTGTTATGGCGGTAATGGATGCTTCGTTTTGGGGTGGTACTTCCAGCGTGCCATTTGCTTCTACATAACCGCTCATATAACGTTGTGAGAGCGTGTCAATTTCCATCTGTAAGGCTTCAAACTGCTGTGCCGTGAGCATTACTTCCTTAGCTTCGCCTTCCATATTATCTTCTTCATCTTCCCCTTCAGAGTGATTTTCTTCTGTTTCAGAATGGGTGGCTTCATCGTGGCCATCTTCAGTTTTTGACTCGCCACAGCTGAATAATGTCAATGCCATAAGCATTGTGGTAATCGGTATATATTTTAATTTTTTCATCTTTTTTTAGTTTTGGAAATATTGTAGTTTAAACAAGGCTTCTAAATAATTATCGAGTGCGTCCAGTGCATCCATTTCGGTCTGTATGGCATCACGTATAATTTGCGTGAATGCTGCATAATCAAGCGCACCTTCTTTGTAGGCGAGCAATGCGCCTTTGCGCTGGTCTATGGCAAGTGGCAGAGCTTCGGTTTTATAGAAAAACCAAGTATCTCGCCATCGTGTATAATTTTGCTGTGCTTGTGTATATTGGGATTGCAGCTCGCGTTGTTTGAATGCGGCATTGGTTTCTGCAATCTGTGCATCCAGTTTAGCAGCTTTTGCGCGGCTGCGGTCTGGGCCAGAAAACAGCGGTATGGAAATCCCTGCCTGATAGGTGTAGAAACCACTATCGCCATTTACACGTTGCAGGCCACCTTGCAGATTAAACTGGGGCAGTAAGCTTGCCCTTGCTGCATCATAGCTTGCTTGTGCTTCGTCTATACGCTTTCGCGAAAGCGATAACTCGGGATGTTCATCCAATGTATCATCAGTCTCTAACACCGAAATTTCGGTAGCTTCAAATTCATCAGCTACGGTGTACATCGTATCTGGTGTCAACCAAAGATTGAGTTTTTGTAATGCGATTAAATAATCTGTTTCTGCCTGCTGAAACCTGTTGGTTATCTGTAACGCTTGATTGCGCGCAGCAGCATATTCCAGTCTCGAAATGGCTTCGACTTCAAAATTGAGTTCTACAGATTGTGCAAATTGACCATAAATGCTGTCCAGTTCTCGATAAAGAACAAATTTCTTCTTTGCCTGAAAAGCTTCTGACCAGGCTTTTTTGACTTCCAGTTCTATCTGGATTTCAGATAGGTCAAAAGCTGTTTCGGCTAACTGGATGCGTTGTTGTTGCAAGCGTTTTTTGGCACCTATTCCCAATAGATCAATATTTTGTTGACCGATACCTATCAAGGTATAAATGCCCTGACCATCTGCCACTTCTTCGCCACCTGTAAATACTTTAGTATTACCGAAGTCATAGGCATTGCCCGTGAGTGCGCTCTGTCTTTCTATTTCGAGTTGGCTCGTCTTGAGTGCTGGATAATTCTCTTTGGCAATTTCTACAGCCCGAGATAAGGTAATGGGTGTAATGCTATCCTGAACAATGAGGTCTGGCACAGGTGCTTGTGTTTGTTGCGCTTTCGCCAAAGCGGTACCACCTAACATAAAACCAAGTATTAAAATCGTGGTCAATGCTTGCGGATTAAACGAACCAATCTTGTTCTGGTCTTTGCGCTCACGTCGCTTTTCTATAAAGATATAGAGTACAGGAAGTACTATCAACGTGAGTAGGGTGGCCGTAAGCATCCCACCAATAACTACCGTAGCGAGCGGTTGTTGCACCTCTGCACCGGCTGATGTGGAAAATGCCATAGGTAAAAACCCAAAAATATCTGTGGTAGCCGTGAGCATAATGGGGCGAATACGTTCTTTAGTCCCTTGAAATATTCTATCCTTTATGCTTGTAACACCTTCTTCCTTTAAAGAATTAAATCGGTTAATAAGTACCAGCCCGTTAAGAACTGCGACACCAAATAGCACAATAAATCCTACACCTGCCGAAATACTAAATGGCATATCTCGAAGCCATAAAGCAAACACACCACCAATGGCCGCCAAGGGTATCGCGATGTAAATCATTAGCGATTGTGAAAAGGATTTTAAGGCAAAGTATAACAGTACAAATATCAAGAACAGGGCGATGGGCACAACAATTGTTAAACGATCCTTAGCGCTTTGTAGGTTTTCAAACTCTCCACCATAGGTAATATAATATCCTGATGGCAAGTCCAGTTCTTCATCTAACTTTTGTTGTATATCTTTTACAACAGACTCCACATCTCTGCCTCGTGCATTTACACCTACATAGGTTCTTCTATACGTATTGTCACGTGAGATTTGCATAGGTCCAGGCACGTATTCAATCTCTGCTATTTCAATAATGGGTACCTGGCTTCCATCCTTAAGATCGATGTACATCGTGCGCAGGTCATCAATACTTTTTCTATGGCTTTCATCAAATCGTACCACCAGATCAAATCGTTTCTCGCCTTCAAAAATGACGCCAGCGGTACCACCTGCAAAAGCAGTACTTATGTAATCATTTACTTTTTGAATATCCAGTCCATATTGCGCCATTTTATCTCGTCTGAACTTTACGGTCATTTGTGGTAGTCCAGCTGTACGTTCTGCACTCACATCGCCCGCGCCAGGAACGGTCTTTATAATAGCTGCCATTTCCTGAACCTTGTCTGATAACACCTCTAAATCTTCGCCATATAGCTTTACTGCAATATCCTCTCTTACGCCTTCTAAAAGCTCATTAAATCTTAATTCGACCGGTTGGGTAAATGATAAATTAACCCCGACGAGTTCATCATCCAGTTTATCCCTTATGGCTTCAATCAAACCTTCTTTAGTAGAAGCAGTTGTCCACTCGTCCATATCCTTATTGAGAATGATGTACATATCTGCAATATCCATAGGCATAGGATCTGTAGGTATATCTGCCACACCTATACGTGCTGTTACCGTTTTAATTTCAGGAAAATTTTCTAATAGGATAGTTTCTATTTTCTTTGAAACTTCAATGGATTCTGTGAGCGAGCTTCCTGGTCTTATAAACGCCTGCATTGCTATATCTCCTTCATCGAGCTGCGGCACAAATTCTCCACCCATATTAGAAAATATAAAACCAGCAATAATAAGTAGAACAGCAGAAGATGATAACACGATAAGCTTAAGCCGCAGTGCACCTTTTAATAATGGCTTATAAGCACTATGTATAGCACCAATAATTTTATCACTTATCTTTTCAAGCCAACGCTCAAATTTGCCAAACCAGCTTTTGGTGTTTTGAACTGGTTTCATAAAAAGCGCAGACATCATTGGGACATAGGTAAGACACAGAATAATTGCACCTATCATAGCAAAACCAAAGGTGTATGCCATCGGTTTGAACATTTTACCTTCTACACCTGTAAGGAAAAGTATAGGTGTAAAAACTATAAGGATAATGATCTGCCCGAAAAAAGCAGAACCCATCATCGTGGTTCCGGCATCATAGGCTACTTTATCCATTACGCCTTGATTGAATTTTAGCTTTCCAGACCTAATCCGTTTTTGGATCTCATACACCGTTCCTTCTATAATAATCACGGCACCATCTATAATAATCCCAAAGTCTATAGCTCCCAAGCTCATTAAGTTTGCCCATACATTAAATTGCTTCATTAATATAAAGGCAAAAAGCAAGGACAACGGTATGGTCGTGGCCGTTATGATGCCACCTCTTAAACTACCCAACAATAAAACAAGGGCAAATATCACGATTAGGGCGCCTTCCAGTAAATTGGTTTTAACGGTATCGGTCGTTCTGGCAATTAGCTCACTACGATCAATGATAGGGGCGATAGTGAGACCTTCTGGCAGGGATTTTTCAATTTCTGCCATACGATTCTTAACATTTTGAATAACCGCATTAGGGTTTGAACCTTTTAGCATCATTATTATTCCTCCCACGGCTTCCTTACCGTCTTGCGTAAAAGCACCATAACGTACCTGATTCCCAAAATGGACGCGTGTTGCAACATCTCCAATAGTTACGGGAATGTTGCCCTCGTTAATAATCGAAATATCTTTAATGTCTTCCAAAGAGCGAATAAGACCTTCACCTCTTATGAAATTTGACATTTTATTTTTTTCTATGTAAGCACCGCCTGTATTCACATTGTTCCGAGCGAGAGCCTCATACACTTGTGAAATACTAATACCCAAACTATTCAACTTATCTGGGTTGACAGCGACCTCGTACTGTTTAATACTGCCTCCATAAGAGTTGACCTCTACCACGCCTTCCAGTAATGTGAGTTGTCGTTTGATAACCCAATCTTGCACGGTGCGCAGTTCCATAGGCGAATACTTGTTTTCAAAACCCTCCTCTGGCTTTATAGTGTATTCATAGATTTGACCTAAACCAGTA
Source organism: Mesonia sp. K4-1 (assembly GCF_008017825.1). Lineage (NCBI taxonomy): Bacteria > Pseudomonadati > Bacteroidota > Flavobacteriia > Flavobacteriales > Flavobacteriaceae > Mesonia > Mesonia sp. K4-1. Next base: position 5,530 of record NZ_VRLS01000047.1, read on the forward strand.
GAGATGGGACCCATAGATGGACTTCCAAATTTTTCAGGGATAGATTCGCCCAGTTCGTTTAGTTTTTCCTGTACCAGCTGTCGAGGAAGATAGGTTCCCATATCGTCTTCAAAAACGATAGTAACTACGGAAAGGCCAAAGCGTGAGATAGATCTTATTTCTGTAACGCCTGGTAAATTACCCATAGATAGTTCTACGGGATAGGTTACGAACTGTTCAATATCTTCCGTTCCCAGATTGGGCGATTGCGTGATGACCTGCACCTGATTATTGGTAATATCTGGGACAGACCCAAGGTTTACTGTTGCCATTGACCAAATGCCAACTCCTATAAGAGTCAACGTGAACAGACCAATGATGAATTTGTTATTGATTGAAAAATCAATGATTCTGTTAATCATAGATTAATGTATTAATTCAGTTAAAAAACGAGTTTGCGTTTTCGCGTAGCAAAAACATAGTTGAGCATTCCCATTAGGAAAACTTCAAAAAAGGATATAGTTATCTTATGAAAACTGAATTATGCCCGAGGTGGCTGAAAAAGGGAATGGGGAATATCTTTGCCAAGGTCATCGAAATGGGCAAAGAATTCTTGAGGAATAGCAGGCTGTAGCGGTTGAAATGCAACAAGCCCAAAATTTATCGTGTGAACGTGACAACAATGGCATTGACAGAAAGGCGAGCATAACTCACAGTCTTGGTCGTGGTCGCCATCAATATCGATTACTGTAACTACTTGGGTATCATCAGCTCTATTTGCCGCATCGCTACAAGGCACTACATTGAGTGCCAAGAAATAAAACGATAAAATGATTGCTACAACTTTCACAATGCAAAGATAAAAATATTTTGGTGCAACTGTGTTGCAAAATGGTAAGGCAGAAAAAATCCAGTTTGAGGTACTGGACAAACCTATATTAACTTTATGCCATAGCATAGACTTCATCAAACAGCTTTTTATCTAACCGTTCTTGTTGGCCGAAGCTTTTCTTCAAAACGTTATGAAGTACTGAATTGAATGCATTGTAACCTAACCACAGATTTGGTTCTTCATTCAGTAGCAAGGCTTCGTAGTTCAAGATTTCTATGACCTCACGAGACTTTTTTGAAGGGTCGCTATTCTTGTCGCTACATTCATATCTGAACAATTTCGTTCTGTCAAGAATCGCTTTCACAAATTCTTGTGTGTCGATGATTTTAAATTCCTTCATCTTGTCGAATTTCTTGGTAATGGTGTAGAATTCGTTGTCCAGAAATTTATCGAAAAGATTGTTCAACCTCGGCATAATTAAGTGCGTATTGTTCTTACTGTGCTTTATGGAAAACTCGATTTCAGCCTGTGAAACGTGCAGACCATTTGAGCACACTTCTCTATAAAACCCAAAGTGACCAGAGGTCTTTTCACTTCCGTCATACGAGTTTTTGAACCGAAGCATCGGAAGTATCAAATCTTTATCGTTCTTGACAGTAAACTGGCTTTTGTCATCGATAATAAAGTCAGTAATGAACGACCTATCATTCTTGTTTATGGTGCGTTTGTGGAAATTCAGTTGTGCATCGGTTAACATCTCCTCGGCTTTCTTGAAGAACAGTTGGTTTGGAATATGGCCATAACTGTTCGAGACCACATTGACGATTTTGCCATTTGAAATAATGGCATTTTCAAGCCCTCTTCGAGATTCCATCTGTGTCAGACTTTTTAAGGATTTCATTTCTGATGGAACAAAGATTTCATCCTGTTGCAAATTTTGTAAATACATAGTTTTTGAATTTTAGTTAAACAATATTTGAGCAGTACCCAAACGGAAGCTAAAATCTCAGCTCAAAAGGAAACGGAATAAATAAGCGTAGGGTGTTGCGTGGGCTTTATGCCGTAGTCTTTTGATGGGTGTATTTTACGAGTTTACCTTTGCGCTAACTATTGATTGATAACCCCTTCCTTATGAACCCAACTTTCAAAACACTATCATAAAAAAGAAAAAGGGCCAGCACGAATGCCGACCCTTCTCCAAACAACAAAAGCTAATCGTTGAGTTCCTTAATTTGCTTTTCAAGAACTGTGATACGCTCTTTCAAACGTGCTTCACGCTTGTCTCGTTTTTCGGCATATTCCTTTTCTATGCCGGCAATCTTGGATTTGTAATATCCTTGCATTGCGCTGTAGAATGAAATGTTTGTCAGATTATTGACGTGATTGCTTTCGCCAAAATGAACTTGTTTCGTGAGCATATACCGTATCAGCTTATGGAAGATTTCCTTTTTGAATTTCTTCTTGAAATTCTCGACCATTTCAACTTTGGTCATCTTTAAAGTGTCGCCCAAGAACTTTGAGAAATACTTTTGTTGGCTCATATAGTCCACATTGTTCTCAAATAGCGATATCGAGAATGCCACCATTTCATCTGTTGAAAGTGTTTTCTTTGTATCAACGTATTTCGTTTCACGAATCATCTGAACCACTTCTTCAAACTGCTTGTTATTCTCAATTTGCTTCTTACGGATTTCCCTTTCGTTAATTTTTACGATTTGTTCTTCAGGCGTACAATCTGCCATTTTTCTGTTCGCCAATGGTGCCGAATATTCCGTAGAATCGTTCTTTGATTTTTCAACAATCTTTACAAAAATTTCCTTGTGCTGGAATGAATCGGGATGGAACACAATACCGTTTTTAAATCCTTCTTCTTTTGCTGAACTGAATTTTTCCAATGCTTCTTTATAATTTTGCATTGCTTCATCCAATTCTGCCTTTAATTCATCTTCAGAATAATCGTAATGTTGATATTCTTTCTGAATAGCTTCGATTGTTGGCTCAATCGGATTCTCTATAATTTCAACATCGTCCAGTAAATAAACTTTCAATCCGTTCTTTACCAATTGGGATATAATGAGCTTATTGTTTTCGTCATCTGCCCAATACTGTCGTATTTCAGGAATTAGAAGGATATTCTCTTTCTTGGATTTTTCAATCAGGTTCAAGAGCGATTTGCTTTTCTTCGTTTCAAAACAGGCTGCTTTCGTACAGACCATCTTTCCTTCGCCGAACAGATTGCCTTGATTTGCGGCATTGAAAGGACATTCAACACAAGACCCAGCTTTTGGGACCAATTTTTTATCGGCTACATCAAAAGATGCTTTTTCCAAATAGTATGTCTGGTCTTTAATCATCCTGTTTATCTGATGTGCATTAAAATCCTCGCCCATCGTTTCCAACATCATCTGTTGCTCTTCCGGTTCAAAAAGTGCCACGCCTACGCCCAAGGAAATGGTCATTTCGCCATTGCGTACAAAATGCTTGAAACCATCAATTAATCCGGCCAGTTTCAAACGCTGTCTGATGAAGTTATCCGTTCTACCCAATCGCTTCGCAATTTCGGTAGGTGAATACTTCTCACTTAGGTAAGCAATCGCATCGGCTTCTTCGGTCGGTTCAACATCCTGTCTTTGCAGGTTTTCGATGATTTGAACTTCCAGAACATCATTGTTCTCATAAGTTCTTACGATACAGGGTACGGTCTTTTTTCCTGCAAGCTTGCTCGCACGATATCGGCGTTCGCCCATCACGATGATATAATGGCCATTTAGTTGCCTTACCGTGATTGGCTGCAACACACCGTGCTTTTCGATACTCTCAGAAAGCTGCTGCAAGGCATCATCATTAAAAGTTTTTCTGGGCTGTTCAAGGTCAGGCTTGATTTTACCCAATGGTAAGTTCTGAATTTGAAGTACTTCGGATTTCTTTCCGTTTACTTCTTTCTTGGCAGTAGATTTCGCTCTACTGCGCTTCATTTTGGTACTCGCTTTTGTTGTCATAATACTCAAATTTTTGATTAAACAATATTTGAGCAGAAACCAAACGGAAGATAAAATCTTGGCTCAAAAGGAAACGGAATAAATGAGTAGGGGAAGAAGCGTTGGCTTTATGCCGTAGTCTTTTGATGGAAGTATTTTACGAGTTTACCTTGCGTGTATATTGTATGATAATAAACTTCACCCTAAAGTATGCTCAATTCTAACTTTTATTCGTTGAAGAATGTAGATGTTTAAATACAAGAATTTGTCCCATATTTATGCTTTTTTTGGGACAAGAGTAAAGTAACTGAAAGAGAATGTTTTTTGAATAGAATGATAAAAAAACGCTAGACTTTATTGAAATAAAGAGTTTTTCATAGCACTTAATGTCAAAAAATTAAAAAGCATATCATTTTATATTAGCACAAAAAAAAAGCAAAATGTTGTACCTATGTTGTACCTGCCCTATTTTTAGCCACTATTTTCAAATGAAAAAAGCCGAAGATTTCTCTTCGGCTTTTGTGCGGGCGGGGAGACTCGAACTCCCACACCTCGCGGCATCAGATCCTAAGTCTGACGTGTCTACCAATTCCACCACGCCCGCATTTTAATATTTTAACACTTTTTATTTGGTTTAATCCTAAGTCTAGCGTGTCTACCAATTCCACCACGCCCGCATTATTTTCTTAACAGAACTTAGGACTCTCTGCTAAGCGGTTGCAAATATAAACAAAGATTACAATATTCAAAGAAAGATTATTATAAAAATTTCTTTTTTTATCTTGGAGTTCTTATCTTGAGCAATCTTTTAAAAAAACAGCGAAAATGAATAGGAGTAAAGCATACGTAGAAGAAAATAAGCAAAGGTTTATAGAAGAATTAGTTCAAATTCTTAAAATACCATCGGTTAGTGCAGATCCTGCCTTTAAAGATGATGTGATAAAAACGGCAGAAGTAATTAAAGAAAGTCTAAAAAGTGCCGGCTGTACACTTACTGAAATTTGTGAAACTCCAGGTTACCCTGTGGTGTATGGAGAGCGTATCATAGACGAATCTTTGCCTACTATTTTAGTATATGGACATTATGATGTTCAACCTGCTGATCCTATTGAGCTTTGGGATAACCCTCCTTTTGAGCCGGTAATAAAGAAAACTGAAATTCATCCTGAAGGAGCAATTTTTGCTCGTGGAGCCTGTGATGACAAGGGACAAATGTATATGCACGTAAAAGCTTTAGAGTATATGGTGCAAAATGATGACTTGCCTTGTAATGTAAAGTTTATGATTGAAGGAGAAGAAGAAGTAGGAAGTGAGAACTTAGGATGGTTTATAGAAAGAAATCAAGAAAAGCTTAAAAACGATGTGATTTTAATTTCCGACACAGGGATGATCGCTAAAGATGTCCCATCTATAACCACAGGTTTACGAGGCTTAAGTTATGTAGAAGTAGAAGTTACAGGTCCTAACAGAGATTTACATTCTGGGTTGTACGGAGGTGCTGTGGCGAACCCTATCAATGTATTGAGTAAAATGATAGCCTCTCTTACCGATGAGAATAACCATATCACCATTCCAGGATTTTATGATAAGGTTGAAGAATTATCTAAGGAAGAGCGCGCTAAGATGGGGGAAGCTCCGTTTAATTTAGAGAAGTACAAAGAAGCATTAGACTTAAATGATGTCTATGGAGAAAAAGGATACGTAACAAATGAAAGAAACTCTATTCGTCCTACCTTAGATGTTAATGGAATATGGGGTGGTTATATAGGTGAAGGAGCTAAAACCGTAATACCAAGTAAAGCTTACGCAAAAATTTCTATGCGTTTAGTTCCTAATCAAGATTGGAAAGAAATCACACAGTTATTCAAAACTCACTTTGAAAATATCGCTCCAAGCGGAGTTACGGTAGAGGTAAAACCTCATCATGGAGGTCAAGGTTATGTAACTCCAATTAAAGGGATCGAGTATCAAGCTGCTAACGATGCCTATAAAGAAGTCTTTGGTAAAGATCCAATTCCGCAAAGAAGTGGTGGGAGTATTCCTATTGTTTCTATGTTTGAAAAAGAATTAGGGAGTAAAACTATTTTAATGGGGTTTGGGTTAGATAGTGATGCCATTCACTCTCCTAATGAGAATTTTGGAGTTTGGAATTATCTTAAGGGAATTGAAACCATTCCTTTTTTCTACAAGCATTTTACAAAATTGAAACAAGAAGAAAGTAAATAAGATTTTAATCTTAAAATTTATATAACCGAATGTAGAAATACGTTCGGTTTTTTATTTTTGCAATTCCTAAAAGGAAAAGAGTTTATGAATAAGTTTTTTTACATTCTTTTTATCTTAGTAAACACGTCTTTACTGCAAATAGGTATTAATGATAACCAAGAAGAAATTTTAGGAGATCACCAAGAAATTGAGTTAGAGTTAGAAGAAAATAAACTTGAAATATTACTATTTCTAAGTTTAGATAAATTTGACTTTTTTCAGGAAGAAATTAGATTAACTCACCAAAACACTTATCGTCTTTCATTATTACGTAGTATATATTTACCTCCTCTTTTGGCACCCCCAAGACACTCTCTTTTATTTGTATAGTTGAAAGGAAAAAATAGTAGATAAAAATAGAATGATGTTAAAGAAATTATTAGGAGTATTTTTTTGCTTGTTTTTTATGCAGGCAGTCGCACAAGAAAAAAAAACAGGAGCTTGGTATATGTATTTTTATAAAACCCAATTTAAAGAAAGCAACTGGGGGATTCAAGGAGATGTACAATATAGAAATTGGAATTTAGGCGGAGATTTGGAGCAATTACTACTAAGATCTGGAGTAACATATAAAGTTCCCGAAACACCTCTTATGCTTACTTTAGGTTACGCACATATTACCTCTGGAGTTATTGGAGATAGCGATGATACCAGTATGGAGAGTCGTATATATCAAGAAGCTTTGATACCTCAAAAAATAAGTGAACGTTTTTTACTTACTCACCGTTTTAGATATGAACAACGTTGGGTAGAAAATCAAGATTTTAGGACTCGTTATAGATATAATTTATTTTTAAATGTTCCTTTGTCAAAACCTACGATGACTAATAATACCCTGTATTTAGCATTGTATAACGAATTATTTATTAATGGACAACGAGATATTGGTGACGGTAGAAAAGTTGAAATTTTCGATAGAAACAGAACCTACTTAGGTTTGGGTTATGCACTTAATGATAAGATGAAATTTCAATTGGCTTGGATGAATCAAAATGTGAATACTCAAAATAAAGGGCAGCTACAATTAAGCTTTCATCACCAATTTTAAAATAAGAAACCTCGATTAGACAATATTTCTAATCGAGGTGTTTATATTGTTATTGTTTCCGCTTGACGGAAAAATAATTTCTACATTTTCTTCACAAACTTAGTAAGAATAACAATTTGCTGTCCTTCTACTTTTCCTTCAATATGTTCTTCATTATCATGTACTAAAGATACTCTTCGCACTGCAGTACCTCTTTTAGCCACCAAACTAGAACCTTTTACAGGCAAATCTTTAATAAGCACCACATTATCACCAGCCTCAATAATTACACCGTTACTATCTCGGTGAACAAGTCCTTTTGGCGTATCGTCTTCTCCAATCCCGGTCGATTTTGCCCATTCTAGAGTGCTATCTTCTACATACATCATATCCAACAAATCTTGAGGCCAACCTTCATTCTTAAGAGAAGTTAGCATACGCCAAGCCACTACTTGTACAGCAGGAGTAGTACTCCACATACTGTCGTTTAAGCATCGCCAATGGTTAGGTTCTACTTTTTCAGGATCTTGTAGTTGTTCAAAACAAGTTTCACATGTAAGAATTGCAGTATCTAAGGTAGCGGTACTTACGGGAGGAACTTCATATATTTCTAAGTTATCTTTACTTCCGCAGAGTTCACATTTAGAGTCTGCGCGTTGCATTAAATCTTGGTCTAAGCTCATAATTTATTTAAAAAAGTAAAGGTAATAGAATTTAGAGTTTTCTTGCATTTAGTATTATTTTTTATTCGTGTATAAGCTTATTTTAAAAAATTAAACCCTACATTTTATTAAATTATTACCTTTATCTTCGTAAAAACATACCCATTATAAACGGGTATAAAGATTTAATTGTATGACTATATCTCCACGCTTCTTTTCAATAATTTTATGTATAGGCATTTTTTTTAGCACTTATAGTTTCGCTTCCGCGGAAGCAAAAACTACTAGAAACAAAGTAGAGGAGAGCCTTAAGAATGATAAAATTGTAATTAGAATTACAGATGAAGGATTAGTATATTTAAACGATAAGGAAGTTGCTTTAAATTTTTTAGCTGAAAAAATTATAGAACTACAGCAAACTTTAGCAACCGATTCACCTGACGCATACACAGCCACCATTATTGTGATGGAAGGAGCTTCGCAAGAATTAATTGATAAGGTTAAAAAGCAGATTAAAAAAACAAAAATAAATATTATCAATCTTCAAAAGATAAGAGAGATCGCTCAAGAAACTAGTGTGATTTCTGAAACTAAAATAGCAGTATATGATAGCTTGGTTCGTTCTTGGAAGTCAATGCCAGAAAGTGAAAGAAACTTAAAAGCTAAAGACCTTAATTTGGTAGAGTTTATTTATAATAATATGAGTTTTGAGCAGCGAATTAATGCTGAAAAGTTGCCAGATTTTTTACCCTTTGTAACCGAAACTGTTTTTCAAAAAGATATTACTAAGCAATTACTAGATAAATGGAGCTTTTCTAATAATTATCAAATAGTTATTGACGATGTAAAGGTGAAAAATGATACGTTAAAAACAATTTCTCCTGTTCTTTTTAAACGTTATTATGAAACTAAACTAGAAAAAGATACAATTCCTGAATTTCAAATAAACCTATATACCAAGAGTTATTATCGTCAAGATTAGATTTAAAAAGTTTTATTCTTCCTTTTTTTCTTCTTGTCTCTCTTTTTTGCGTTCTTCTCTTCGTTGTTTTCTAGCCTCTTTTTTGCTCTCTTTTTTATCTTCTTGAAAAGCATCTTTGTATTCTATATTATCATCTACGTTCCCTGTGAAGGCTTGTATCCAAGCATTTTTAAAGATGTTTAAAACCGTCGGAAATACTTTTGACCCCACTTGATTAAGATCTCCTTCAATAGGCACTTTTGTAGCAACAGTATCCGTTCCTTGATTTTTTAAGATGAATTTGAACACTCCTACAAAGCCTTCCCAAAGCGTTTCTAAAAAACCGTCTTCCTTTCCTATAAGTTTAGTATTGGTTAGAAGAGGTTTTACATAACCTTTAAGGTAACCATCTGCTATAGCAATTTCAGTAAAAACGCCTACGCTACCACTTTCAAAATCGAGACCTGCATAAAAATTAGTAAGATCATTAAGTGCTGTTGCGTCAGCTTCTTTCAGCGAAAGTGAAATATCCATATCAGGGATTTCTTTAATAAGATTAATTTTTCCGTCAAGGTTTAGTTTACCATTTCCAATACTTGTTCCGGTTGCTGTAATGGGAGAGGGGAGAACTTTGTTTTCTTGTTTTACGTTTCTTAGGTTTTTTGCACTTAACCTTAAGTCGTTAATAAATAAATCTATATTGGGATTGGCCTGTAACTGAACAAAAGCAAGTTTGCCGTTATAAACTTGAAAGTTGTTAATATCTAGCGGAACAATATCGGTTAAGGCTTTGGTCCAATCTTCTACATCAGGTTCTCCTTCTGTTGGTGTTTTTTCTTGATCTTCAAATACATAAATCACTTCTGGACTGTGCATCTCAATTTCGCTGACAATTTTTCCTTTGAGAAGAGCTCTCCATTCTATAGAAATATTGGTTTCTGGGAAGTTGAGAAAAGGAACTTCACTTTGAGCAGTTTTTTTGTTGAGGTAAAGTCCGTTTAATTGATAAGCACCACGCCATAGAGAAATATCGACATCTTTAACTTGACCATAATAACCTGGAATATCTGCTAACACATCATTCATATAATTCTTCACCAATGTGGGTAGATAAATTCTAAAAGCAATGAGCAGTACAATAATAGTTATGGGCAAAATGTACCTTTTCTTTTTATATTTTTTTCTTTTTTGTGCTTTACTCATAGCTCTGCTTTTAAGCTAAATTCTATGTTTTTGAGAAAAATTAGAGTTAACGAACTCACAAAAAAATACAACTTGTTAGCGACGTTAAACGTTTATAAGCACACTGGTAAATAGGGAAAATTAATTTCCTTTTATGCGGTTTCCTAATTCACTAAGCAGTTGTTTTGCCTGCGTACGGTTTTTTTCCACTTCTTTGACTTTTAATCCAGTTGGGGTTTTAATCAATTCAAAGCTAAACGCAAAACGGTTTTCTGTGGGTTGAAAACCTAATAACCCAAACCTTAAATCGTTTATAAAAATTTGATTTTCTTTTTGAGTTACAGTGTACCAACCTTGAGTGATTTTAAGGAGTTGTTGTACTTTCTCTTCTTCCTTTAAATTACCTAACAATTCGTGTTGTTTAGGATAAGACGCAAAGGAAATAGGTTGAGTGTCGAAAATTGAATAGTGGCCAATAAGATAAGCATTGGGAGTGTCTACATTTGCGGTCCACAAAACACTATTAAAAGCACTCGGTTTCGTTTCCACGGAAGTGTAATTAACCTCTTGTTCGTCTAAAGCGGCTGTGAACTTTTGATAGGTATAAGCTTTAAGAATTAGTGTAATCACTAGATAAGAGGAGCTTAAAATAATCCCTAAGCGGTTAATTTTTCTCCGTCTAGCGGAAGTTTTAGGCAAACGCATCGCCCAAATGACACAGACTAAAAACGGAAGAGTGTAGAGTGGATCGATCACAAAAATGTTCTTATACGCCACCCGAAGATCTAACGGCCAAAATAACTGAGTACCCCAAGTGGTGTGTGCATCTAACAGCGGATGTGTAATAAAACCCCAAAAGAATAACCACGACCAATTTTTAAAATTATCTAATTTCTCGTACCTAGAAACCAACCAGCCAAAAATGGGCGCAAAAACAACAGAGAAAAAGATAGAATGCGTAAACCCTCTATGAATTTCTAACGCTGTAACGGTATCGGTAAAGTAGGAAGCAAATGTATCTAAATCTGGGATGGTTCCAGCAATAGCTCCGTATAACATCGCTTTATTGCCTACTTTTTTTCCTAGAACCACTTCGCCGACAGCAGCCCCTAAAACAATTTGAGTGAGTGAATCCATTAATCTACAATTTCCATCTTTTTAAGTAAAAATGAAGCATTCATATTTTGGCAAATTCCGTTTTTAAATCTATAATCAAAATGAAGTTCGTTTTTAATGATTTCGGCATCAAAATAATGATTTTTTACTTGTGGTAATTCATTGGCAACTTCACAAAGGCTAAGATCGTGCGTAGCGATAATTCCAGTAGAGTGAGAGCCAACCAATTTTTCAACAAATTTTCGTGAACCTATGGCTTTATCGGTGCTGTTGGTTCCTTTTAAAATTTCATCGAGAATAATAAAATAACGATCGGTTTTAATTTCATCTACAATAAATTTCAATCGAGTTAACTCCGAAAAGAAATAAGAAGCTTCATCTGCTAAAGAATCTACCGTTCGCATACTGGTAATAAGTTTGATAGGCGAGTATTCACAAGTAGCAGCGCAAACTGGTAATCCTACATTTGCCATAACAATTTGTAAAGAAACCGTACGTAAAAACGTGCTTTTACCTGCCATATTAGCACCAGTAATGATAAAAAATTCTTGCTGGTCAATTTGATAATCATTGGTCACCGCATCTTTTGGGTGGATGAGAGGATGTACTGCTTGTGTGGTTTTTAGAATATTTCCATCCTCATTTATACTTGGGAAAGTATATGTTTGATGATTATAGGTGAAATTCCCTAAGGAGTTGTAAGCATCAAAGAAATCGATCACATCTAACCAGTCTTCTAATTCATTACGATGGGTAATAATCCATCGTTCCAATTTTAAAGATTGTTGTAAATCCCAAAGAAGAAAGCCATTCCCAATCACTCCAAATAACATATTATTTCTTTGGTCGAGTGCATCGATCGCTTTAGAGAATTGTTTTAAAATCTTAGAAGCTTTTTGTTGAGAGTTTATAATTTTTTCTTTTTTAGTTACTAGTAATTCCGTTGTAAACTCCTCTTTTTCTAGTAATGCCAGTAATTGATGGTATTGTCTAAAAGTTTCTTGCACTTTACTTACTCGAAAGGAAAGATCGTTGATGTTTTTTAAAAATTTTCCAGTTATAGCTAACCCCAAGATTAACCATCCTAGTAAAGCGTAACCCGAAATAAACTCTAAGAAATAAGACAGGACGACCGCGATCGATAGAAAAGAAAAAACTTTGGGAAGCCATGATATAAAAGAAGGCACAAAAGTTTGATACCCTTTTAACCATTGCAATATAGTTTGTGTGCTCGTTTCTACTTTAACCAACTTTGCTATCGCAGAAAAATCTTGTCTAAATTTTACCTTAGTAGCCAATTCTCTAATTGAATTCTGCTTTCGCGGAATAAAACCAATATCATTACGGGTTAAAAGCTGTGCTAATTTATTTATTCCTGAGGCTAAAGCAGATCTATTTAAGTATTGAAAAAAAGAGCGGTTGCCAAACAGATCGATATCTTGACTAAAATGATGTAAGGAATTTTTAAATTCTTCCCCGGCAGGAAGGTGTTGAAAATCTCTATTTAAAACCTGAATTTCAATTTCATTAATTTTTATGAGTGCTTCTACTTTTTTCTTTTTCTGTTGAAGGTCGCTATGTCTTGAAACTAAAAAGAGAAAACTAGCTATAGCTGCAATTATAGAACCTACAACTAACTTGGTATTTTCAAAAAATGTATAAACAAGAAATCCAAAAAGTAAAAATATAACCAGCCTCAGCATGCTCGACGCAAAAAGCTGTTTTTTTAATTTTTTAAGCTGAAGTTGAAATTCTTCTATATGAGATGTATAAGTTGTTTTGGGGTTTTGCATCTAAATTTGGTTAGGTTGTGAAAGTTTACTCAATTCCTCTTTTTGTTTTTTAGTCAGTTTGCTAACTACCAATTCATAACTGTGTTCAATAAACTGGTGTATTTCTTTACGTGTTAAATGCGGACCATTAATAACAACAGTGTTCCAGTGTTTTTTGCTCATATGATAACCGCCATAAATTTCTTCGGGATATTCTTCACGGAGTTCAATCGCTTTTTCGGGATCGCATTTTAAGTTGATGGCAGGTTTTCCTGCTTCCCATTTTTCTAACCCTACCAATGCAAACATTTTTCCCATTACTTTAAAAACCAAGGTATGTTCATCAAAAGGAAAATCTTCGGTAGTGCCTTTTTTTGCAAGACAATAATCTCTTAATTCATCAATTTGCATGCTTATGGTTTTTCAATGGTATTTCTACTGTCTTTCAAATATTTGGGATTTTCTCCGGTTTCTAAAGAAGAATAGTCCAGTTTCCAATTGATGGTTTCTACCAATTTTTCCATGAGTTGAATGGTATCTAAAGCCTGATTAGAAGCTTCTTTTAACAATCCGCTTTGCGGAATTTTCTCTACAATATATTGCTTAGCTTCTCGATTAATATCGGTTAAGTCTGAAGAAGTAAAAGGGTTCGCCCAACCTTCTTTCTTATCGTAGTATTTAAAATCGGTTTCTATCGACAGTAATTCGGGTTGTGGGAAGTTGCTTAAATAAATGGTCTTTTTCTCCACATCAGAATTCATTTTAATTTTCGTTAAATCAAACCCAATATGTGCTTTAGCCTCTATTAATACTAAAGCTTTTTTGCTTCCTAAAAATAGGTTGATCCATTTGTCCTTAACATTAGCGTAGTGGTAAATTTCAGAAAAGTCACCTTCTACAGTTATAAATTTACAAACTGCCCTTATTTTTTCCATCAGTACAACCGATTGTTGCTGTTCCTTTTCTTTCTTTTTATTTTTATTGAAAAAAGAATAGATAAAATAAGCGGCTATTGCTCCCCCCGCGAGGCCTAAAAACAATAATTCCATACGTTAAGGTTCAATTTTATATAATACAGGTTTACTTGGACTAGCATCATTTTGAAATGATGCTATTTGTAGATTAAGTAAATAATTTCCATCAGCAACATTTTCTGGCACATAAATCATCTCGGTAATCGTAGCTGAAAATCGCGTGTTTTCAGGATAATTCCAAAAGGCGTGATGCGCTAAAAGTTTTCCGTCATCTTTTTCTTTGTCTACCGATGGCAAATCAATCAATAAATGCTCAACACCACATTCTTTAAGATATTCTGCCGCTTCTTCCAATAAATAGGGCCAATTGGTATGGCTGTATTGTCGGTTTTTCTTTGCTTCAGAATTGGGATGAGTTCGAATTATAATAGCTTGCGCTTCTCCTTGACGGAATTTTTGTTCGATTTGACGTTTACTAAAAACTAAATCTTCACCCAGTGCTTCAGGAGTTAAAGTGATGATTTTGGCGGTAAAGAAAAACTGTTTTAAGCAATCGTTGATGCTGTAAAATTCTTCAGAAATATGTCCGACACATTCGGTATGGGTACCGTGTGCATGCGGATTAAAATATATGTTATTAAAGTTAACCGAGGCTCCTTCACTCACTTTTGCGACCCAGTCTCCATCTTTAACAGGTTGTATTTTAGGAGCATCTACATACCAAGCAGAGGGATTATTTTTTTCCGCGCTAAGCGTTAAAGAAATATCTATGGGTAGATTGAGGTTAACAGTAAATTCTTTGTGGTCTATTTGTACTTTTGCTCTCATAAGTTGTGCTCTCCTTACGAAGATACATAATTCTTATTTCTAAAAAAGAAAGATAGAATTAGTGCAAGAATTTTTTAATCACAAATAAAAGACCAATAAAAAGTAGAAATCCGGCAAGTACGTATAAACTTCCTTTATAATATTTTTTGTGTAATTTTAAATCTTTACGATAACTGATTACAATTAAAATAAAAAAGGCTACAACAAAAAAGCCTGCAAAAAAATATTGTCCTTGGGTAAACATATCGTTTATTTTTGTGCAAAATTAAGACTATAAACATTATGAAAAAAAGAATAAGTGCGGTAAAACAATTTCACGAAGCATTTGGATTAGGAGTAAAGGAGCAACCTGTAGCAGATCTAGGAGATGCTAAAAATTTACTGCGATACCATTTGATGAAAGAAGAAAATGAAGAATACTTAGGAGCAGCTAATAATAATGACTTGACAGAAGTAGCCGATGCGCTTGGTGATATGTTATATATACTTTGCGGAACCATTATTGAACACGGTATGCAACATAAAATAGAGGAGGTGTTTGATGAAATACAACGCAGCAATATGAGTAAATTGGGAGCCGATGGGAAACCGATTTACAGAGAGGATGGTAAGGTGTTAAAAGGACCTAACTATTTTAAACCTAATATAGAAGCGATTTTAGATAAATAAAAAAAGCGCTGTTAAACAGCGCTTTTAAATTTTATTTTGTTTCAACAGCATAACGCCAATCGAAAGGATCTTCGGCTCGGTTATACTGAATATCTTGTAACATTTTTTTCAATTTTACATTGTAAGGGTTTTCTACTTCGGGAAGGTCATAGAAAGTACCGTCTTGTTCAAAACCAGAAATTTGAGCAATAGTAGCAGCAGTTCCCGTACCAAAAATTTCTTTTAAGGTACCGTTTTTTGCAGCTTCTACAATTTCACCTACTTTTATTCTTCGCACTTCTACATCAATTCCTTCATGTTTAGCTAAATCGATAATACTTTTACGAGTAACTCCGTCTAAAATACGGTCGCTAGTAGGGGCTGTGATTAATTTATCACCAATTCTAAAGAACACGTTCATTGTTCCTGCTTCCTCAAGATATTCGTGTGTATTAGCATCTGTCCAAATAACTTGTTGGTACCCTTTTTCTTTAGCTAAATTTGTTGGGTAAAAAGAAGCTCCGTAATTACCAGCTGCCTTTGCATAACCCACACCACCATCGGCAGATCTACTGTAATGATCAGAAATCAAAACTTTTACTGGGGTAGAGTAGTAAGCTTTCGCTGGGCAGCAAATAATAATAAACTTATATGCATTAGATGGAGAAGCAGAAACACCATACTCAGTACCAATCGCAAACGGACGAATATAAAGAGAGTTACCGTCTCCTTTTTTAATCCATTCACTGTCTAATTTTAATAATGTATTTAAAGCATCAAAAAAATACTCTTTGGGAAACTCTGGTATAGCCATACGCTTAGAAGAAATATTAATACGATTAAAATTATCTTCAGGTCTAAACAACCAAACCTTATCATCTGCATCTTTAAAAGCTTTCATTCCTTCAAAAACTGCTTGTCCGTAATGAAAAACTTTAGCTGATGGCTCCATTTCCATAGGTCCGTAAGGCATAATTTGTGGTGTTTGCCAAGCCCCATCTTTGTAATCGCAAATCATCATGTGGTCTGCGTAATACTTACCAAAAACTAGATTATCAAAATCTACCTGGTCTAATCGAGATGACTTAGCTGTAGTAATATCTAAGCCCTTATGTGGAGTATTCATGGAGTAATATTTAATTTTTACAAAAGTATTAAAATAAAGGTATAAGAAAAACTAATGTATTTCTTAATTTTGACAAAATATAAACAAATTATTAATAACGTTTTAATTTATGAAAAAAATAATTTTTGTATTAAGTGCTTTAGCTTTAATAGCTTGCCAAGATGCTAATAAAAAAGAAAATACTTCAGGAGAAGTTGAGAAAGAAAACACAGAAGAAACTATAGCAAGTACAGAGGCTGCTTATGCTAGTTTTGGAGAGAATATAGATAAAGAAGGAGTTTTATCTGCATCAGAAATGAAGGAGAAGTTTACTTCTATGAAGACTGGAGATACGGTAGAGGTGAAATTTAAATCTGAAGTTGATAAGGTTTGTAAAAAGAAAGGTTGTTGGATGACATTAAAATTAGATGATTCTTTGAGCTCTTTTGTTCGTTTTAAAGATTACAGTTTCTTCGTTCCTTTAAATGCAGAAAACAGAGAAACTATCGTAGAAGGAAAAGCTTTTGTAACAGAAACTTCTATAGAAGAACTTCAACATTATGCTAAAGATGCTGGGAAATCTGAAGAAGAAATTGCAGCAATCACAACTCCTAAAGTGGAATATGCTTTTATGGCAACAGGGGTTTTAATGGAAGAACCTAGCCAAGAGTAATTATGAGAAAAGCGTTCTACATTCTTTTTATATTAGCTTTAGTGGCGTGTAAGCACAAGGAAGAAAATAAAAAAAGTAAGGAAGAAACCATTTCAAAAGAAGAGCCATTTCAGCTATATCAAATGTCTGAAATGGCTTCTTTTATGGAAAAAATGTATGCAGATCATAAGCGTATAAAAAGTCAAATTATAGCTGGAGAAAAAGTGGATACTTTAAACTTTGAGCCAACAAAGCTTTTTTATGCTAGAATGACGGACAGTACCGATAATGATATTTTTTATCAAGAAAAGGCAAAGCTGTTTGTAGAATATGAAGAACAACTATTAGAAGACTCGCTTTCTCAAAAAGAAATTTACAATAAAGCGGTCAATCTTTGCATTAGTTGTCACCAAATAAAATGTACAGGGCCTATTCCACGAATTAAGAAACTGCTTATTCGCTAAATTGTGAAAAGAGAAATAATGACCACGGCAGATGGTTCTACCACCATCCATTTACCCGATTGGAATGAACAATATCATTCTAAACACGGCGCCATTCAAGAAGCCTATCACGTGTTTATTAAAATGGGGCTTTCTCATATTCCCATTACGACCAATGCACTACATGTCTTAGAAATTGGTTTTGGTACGGGTCTAAATGCACTTATTACTTGCTTAGAAGCCAAAAATCAAAATCGAAAAATTAATTATTGTGGTGTCGAGGGCTATCCGGTATCTCAAGAAGAAGTATCGCAACTTAATTATGCTACTGCTTTAGATCACGCTTCCGCGGAAGCGTACTTTCAAACCATTCATGCAGGAAAATGGGAAGAGAAATTCTCAATTCATGAGAACTTTCAATTGATCAAAGAAGAAAAAATGTTTGATAAAATTGAAAATAAAAATGAGTTTCACCTTATTTATTTTGATGCTTTTGGAGCAAGAGTACAACCAGAATTATGGGAGGTTTCTATTTTCAAAAAAATGTATGAGGCTTTAAAAAATCAAGGAGTTTTAGTTACTTATTCTGCTAAAGGCAGCGTAAGAAGAGCTATGCAAGAAGTAGGTTTTACAGTAGAAAGATTAGAAGGTCCACCAGGAAAGCGAGAAATGCTAAGAGCGACGAAAAACAATTGATAAACAAATCATAAATTTCATTTGTGGCTGTTAAACCTATATTAAACATAGGATAGTGACGCTTGTAATTCACTACTTTCAAAATAAAAAATGAAGATATTAATTACTGGGGCGACAGGGCTAATAGGATCTTCTATCACACAGCTTTGCTTAGAGAAAAACTATCAAGTTCATTACCTTACTACCAGTAAGGAAAAGATTGAACACTCTAAAAACTATAAAGGATTTTATTGGAATCCTAAAGAAAATGAAATTGATGCTAATTGCATTGAGGGCGTAGATAAAATTATCAACCTCGTAGGAGCGAGTGTTTCTAAGCGGTGGACGCAAAAGCAGAAAAAGAAAATTATAGATAGTAGAGTAGATTCTGCCAATGTGCTTTACAATTTGTTAGCTTCCCAAGAAAATAATATCACACAAATAGTATCTTCAAGTGCTATTGGGATTTATCCAGATAGTCTTACAAATCTCTATCACGAAGACAGTCCGCAAGTAGCCGATAATTTTTTAGGAAATGTAGTGGTAAAATGGGAACGAGCCGTCAATCAATTTGAGACACTTGGGGTGGATGTAGCTAAAATTAGAATTGGCGTAGTATTGGCTAAAAATGGCGGAGCATTAGAGAAAATGAAAGAACCTATTGAGAAAGGGGTTGGTTCTCCTTTAGGAACCGGAAGGCAATGGCAATCTTGGATTCATATCAAAGATCTTTCTAGAATGTTCGTCTTCGCTTTAGAAAATAACTTAGATGGAGTTTTTAATGGAGTAGCGCCTAATCCAGTAACTAATAAAAGACTTACTTATGCTATTGCAAAAATATTAGACAAGCCGCTTTGGCTTCCTAATGTGCCAGCGTTTATGCTTAAATTAATTTTAGGAGAGATGTCTCTCATCGTATTGTCTAGCCAATTAGTAAGTAATAAGAAAATAGATACTCACGGGTTTAAGTATAGATATACGCATATTATTCCTGCATTAAAACCCCTATTAAAATAAAAAAAAGCCACAATTTTAAATTGTGGCTTTTCTATAAATTTAAAAAAAGATTAAGCTTTTTTAGCTTGTAGCATAAAAGTAATCTCAATTTCGTCATTTACGAATTTGTCTTTTAAATCATCAAAAACAGATTTAGAACCGTAGTTTACATTCCAGTCTGTTCTATCAATTGTAAAAGGCTCACTTTCTATTTTTAGAGTAGACTGATCGTCATTCATAGAATAAGTAACAGGAATCTCTACGTTTTTAGAAGTACCTTTTAAGGTTAAATTTCCAGATAACCAGTTCTTGCCGTCTTTTTCAGTTAATTTAGTAATTTCAAAAGTAGCTTCTGGGTGCTTTTCTACGTTAAAGAAATGATCTTCTTTTCCTTCAGTAGTTCCTTTTAAGTGACCTTCTAAGCTAGCTTTTTGATCACCTTCAAGATCGGTTACTGTAATAGAAGTCATATCTATTACAACCGTACCACTTTCTAAATCTTCTCCCATAGTAGAAAACTTACCTTCTTTAACCATTAAAGTTCCTGTATGGTTTTCGCTTGGTTTAGATCCAACCCAATCAATTTTAGAGTTAGCAGCGTCAATCATAAAAGTTTGTGCTTCTTCAGTAGCTTCTACTACTTCTTCAGCATCGTTAGCTTTAGTTTCATTCTTTGCTTCATTTTTACAAGAAACAGTAGTAAAACCGATGAAAGCTACTAGCATTGCATTTAAAAATACTTTTTTCATGTGTAAGATTTTGAGTTATTTAATTTGCGGCAAATTTAGTTGATGAACATCAATTCAAATCATAAAAAAATATTAAAAAAATACTGGTGACATTTTGACATTTTTACAACAATGGCAGTAGATTTGCCATTATGTTTGAAAAATTTAGAAAATCGATGAGTAAAGATAAAGAATCACAGGCAAAAGAATCTTTGAAAGATCAAGTAGAAGAGACTTTAGATCAGGCAATTGAAGATGTTGAAAATCAAGAAGCTTCCGCGGAAGCAGAAGAAGAGCAACTGTCTGAAGAGGAAAAGCTTAAACAAGAAGTAGAGAAAGAAAAAGATAAGTTTTTACGTCTTTTTGCTGAATTTGAAAACTATAAGCGTAGAACAAGTAAAGAACGTATAGAGCTTTTCAAAACAGCAGGTCAAGAAGTAATGCAATCTATGCTTCCTGTATTAGATGATTTCGATAGAGCTTTGGTTGAAATCCAGAAAACCGAAGACAAAAACTTGCTTACAGGTGTAGAGTTAATCAGTAATAAACTAAGAGAAACTCTTAAGAGTAAAGGATTAGAGCCTATCGCTGTTAAAGCTGGAGATAAATTTGATGCAGATTTACACGAAGCAATCACACAAATTCCTGCTCCAGATAAGAAAATGAAAGGTAAGATTGTAGACGTAGTAGAAAAAGGATATACCTTAGGAGAAAAAATTATTAGATATCCAAAAGTAGTAACTGGTAAATAAGGTATCTCATAAAAATTAAATTTGATGAAAGAAGATTATTACGACATATTAGGAATTAGCAAAGGCGCTACTGCAGCAGAAATTAAAAAAGCATATCGCAAAATGGCGGTAAAATATCATCCCGATAAAAATCCAGATGATACCAAAGCCGAAGACATGTTTAAGAAAGCTGCAGAAGCTTATGATGTTTTGAGCAACCCTGACAAAAAAGCACGTTACGACCAGATGGGTCACGCTGCATTTGATGGTTCTGGTGGCTTTGGCGGTGGAGGAAGCATGAATATGGACGATATCTTTAGTCAGTTTGGCGATATCTTTGGCTCAGCCTTTGGTGGCGGAGGCGGAGGTTTTGGAGGCTTCGGTGGAGGTCAACGTCGCGCTAAAGGAAGCAACTTACGTATTCGTGTAAAACTTACCTTAGAGGAAATTGCTACTGGTGCCGAAAAAAAGATAAAAGTTAAAAGAAAAGTTCAAGCAGAAGGGACTACATATAAAACCTGTTCTACCTGTAATGGTATGGGGCAAGTAACCCGAGTAACCAACACTATTCTAGGGAGAATGCAAACAGCAGCTCCTTGTAATGTATGTGGAGGATCTGGACAAATGATCGATAAAAAACCTGCCGATGCAGATGCTCAAGGTTTAAAAGTTCATGAAGAAACAGTTTCTATAAAAATCCCACCAGGAGTAGTAGAAGGAATGCAGTTAAAAGTTTCTGGCAAAGGAAACGATGCACCAGGTAACGGTATTGCAGGAGATTTATTAGTAGCCATTGAAGAAAAAGAACACGATCAATTACAACGTGAAGGAGATAATTTACATTATGATCTTTACGTAAGTTTTTCTGAGGCTGCCTTAGGAGCATCTAAAGAAATCCAAACCGTAAATGGTAAAGTAAGAATCAAAATAGAACCAGGAGTTCAAAGTGGTAAAATTTTACGCTTACGCGGAAAAGGAATTCCAAGCATTAATGGTTACGGTAAGGGTGATTTACTAGTTCACGTAAATGTATGGACTCCTAAAACCTTATCTAAAGAACAAAAAGACTTTTTTGAACAAATGAGTGGTGATAGTAACTTTGAGCCAAATCCTGAAAAAAGCGATAAATCATTTTTTGAAAAAGTTAAAGATATGTTTTCATAAGTTAATTTATTAACAAAATTTTATATATATTTGAATATCACTATTTAATTATAGTGGTATTTTCTTTTTCATAGCAATTTTTTTCCCACCCTTATTTCCGCTAGATTTAAGGGTGGGTTTTGTATTTTAAAAGACTTCAGTTTTGTTACCTTTATCCACTCAAAAGCAACTATGAAGAATTTACTCGTAGCACAAAACGTGTCAAAATCATACGGAGATTATAAAGCGATAAATAATCTTTCTATAGAAGTGCCAGAACAAAGTATATTTGGACTCTTAGGGCCAAATGGAGCTGGTAAAACCACGTTTATAAGAATAATTAATCAAATTACAATGCCAGATACTGGTAAGGTATTACTAGATGGTCAGCCTTTGCAGCCTAGTGACGTGCAACATATTGGTTACCTGCCAGAAGAGCGTGGTCTATATAAAAGCATGAAAGTAGGAGAACAGGTATTGTACTTAGCTCAATTAAAAGGGCTCTCCAAAAAAGAAGCTACTTCTAGATTAAAATATTGGTTTGATCGATTGGAGATTGGGGATTGGTGGAACAAAAAAATACAAGAGCTTTCTAAAGGCATGGCTCAAAAAATTCAATTTATTGTTACGGTAATTCATCAACCTAAATTATTGATTTTTGACGAACCTTTTAGTGGCTTTGACCCCGTTAATGCGAATTTAATAAAAGATCAAATACTTCAGTTAAAAGAAGACGGTGCAACCATTCTATTTTCTACTCACCGTATGGAAAGCGTAGAAGAGCTTTGTGATTATATGGCACTCATCCATAAGTCTAATAAAATGTTAGATGGAAAAGTGGCCGATATTAAAAAAGATTTTAGGTCTAATACCTACCAAGTAGGAATAAGTCCGCGGCAGCGAAATGAAATGTTAGAGAATTTAAACCAGCATTTTGAAGTAACTCCGGCACATTATCACAGTATTCACGAAGATGTAAAACTTCATATAAAAATTCCTGAAAATTCGAGCGCTAACGATTTGCTTCATCACTTAATTACACTCGGTCAAGTCAATCATTTTGTAGAAGTAGTACCTTCTGTAAACGATATATTTATTAAAACTGTAGGACAACATGCGTAACCTTAAATTAATTATAAAGAGGGAGTATTTAGCGAGAGTAAGAAATAAAACTTTTGTGGTTATGACATTTTTAAGCCCTGTAATTATGGTGGGTATGATTATGTTAATCGCATACCTTACGAGTTTAAATAACGACGAAGAAAAAATTATTGGTGTGCACGATGTTACCAATATGGTTTTTGATGAACTTCAAGATCAAAAAAATACCGTATATCTTAATTTTTCTGATTTAGAATTAAACACAGCCATAGATTCGGTAGATAAAAGAGAGTATTATGGGTTGCTTTATATTCCCGCAGGCAAAACAGATGAAGAGATTGCCAGTCATATAGAGTTCTTTGCACAAGAAGCTCCCAGTAACTTTTTCTTATCGGATTTAGAGCAGAAAATAAGCAATGTGCTTACCGATAGAAAATTAGAAAGCACTGGAGTAAATTTAGCGACTATAGATAATGCTAAAGCGAAAGTAAACATTAAAATGGAAAACTTTTCGGGCGAAGCTACCTCTAAGATGGCAAGCTATGTGAAAATGTTTTTTGGCGGAGCGGCAGGCTATTTATTGATGATGTTTATTATTATTTATGGTAATATGGTCATGCGCAGTGTGATTGAAGAAAAAACAAACCGAATTATAGAAATTATTATTTCTTCGGTCAAGCCGATTCAACTAATGTTGGGGAAAATTTTGGGAACCAGTTTTGCAGGAATTACTCAGTTTGTCATATGGATTATATTCGGAAGCATTCTTTTATTTTCTGTCACTGCCATTTTTGGGATAGAAAGTACTTCTATTCAAGGGGAGGCTGCGGCGAATTCTGTAAATCCAGATGAAATACAATTATTGGTAAATGATGTTCTTCAACTCCCATTGGCGAGTATTATTGTAGCTTTCTTGGTCTATTTTATTGGAGGCTACTTCTTATATAGTTCGATTTATGCAGCCATAGGCGCTGCAGTAGATAGTGAAACCGATACGCAACAATTTATGTTTCCGGTAATTTTGCCTTTAATGTTGGGGATTTATGTAGGCTTCTTTTCGGTAGTAGAAAATCCACATGGTATTGTGGCAACTATATTTTCGTACATACCGCTTACATCACCTATTGTAATGTTAATGCGTATTCCATTTGGGGTTGCTTGGTGGGAGGTTCTTATTTCTTTAGGTATTTTATTTGCTTCGGTATTTTTAGTGATTTGGATGGCAGCAAAAATTTATCGTGTTGGTATTCTCATGTATGGTAAAAAGCCAACCTATAAAGAATTATTTAAATGGTTAAAATATTAATAAAATATACGAAATAGCGTCAAATATAAGTTAATGCTTTAAAGAGTCTGTTGTAAATACCTATATTGGGTACCAACTAACCACTTCAAAATTTATATGAAAGATTTCTTTAGAGCTAACAGTTTATTGCTACTACTGTTTTCTACCTGTTTATTTGGGTTGAAAGCACAAACTACAGACCTTGCAAGAGTAGAGTATATGCGAGTTCCGTTTAGCGATGGCGATCAGTCTTTAAATAGATTTAGAGCTCTAATACAAGCTCCCATTCCTATAAAGGATGACTACCTCATTTTTGGAGCAGAATATCGCAAATTAGATCTAGACTTTAGAGAGGACGTTCCCTTCAATAGAGAAAGAATTAAATCTACACAAAGAATAGAAGCTTCTTTAGGATACGTAAAGAAGCTTAAAAATACCAATTGGCGTATTGCAGGAAAAGGAGGAGTAAGAATTGCATCTACTTTAAATACTAGTTTAGGAAAGGACGACTTTATTTATATGGGAGCACTTTACGCTATTAATGATGTAAAGGAAAGAAACGAAGAAGGTGCAGTTGTAGGAAAACCTTATAGGTTAATTTTAGGCTTGGTTTATAGCACGACACCAGGGAGAAATTATCCCATCCCATTAGTAAATTATTTTAGAAAAATAAACGAAACTTGGTCGTATACAGTAGGAGTTCCAAAAACCTTAATAAGATATACCTTTAACGAAAAAAACCACCTGCAGGCTTTTGCCACTTTAGATAATTTTTTCGCCAATATTCAAGATAATGTTAGGATTCCAAATAACGATAGGGTAGGTGAAAACATATCAATGACCAATGTAGTAATAGGGCTGGGTTATGAGTTCTATTTTACAGACCACTTGCAATATTACCTTTATGCAGGACATACGGTTTACAATGAATACAGAATTAGAGATAACAATAGAGAAGATGTGTACGTTATTGAAAACGACAATACTTTTTACATAAGAACAGGAATAAAATTTAAAATATAGATGCCTAAAATTTTAATAATCGAAGACGAAGCTGCCATACGTAGAGTATTGGTGAAGATTTTATCAGAAGAAAGTAAAACCTATGAGTTAGCTGAAGCTGAAGATGGTCTTGAGGGAATAGAAAAAATAAAAGATCAAGATTACGATTTGGTACTTTGTGACATCAAGATGCCCAAAATGGATGGTGTTGAAGTGCTAGAGGCTATTAAAAAAATAAAACCTGAAATCCCTATGGTTATGATTTCTGGTCACGGTGATTTAGACACTGCCGTGGAAACCATGAAAAAAGGTGCTTTTGATTATATTTCTAAACCGCCAGATTTAAATAGGTTATTGAATACCGTTAGAATTGCTTTAGACCGAAAAGAACTGGTCGTAGAAAACCAGCGATTAAAGAAAAAAGTAGGTAAGAACTATCAAATGATTGGTGATTCTCCAGAAATAGAGAAAATCAAAGAAATGATAGAGAAAGTAGCTCCTACAGAAGCTCGAGTGCTTATCACGGGAGACAATGGAACGGGAAAAGAGTTGGTAGCTCATTGGCTACACCAAAAAAGTAATAGATCTAAAGGAAACATTATAGAGGTGAATTGTGCTGCTATACCGGCAGAACTCATAGAAAGCGAACTATTTGGTCACGTTAAAGGTGCTTTTACATCCGCTAATAAAGACAGGGCAGGAAAGTTTGAGGCTGCTAACGGAGGAACCATTTTCTTAGACGAAATAGGGGATATGTCGCTTTCCGCGCAAGCGAAAGTATTACGGGCTTTACAAGAAAATAAAATTCAACGTGTTGGGAGCGATAAAGATATAAAAGTAGATGTAAGGGTAATTGCGGCGACCAATAAGGACTTAAAAGAGGAAATTAAAGAAAAGAATTTTAGAGAAGATTTATACCATCGTTTAGCGGTAATTCTCATCGAAGTACCTCAGCTTAACGATAGAAGAACAGATATTCCTCTGTTGATTTCTTATTTTGCTGAAAAAATAGCCAAAGAACAAGGTACTGCTGTGAAAAGCTTCTCCAAAGAGGCCTTAGAACTCTTAAAAGAATATGACTGGACAGGTAATATTAGAGAGTTAAGAAATGTGGTAGAGCGTTTAATTATATTAAGCACCACACAAACTATAGATGATAAAACGGTAAAATTATTTGCAGGTAAATAAACTTCAATATCATTCTAGTAAAAGTGGAATCTATATGGAGATTACAAGCTTTGTTTAAGAAAATGGGATTGATCAAAAACCGAAAATTATTACATCTTTCGTGGGCGTGTAATAGTTGATTAATTCAGATTTTGAATACTAGTTTTTATCGAGCTAAAACTTTTTATTAATGAACCGAATCTCGATACTACAAAAATATTTTTCTACTGAAAAAATTAATTAATGCGCTCATATAAAACAGTGGTAGATTGTGAGCGCTAGGCAAATGTAATGTTATCTTTAGTCTTGGTTTTCTTTACCCAATATTAGAACCAACTTATTTGGTGAATTTATCTTCTTGCGTAGTAGGGTCGTATTTCATAAAATACATGGTTTTCCCATCCTCTCGATTCCAAGTATGAAACAAATCGAACCCAAATTTTTGATAAACAATTGTATTTCTTCGGGTTTGTGTTTCTGCATAAAGCGGTAAATTGTATAAATGAGCACGACGTAGAAATTCATCTTTCATCTCTTTACCCACTTGGGTGTCGGCGCCGCGAGCACCTTTAGAAATTCCCCAAAACCAACAATATAAATAATCTTCGTTATCGGGACGTTGATTTTTTATGTATTTCTGGTTTTTTAAAATAGTCAACACATTTTTAAAACCAGTTACATTGAGCACCAGTTTAATATTTTCAAAGATTTCTTTAAAAAAACTGGTTTTACTTTTACTCTTGCGTAAAACAATAGCAATACCCATTTTATTAGAAGAAAGAATCAATGCATCATTATCGATAGCTTTTTCAACCATATGTTGTGCTAAATATTTAAAACGAGCATCACGATCCCCGCCTTTTTTAACAATCTGCATCGATGCCGGTGTTTCTTTTAAAATTTCGGCAACACGATTTATGATA
The DNA here is from genome assembly GCF_008017825.1 of Mesonia sp. K4-1. Classification (NCBI taxonomy): domain Bacteria; kingdom Pseudomonadati; phylum Bacteroidota; class Flavobacteriia; order Flavobacteriales; family Flavobacteriaceae; genus Mesonia; species Mesonia sp. K4-1. The sequence continues at coordinate 32,705 of NZ_VRLS01000047.1, forward strand.
ACTTCTTTATTCAATGTAAAAATTTTAGGGCGCTAAGATAAAAAAATAAAGTGTCTTAAAGATTGTATATTTAGGTTTCTAATCCATATTTATGATGAAAGATATTAAAAGCAATCAATTTAGGGTCAATCAACCTATCAAAATAAAAGAAGTAAACACCACATTTTCTCTTAACGCGGAAGAAAAAACCATCAAAAAGGAACTTAAAAACACCAGAAAAGCCTTAGCCACATGGCAAGATAAACTTTACGCTCACGGGAAATATTCGGTATTGGTTTGTCTACAAGGAATGGATACTTCAGGAAAAGATAGTTTAATACGAGAGGTGTTTCAAGGCTTTAACTCTAGAGGAGTAGTGGTGCATAGTTTTAAAACACCTTCAAAAAAAGAATTACGTCACAATTACTTATGGAGACATTATATTGCCTTACCTGAACGAGGAAAATTTGGAGTGTTTAATAGGACCCATTATGAAAATGTATTGGTCACAAGAGTCCATCCCGAATATATTTTGGGAGAAAATATACCCCACATTCAAAGTTTAGAAGATATTGATGAAGTATTTTGGGAAACTAGAATGGAAGAGATTAAAAATTTTGAAAAGACACTAGTTCAAAATGGCACTATTATTTTTAAGTTTTTTCTCCACATTTCTAAGGAAGAACAAAAAAGCAGACTCCTTAGACGTTTACAAAAACCAGAGAAGACTTGGAAATTTTCTCCAGGAGATTTAGAAGAGCGAAAACTATGGGATGAATACCAAAACTGCTATGAAAAAGCAATCAATAAAACCTCTACAGAGAAAGCACCTTGGTATATAATCCCTTCAGACGACAAAGATACCGCACGGTATTTAGTAGCAAAAATATTACATGAAAAGCTACAAGAATATGCAGATGTACAAGAACCAACCGTAGAACCAAAGGTTTTAGAACATTTACAACATTATATAAATGAATTGTCTAATGAGTAGCAAGCATTATTAACAAACTTTTATAGAAGGCTCTTCTTACACAAAAAAGTTTAAAATTATATTTGATAAAAATATTACGCTATGGCAATTATTGGATCTATCATTAAAAAAGTTATTGACGTGACGGGCAGCATTTCTACAGAAGTAAATGCAGCTGAAAGTCAGGGGAAAGTTTTAAAACAATTGCTAGAAAAAGCGCAAGACACTTCCTTTGGTAAATTTTATAACTTCTCAAGTATTTTAGAATCAGGGGATGTGGTAAAAACCTTTCAAGAAAAAGTTCCTTATTTTGATTACCATACTTTAAATGAACGTTGGTGGAGCCAGTTGCACGAAGGTAGCGAAGATATTACCTGGCCAGGTTCTCCAAGTTATTATGCCTTAAGTTCGGGTACTACAGGGAAAACCAGCAAAAGAATTCCGGTAACGGAAGAAATGATAGATGCCATTCGCCAAGCAGGAATTAAACAAGTTACTGCACTTTCTAATTTTGATTTACCATCAGATTTTTTTGAGAAGGAAATAATGATGTTAGGAAGTTCAACCAATTTAAAAGAACACGAAGGACATTTAGAAGGAGAGATAAGCGGTATAAGTGCAAGTAATATTCCTTTTTGGTTTAAAGGATATTACAAGCCTGGAGAAGATATTGCAAAAATAGATGACTGGGATGAGCGTATAAGACACATTGCCGAAAATGCTAAGAATTGGGATATTGGCGCTTTAAGCGGAATCCCTTCTTGGATGGAATTGATGTTAAAAGAAGTGATTGCTTACCATAAAGCTGCTCATATTCACGAAATATGGCCCAATTTACAAGTGTACACTTCAGGAGGTGTAGCTTTTGAGCCTTATGAAAAAAGTTTTAATGCCTTGTTGGGTAAACCTATTACTGTGATCGATACCTATTTAGCTTCAGAAGGATTTATAGCTTTTCAAAACCGACCTGAAACACACGCTATGAAATTAGTGGTAGATAACGGAATTTTCTTTGAGTTTGTTCCCTTCCACCCAGATTATATTCAGCAAGATGGTTCGCTAACAGAAGATGCTCCTGTACAAACTATCGATGAGGTAGAAGAAGGAAAAGACTATGTATTGCTTATGAGTACGGTTGCTGGAGCTTGGCGTTATATCATTGGAGATACGATTGCATTTACCGATAAAGAGAGAGCCGAAATTAAAATTACAGGAAGAACTAAATTTTTCCTCAATGTAGTGGGGTCTCAACTTTCAGTAAATAAAATGAATGACGCCATCAAAGATTTAGAGGATATTTACGATATACAGTTGCCAGAGTTTACGGTAGGAGCAATTAAAATTGATAATGAATTTTACCACCAATGGTATTTAGGCTCAGACAGTGAATTAAATTTTAGTGAACAAGAACTGGCCAATAAGCTAGATGAAAGCCTAAAAAATGCCAATAAAAACTATAGAGTGGCTAGGGGAAAAGCATTGAAAGGGGTAAAAGTCAAAGTTCTACCGCTAAACACTTTTTACGAATGGAGTGGAGCCAATAAGAAAAAAGGCGGACAAGTAAAGATGGAAAAGGTGATGAAAGAAGAAAAATTAAAGGAATTCCAAGACTTTATAGAGAACCTATAAAGCAGATTTCTCCAATTCCTTATCTACTTCTTCTTCCGTTTTTTTAGGCCCAAGCGTATTTACCAGCTCCATAATTTCTTCGGGAGACATATATAAACGCTTTATACGAGCTTTATACGCTGCAGAAATATGGGTGTTATTTAAAATAAAATCTTTAGTAGCTAAAATGTATTTATGCATCCCATGTTGCACAGCATAGGTATCGGCAGCGCGTTCTACTTCTTGAATATGCGCTGAAGAAAATAAGTACTTTAATCCAAAAATAAGCATTCCAATAGTACTGCGATCTTTATAATCCATCACGTGACCTAATTCGTGACCAATCCACCCAGTAAGCACATCTTTGTCCATGTCGGTAATCTTGTACTCCTCTTGTTCAATATGAAATTTATTACTAATTAAAATAATATACTCCCTTTTATGTTTCGGCATAAAAAAGCTTTTATACTTGGGTTGAGCCTGCATAGTAGATTTTTTAATGCTTTTTTTAAACTGAAAAGTAATGGGAACATCCTTCAATTCAGGATAAAAGGAAAGTGCTTTTTCAACTTCAGGTAAGATAACTTTAGGAATAACTTTGTTAGTGTACAAATCGTTTTTTATTTTTTTAGTAAATTATTCAATTCATCTCTATTTTTTATTAAAGTCATCATAAAACTTATTTTAAAACTATATAAGGTTGCACATATTTAAAATATCTTTGCCCAAAATTTAGCAAGGTGCAACTATCTAATTATACCAAGGAGTTTAAGAAAAATCTAAACATTGCTTTTCCTGTGATGATGGGGCAATTAGGTCATGTTTTAGTAGGATTGGCCGATAATATTATGGTAGGGCAATTAGGGGCCGCACCATTGGCTGCAGTTTCACTAGGAAACAGTTTGGTATTTATAGCGCTCTCTATAGGTATAGGTTTTAGTTTTGCCATTACCCCGCTTATTGCGGAAGCAGACGGCGCAAAAGATATTGAAAAAGGACGTTCTTTTTTTCAACACGGGATTGTGATGTGCTGCCTTAACGGAATTTTACTTTTTCTATTGCTATTAGCGTGTAAACCCTTATTGTATCATTTAGATCAGCCTGAAGAAGTAGTCAACCTTGCGATGCCATATATCGATATTGTAGCCTTTTCATTAATACCATTAATGATTTTTCAAGCTTTTAAACAATTTGGCGACGGACTTTCACAAACCAAATATGCGATGTACGCTACGATAATAGCCAATTTGGTCAATGTGCTTTTTAATTATTTGCTAATTTACGGGGTTTGGATTTTTCCTCGTTTAGAATTAGAAGGTGCAGCAATTGGTACATTGATTTCTCGAGTATTTATGCTATTTTTTCTCTTCTATATTTTAAAATCAAAGAAAAAATTCGCCACCTATTTTGTATGGGCTAAAAAGTCACTTCAAAAGAAAGTTTTTAAGCGTTTGTGGGATTTAGGTTTTCCTACAGCCTTGCAAATGTTATTTGAAGTAGGAATTTTTACCGCTTCTATTTTCTTAGCAGGCACCTTAGGGACAAACCCTCAAGCGGCTAATCAAGTGGCGCTCAACTTAGCCTCCATGACATTTATGATTGCGGTTGGAATAGGAGTTACGGCAACCATACGTGTGGGTAACCAAAAGGGGATGGGGAACTTTAAAGAATTAAGAAGAATTGCTATCTCTACTTTTTTACTGGTATTTCTCATAGAAGCGATATTTGCAATTGGCTTTATTTTGCTTAAAGATCTCTTGCCGCTAATTTATATTGATAATGCCGAAGTTATCTTTTTAGCTTCACAACTTTTAATTGTAGCGGCATTATTTCAATTAAGTGATGGCCTGCAAGTAGTGATTTTAGGTGCTTTACGCGGATTGCAAGATGTGCGTATGCCAACGATGATTTGCTTTATTTCCTATTGGATTATTGGTTTTCCAATTTCTTATTATTTAGGAAAAGCAGAAGCCTTAGGGAGTATGGGAATTTGGTTAGGACTTTTGGCAGGTCTATCTGCTTCAGCAATAATGTTGTATATTCGGTTTGCTTATCTTAGTAAAAAAATGATTCAGCATGCTAGCATAGCACCTAAAATGTAAGGAGATGAAAAAACCAGATTTCAGTAACTTAAAAGCAATTTATATCAATTGCACTTTAAAAAAGTCCCCTCAAAAAAGCCATACCTCTACACTAATTCAGGTTTCTAAAGAAATTATGGGAAAAGAAAATGTGAGTGTAGAAGAAATCCGATTAATAGATCACGATGTAGCTACGGGAGTTTATCCCGATATGACTGAACACGGATGGGAAAACGATGAATGGCCAGCCTTATTTGAAAAAATAATGGATGCAGATATTTTGGTTGTAGGAACACCTATTTGGCTAGGAGAGAAATCTTCTATATGTCAAAAACTCATCGAACGTTTATATGCTATGAGCGGAAAAACAAATGAGAAAGGGCAATATGTTTTTTACGGAAAAGTGGGAGGTTCTATTATCACAGGAAATGAAGATGGAGTAAAACATTGCGCTATGGGTATTCTATATTCGCTACAACACGTAGGCTATTCTATTCCGCCTCAAGCAGATTGCGGATGGATTGGTGAAGTAGGACCAGGTCCTAGTTATGGAGACACCGAATGGAAGGGAGAAAAAAAGCAACCTCCAGTAGGTTTTGATTCTAGTTTTACCAATAGAAATACTACCTTTATGACTTATAATTTGCTTCATTTAGCAAATACAATAAAACAGCAAAAAGGATACTCCAATTACGGAAATTCCCGAGAAAAATGGGACGATGGCTCTCGTTGGGAATTTGAAAACCCTGAGTATCGTAAAAAAAAATAAATAAAACTTTCAAAATTAAATATTACCGCCCTTTATGGAATTCCCAAAATACTTATTAGCCGATAACACCGATTTTCCTGATGCTATTTTTGTAGTACATACGCAATTTCCTCGTTTTATCATCAATTTACAAGATGATGAGGTAGAATGGCTGGAAGATTTTGATGCTAACGATGAAAAAGAATTGGCTAGTGAAGCAGAAATCTTGATCGAAGATGCATCACAATTCTATGATCGTGAAGTAGAACGTTATCAAGATTAGTTGGTATGGAAGAGTTAATGCAACTAGACGAAGAACTATTTATATTTCTTAACAATCTAGGAACAACTACTTGGGATGGTTTTTGGCTTTTTATTACCGATAAATTAGCTTCTATTCCTTTATATGCGGTTTTACTTTACCTGCTTTATAAAAGCTACGGCTTAAAACCTACGCTAGTTATTTTAGTATTGGTAGCAGGAATGATTACCTGTACCGATCAATTAGCCAACGTATTTAAACACGGTTTTCAAAGACCCCGACCTTGCCAAGAAGATTTTATTGAGCAAGCGCGTTATATCGCGGTGCGTTGCGGCCGTTATGGTTATTTCTCAGCTCACGCAGCAAGCAGTACGGCTCTCGCTATTTTTATAGGATTACTTTTAAAGCGTTTTTATAAATATATTTTTGCATTTATGCTTGTTTGGGCATTGGTGGTAAGTTATAGTCGCATTTACGTTGGCGTACATTATCCAGGTGATGTTTTAACAGGAATAGTAATTGGGACTTTAATTGGCGTAATATTTTATCAGCTTTTTAAATTTATTAATTATAAATATTTTACAGAGCAAAGCCCAACCGTTTAAGGTTGGGTTTTTGTTTAAAATTTAAGTTTTGTGATTTTTACTGTTTCACTAAAATAAATGTAGTATCTAGTGGAATACTGTAGTTGTTATTAACAGTTTCTCCAATAGGGTAACTTGGTCTACCGCTTAAGTGAGCGTTTGTTTCTAATTTTTCTATCCCATTCTCTATAAAATACCTAAAATATATTCTAATATAAGCACCTGGTATTTCTACATTAGGTTCTTGCAGAATTAAATCCACCATAACCTCTCCAGGTTGACACCCAATACAAATGCTAGGGACATTAGCATTGTATTTAGTGATTATGCCTCCTGAAATATTATGCTTACGAGGATTATTATATGTAATATTCATATTTGGTAAAGTATTTACTTTTTCCACTCCGTTCTCTACATACTGGTATTCTCCAATGAGCATGTCGACATAATAACTGGATCCGCCCAAAGAGGCTTCAACATATACCATTTCTTTTTTTTGTAATAATACTTTAAATAAGGAATTTCCGTTGGTGTACTGCCAACTACCTTCAAAGTGGTCATAATCGTTGAATGTATCTTTATAGTAAGCTCCTTCAATGTCTCCAAAATCTGGATTATCATATCTTGGCAATATGGGAGTTTGGGCTTTACAAGCAAAACTAATGGTTAGAAGTAATAATGTTGAGATCGTTTTCATATTGTTGTTTTATTCGCATTCTTCTTCAGTTATAGCTTCTTGACCGGAAGGATCATAAACAAGTTTTGACCAATTTTCTATATCATTATTACTATTTAAATTGGCCTTATAGACCCCAATTTCATTAATGACTTTTTCCTCTAAATATACAAAAACCAACGGTTTAAGGTTGGGTTTTAAGTTACTTATTTTTATATTTTCTGGCATATTATTCATTCCAATCTGTAAGCCAATCACTTCTAAAAACATCAAGTCATTTTAATGTGGAGGAGGAATTTTTTTTTAAGAATATGATAAAATTTAACTTTTGTTTTTAACAGTAAATTTTTCTGAAAGAAAAAAGAGCATAACTCCCGTAATTAAAAATACTGCCATTTCATTGAATGAAAAATTATCTGTAAATTGACCATCAATTATATCTCCTCCTCTAAAAATTATATATCCTAGTAAACTAAAAGTTTGTGCTAATAAAAATCTTGATACATTACTTAAATTTGTACGAAAACAAATAAAGTTATAGAAACCCACTATTATTAAGTAGAAGGTAAAAAAATAAATAAATAGATATATAAAGCTATAAACAATATTATTTAAGCTTCCTGTATTACCATATAAGTAATTAGAAATATACCATAAAAAGTTTTGAAATAAAAATATTATGATTGTAATTAAAAAAACGTTTACTATAAATTTTAAATTTTTCATATAATCCCTAAAATTTTAATCACATCCCAAATCGGAAATGGGAGCGTTTCCAAGAAGTACATCTTTAACATCCTCCCAGTTAGGTCTGTTAGTAATATAAGGTAAAGCTGTAGCAAGACCACCATTATTAAGATCATTAACAAAATTTGAAATTCCGTTTTGAAAACTAAACCACAAGCCATCACCTCCTTGAAAAGGGTTATCAAGTTGCATCCATGTAGCCATATCTATGTCTAAAGCTTCAGTTACTCTATCAACACCTCTAGCATAATAAGTATAAGATCCATTTGGTCCATCATTGGGGGCATAAAAGTAACCAATTTCTCGATTTCCACTTACTGGATGATCCCAATCGCCGGCTGCCTCAATAGTCGTGAATATCCAATTATTATTATTTGTCTCACTACATATAATAGAACCATCATTTGATATAGGTGTGCCTACCACATTTATATCTAAATGAAGTATTGCACCCAAAGGGTTACTTGAGAACCAAGTATTATATTCATCATACCCAGTGTCAAGATAATCATACGGTTCGAAACTTGTTTGATTTGTATCTACAAAATCATTAATATTTGTCCGAATATATTCTAATAATTCATCAGGAGTGAACTGTAGACCAGTTTGAGGATTGTTGGGTAAAACATCTATAACAACAGGGAAATAATCCATATTTACCACAGCGCCTTCTGCATCTTCAATATATTGTATATCAAAATCACCAAATAGAGTAGTGTTATTTTGGTCTATATTTTCAATTTTATCAATTACTGATTGAGGAGGAATATGTTGAGCTAAGTTTTGCCAGTATTGAATTTGATCACAATCTATATCAATTATTAAATAGGGATTAATATCGAGTTCTTGATTTAAGATTAATTCCATATTTTCTTCAATTTCCTCCACTTCCACACAATCCACCTGTACTTTATAACAAGGTATAGGGTTGGTAATGGTCGTGTTGCTTGGGTCTTCATTGTTACCGTGGCCTGCACCCCCGCCACCTGGGTTGGAGCCACTTTGTGGGTTGTTGGG
>NZ_VRLS01000029.1:0-32620 GCF_008017825.1 Mesonia sp. K4-1
AAAGGGTGGTACAGCAATGGTACGGGAAGTAAATGGAAACGTGAAATTGAAAGTACAACCGGAAGCGAAGTAAAATGGAAATGTGGTACTCCTATAAAATGGACAGTAATTAAGATTTCGAAATGAAAATGAGAGGTTATAGCTTAAATAACCTCTAGGTGTCCAAGGTAGTCTACTGTAATTTTGTTGTTCGTAAAATAGAAGGGTTTACAGACCCAATTCTAAAAACTAAGTTTTAAGTATATTTTATAAAACCAGTTTAACCTTAAAAATAGGTAAAAACAAGAATTAGATTACAATTTATTACTATTTAAATAAGCCTTTAAAGCTTCCCGATAACTGACAGCCACTGGTATTTCCTTATTATTGATGAGTACGCATTTTCCATTGTATTGACTTATTTTAGCTCCGAGGACAATATAGAATTTGGGAATTCTCATGAATTGATAAGGGCCTAATAGAGTTTCTATCGATTTTAATGTTTTTAGTGATAAACAATAATTGTTACCTGTAAAAATTTTAGCATAATTTTTCAATCCCTTAACTAACAAAATTTTCAACCATAAAGCTATCTGATCTTATAGAATAACCAAATTGTACTAAACTTAAATTACAAATTTTGTTGCGTTAGATCCTTAAATGAGCTGAATGAAATTCTAAAAGATATTACAACTTTCATAGATTGTGAATAAAACAAATGTACCCTTTCAAATAAACTATAAAGATTTGATAATATTTAAAGATGAACAATAATTATTTATAGTTTTTATAACAGATAAAATCTACTAAAATTATTAGCTCAATAAGTATTTTATATTTAAAAAAAATATATAGGAATAATTAATATGAGTAAATTTTGTGATAAATGGAAATTGTAGTTTTTAAATAGAAAATCTAAGATGTATATATCAAGTAAAATTCTTAGATTTAAACTTCAATTGACTCTAAAATTACTTAAAAATCTAGTATTATTAATATTAAGATAGTGAACTAAAATAATTTTAATGATAGCCTTTAAATTATCTTTAGAATCTCAAGCTACATTTATTCTTTTAACTTTGTTAATATGAAATATCTAATTGCCGAAGATGAAAAGGAATTGCAACAATCCATTGCGACCTATCTAAGTCGTGAGGCAAATGTATGTGAGACCGCATCAGATTATCGGGAAGCATCTGAAAAACTGGAACTATACGATTACGACATCGTCGTGCTTGATATCAACCTCATAACAGGTAGTGGTCTTGAATTACTCAAAAAACTTAAGGAGCAAAATAAGAAATGTGGCGTTATCATCATCTCTGCAAATAGTTCTTTAGATGATAAACTTGAAGGTCTAGATCTAGGTGCAGATGACTACATTACAAAACCCTTCCACCTTGCAGAGCTCAACTCTCGTATAAAAGCGGTTTTGAGACGCGGGCAGTTTGGAGGGAATGACTCGATCACATTTGAAGAGATACGACTTGACACATTAGCACGTAGCGCTTATGTAAATGATAAGCCTATCACGCTTACGCGAAAGGAATATGACCTACTCTTATTTTTTATCACAAACCAAGGTCGCGTTCTTTCTAAAGCAATCATTGCAGAGCATCTTTGGGGCGATGATAGTGATTTGCTCGATAATTTTGATTTTATTTACGTACACATCAATAACCTAAGAAAAAAGCTCACTAAAGCAGGAGCAAAATACATACAGACCGCTTACGGTAGCGGTTATAAATTTATAGCAGATTAAAACAAAACCTCACAATAAAACAAGACTACTGAGTAAAGCTTCCAAAACATTCTTGTTGACGAGCATTGTCCTTTTATTAATCTCTGGTGTAATACTATTTATCTACACTAAGCTATTGCTTGATAATGAGATTGAAGAAGAACTCTACTCTAACAAAGCCCGTTTAGAAAAATTACTAGTAGAAGACCCATCTATAAAAGGAGTTTCGCCAGTAATGGAGGTAGAACAAGTGCTCAAGCCTGAAAAATTAAAAGTAAGTGACACCTTAATTTTTGATCCTTCACAAAATGAGATAGAACTCTTTAGACAGCTCTCAGAAACTAAGGAGATAGATGGAAAGTACTATCGTGTGACTGTAAGAGCAATGGTTATCGAGAGTGAGGATATATTATTTGCCATAGTATTTACTTTTACAGGTATAGTTTTTCTGGCTTTCATCTTCTTATTTTTCCTGAATAAGTCGAGAAACAAAAAATTGTGGGAACCATTTTTTATTAATCTGGATAGGTTAAAAAACTTCTCTCTTAAATCTAATAAATCATTAAATTTTGAAGATTCTGAAATACTCGAGTTTCACGAGTTGTCCACAGAGCTAGAATTACTTACTTCAAAAATCCAGATAGACTACCGTAATTTAAAACAGTTTACAGAAGATGTGTCCCACGAGATGCAAACCCCACTTGCGATTATGCAAGCAAAGATAGATACAGTAATTAATGACGAGAGCACTAGTGAATCGCAATTTGCAAAATTTTCTTCCCTACAAGAAGATATACAACGATTAAAACAACTCAACAAAAAACTTATTTTACTAGCAAAAATCGATAACGATCAATTTGTAAATACCGAGACACTAAACATAAATAATGTATTTCAGGACGCTATCGAAAACCTAAAAGAACTTACAACTACAGAAATTAATTTTATCGATGGCAACCCCATTAATGTAAAAATGGATAAGTCTCTTGCAGTAGTCCTGTGCAACAACCTATTGTCTAACGCGATTAAACATACCGGAAATAGTAGTCCTATAACAGTTAGAATAAAAAATGATATAGCATTTGTTGAGAATAAGGGAACAATAGCATTGTCAAAACCAGATCAAATTTTTGAACGTTTTTATAAGGAAAGTAAGAAAGATGAATCTACAGGATTGGGACTTTCCATTGTAAAAAAAGTCTGTGACTATTACGGTTTCACTCCATCATACCGCTTTCGCGAAAGCGAAAAACTACACATTTTCCAGATAGATTTTAACACTCAGCTTTAGGCTATACATAGATTGTCTTCAAATTCTCTTTAGAAGTAGTAGCTACGTTTGTCAAAAATATAGCTGATGAATCTATTTAAAAAGAAGCTTTTTTTCTTTTCCCTTTTACTCTTAATCTCGTCCATAGTCGAGGCTCAAGACACGATTACTATAACTGGTCAGGTTTTAGAGCAAAGCACACAACAATCATTACCATTTGTAACGGTTGCGTTAAATGAAGTACAGACTAATAAGACGATTACCGGCACCGTGACAGATGATACTGGAATTTTTACCTTAACTGAATTACCTACGGGCAATTATGTAATAGAGATATCATATATAGGTTTTGAGACTTTTCAGAAGAAAATCACGGCAGGTGGTCTCAATCTTATATTTGACCTTGGAAAAATCGAACTCAAAGAATCTGCCGAAGCTCTGGACGAAATCTCTATAATTGCCGAGAGAGCCACAGTAGCATCAGACCTAGACAAGAAAACCTTTAGTCTTGACGATAACGTAGCACAATCTGGTGGCTCTGTACTAGACGCTATGAAAACAATGCCTGGTGTTGCATTTGACCAAGAGGGGAAGGTTGTTTTGCGTGGTAGCGATAAGGTTGTTGTGCTTATAGATGGGAAACAGTCTAGCCTTACTGGCTTTGGTAATCAAAAAGGAATTTCTAATATTCCCGCCGCAAATATTGAGCGTATTGAGATTATCAGCAATCCGTCTGCCAAATATGATGCAAATGGTTTTGCTGGCATCGTAAATATCATTTACAAAAAAGAAAAGCAAACAGGTTTTAACGGCGATATAGGGTTGTCCTTTGGCCTTGGAGCTTTGTCAAGGCGCAAGGAAGATACACCTACAGATTTCGGGAGTTTTTCAGTAAACCCTAAATTGATACCTAGCGTTAACTTTAACTATAGAACGAAGAAAATAAATTACTTTCTTCAGACAGAATTTATCGTGCAAGAAGCGTTGCCTAATAATGAATTTACGACTCGTTTTTATGATGATGGAAGAACTATAATTTCACAAGTGCCAGAGAATCGCCGTCAGTTTCGCAATATCATTACTGGTGGTGTAGATTATGAAATCAGTGAGAAGGATAATATTACCTTTTCTGGAATGTACGATCGTGAGAAGCATATAGATACTTCTCAAGTGGCATTTATTAACCTAAATAATGACATACGTAATAGGCTGTACACTTGGAAAGAAGAAGAGATAACAAGTTTTATAAACGCGTCTGTGGCCTATAATCACGATTTTGCTCAAGCTGGACACTCACTATCTGCAAATGCTCAATATACCAGAGGCCTAGAGGATGAGAGTTATTTTTTAAATGATAGCTCTGCCGTGCGAGTAGGTCGTGATATGACAAACATTAGAGCAGTTGAACACACTTCAAGTTTTTCTACAGATTATGCCAGGGCTTTGAGCAGTGGACGTATGGAATTAGGTGCTAAGGCGCGCTTTAGACGCTTGCCTGTAGATTATACCATTATGCGAGGCAATGAATCTATCATATATCCAAATTTAGGAGACTTCTCAAAATGGAGCGAGAACCTATATGCAGTCTATGGAAATTATCTTTTGGAAAAAGAGCGTTACGATATAGAGGCAGGTTTACGAGCAGAACAAACAGAAGTATCCTATGAGCTCGATCCAGATAATATCTATTATGATACTAACGATAGCTATGATTACTTTGAGCTGTTTCCTAGTGTGCGATTTACCTATAAGTTGAACGATAGAAATAAACTTTCAGCATTTTATAACCGTCGTGTAGATAGACCAGGAGAGCCAGAACTACGTATTTTTCCTAAATATGACGACCCAGAATTATTAAAAGTGGGCAACCCTTATTTACGACCTCAGTTTACCAATAGTGTAGAAGTTGCACATCGCTATAGTTGGGGTTCTGGTTCATTATTTTCTGCGGTGTATCATCGTGAGATTAATGGAGCGTACCAGCGCATTTTCAGTATAGATGATAGCAACCCAGATTATGACATTGTAAACAGAATTTATCAAAATACTGGACACAGCACAAATACCGGTTTTGAAATACTGTTTAGCCAGGATATTGCAGACTACTGGAAGCTTACCTCAAGCATAAACTTATACCGCAATGTTATAGACGCATTTACTGGTACTTTATTGTTTCCGTTTGAACGCTCATTTATAATAGAAAATACGACAGATGAAGCTGGAGACTTTAAGATTACAAACACGTTTACGCTACCTTGGGAACTCGAGGCTCAGATCACTGGTCTTTGGTACAGTGCTCGCAATATTCCGCAGGGAGAAGAACTTTCTAGGTCGTCCATAGATATAGGATTTAAAAAGAGTATTTGGGATAAAAAGGGAACCATAACCCTTTCTGCTACTGACCTATTTAATCGTTTTGGCTTGCGCCAGCGCATTAATGGGCAGGATTTTACGGCACTCTATGAAAATTATTATGAAACTCAGATTATAAGAGCTGGGATCAATTATAAATTCTAGTGTGAGGTACGCTTTCGCGAAAGCGTAAAACCAACTTAAAATTTTCTTTAGAATATGTTTTTAGATTTAGATAACTTAATTAAAAACTTTCAGGGCTTATAGGCAAAACTACTTTTTAGGTCAGAACATCTATTATTTGGAGTAGCCATCATTTATGGGTAATAACCTAAATGAAAGTCCTGTAAAGGAAGGATCATCTTTGTGGTGACACGACGCACATCATCCTTCCTTTGTCAGGCACAACCTTAATAAATTCAAAGCTTTAAGATTGCCTTAGAATTTGAAACTACATTTAATATCATATTAATAAATGAGCTTTACAATGGATACAAAAGTTTTAAATAAGGTAGCAGAAATTACTGCGCTCTTCTGGGTTATGAAAATCATAGCCACTACGCTAGGCGAGACATTAGGAGATTTTATTGCGCAAACGTTGGGCTTGGGTTATAGGTCGGTATTTTCATTACGCTTGCATTTTTTGTAGTTGTTTTGGCCATACAGTTATATGCTAAAAAGTACGTCCCACTATATTTTTGGCTCGTTATTATTGCAACAACAACGCTTGGAACGGAAATTTCTGACTTTATGGATAGAAGTTTAGGTCTAGGCTATACCTATGGTAGCTTGATTCTCGTGATAGGACTTATTGGAACCCTAGCCTTGTGGTATGCTAAATTTAAAAACCTACAGGTGCATCCCATATTTAAGAGAAATAAGGAGATCTTCTTCTGGACTGCTGTGTTATTTTCAAATAGTTTAGGTACGGCTTTTGGAGACTATCTAGGCGATGTTGCGGGATTTAGTTATTTAATGGGTGCGCTGGTCACGGCTTCTATCATCGCTTTGGTTATTGTACTGCACTATTTTACTAAACTTAATCAGATAGCTCTGTTTTGGATTGCCTTCGTGTTTACGAGACCATTTGGTGCAACCTTTGGCGATTTTCTGACTAAGCCTTTGGATAAAGGTGGGCTGGACTTGGGTACTTTACCAGCAAGTATCATTTCTATTGTGCTGATGGCCATACTGATATACATTTCTCATAAACAGCATAAAATTAAAAATATACATCCTGTACTTTAGATTCTCTTCAAAATATCTTTAGAATCACAGCTTACATTTATCCTATAACTTTTAAAAAAAATATATTATGAAAAAAGCATTAATAGGAATAGGTCTCGTCTTTGTAGCCGTGGCAGCGCTGGCTTTTACCACTGCGACTAAAGACAAAGCGCCAGAAGCGGTAAAGGACGCTTTCGCGAAAAAGTTTCCCACAGCAAAAAAAGTGGATTGGGAGAAGGAAAATGATAAAGAATGGGAAGCCGAATTCAAAATGAACAAGATTGAATATTCTGCAAATTTCTTGGAAGATGGTACTTGGCAAGAAACAGAACACGAGCTTGAAATTTCTGAAGTACCTCAAAATGTGCTGAATGCGTTAAAGTCCAATTTCCCAAATTACGAAATCGAAGAAGCAGAGATGGCAGAAACTCCAGCTGGTATTCTTTACGAGTTTGAGATTGAAAAAGGCAAAGAAGAGTTGGAAATTGCCATAGATGCAAATGGAAAAGTGGTCAAAAAACAATCATCGAAAGAAGATGGAGATGACGATGAGGATGAAGGCGATGATTAATGGTAGCGTTAGTTAAGTAGTTGATTGGTTAGTTTGAAATGCCTTGAACTTTTTAGTTCTGGGCATTTTTTGATTTAAACCAATCTATCTGCTCCTGCACACCTTCTTCAAGAGTTACATTTGGTTTGTAAGTTAATAGCCTTTGAGCCTTATCGATCACTGCTTTTGTACGCAATTGGTCGCCACTACGAGCAGGTTTCATAATAATTTTAATTTCTGTATCGAGAAGTTTCTCTACAGCTTTGATCCCTTGTGCTGTAGTATATTCCTTATTTGTGCCTAAATTAATAACTTGTCCATCGGCTTGTCTTTCTTTACCCATTACACTCACGATACCATCTATTATATCTCTTATGTGGGTAAAGCTACGTTTATGCTCTAGGCTTCCTTCAAAAAGCGGAAATGATCTCTCGTTTAAAGCACAATCTATTAACTGGCTAAACATTTTATCAGGACGTTCTCGTGATCCATAAACTGAATATAATCGCAAAGAACAAGCAGGAAAATTGCCTAATCGAGACTGTGACATTACAATTTGCTCAGCAGCGAGTTTTGTCACACCATAATTTGAAATAGGTTTTGCCATTTGCTCTTCATCACAATAAACATCGATCCCATAGATGGAAGATGTACCTATGTTTACAAAAAGTTTAAGATCAAGATATTGACTGGCAAAATCTGCAAGGTTATGGGTCGTGATGACGTTATTAGATAAATAATCCTCAAAAGTGGATGAACTCGCAATACCAGGTTGGGCAGCACAATGAAAAATGTAATCTAAATCTACAGGTAATGCCATCACAAGATGTTCTACCCTTAAATCGCGCTCTATGGTCTGAACACCTAGCGCTTTTAAAGTATGAGCATTCTCTCTTTTAAGATTTACGTCATAGTAACTGGAAAAATTATCTAACCCTATCACTTCGTGTCCCATTTTATGCAACCTCTCTGCTAAATGAGATCCTATAAATCCTGCAATACCAGTAACTAATATTTTCATCTTTCCTGTAAGTGAATTTTTTAATTTGATGTGGTCAAAGCGCGTGCTACCTAGCTAATCAAGCGCATATTACATTCTAATTCTAAAGGAAACTTAAAGATGTGCTTTGGGTTAGCTCCATTTCAACTTAATATTTGCTTTAGATTCTCTTACTACCATTGTAATCTGAATAACCAGTAAGCAACCATAGAATGACCCAATCATTAACGATTATTGTTCCTGTTTACAATGAGCAAGAGAACTTAAAAAGAGTTGAAAAAGAACTTTTAGAATACATAGAAATTGCTAAAATCCCTACATCAGTTCTTCTGGTAAATGATGGTTCAAAAGACGATAGCCTAAACATTATCAAAGAGATATGCCATTCAAACTCATCATTTCACTATCTCAACTTTGATAAAAATTATGGATTGAGTGCTGCGATAAAAGCAGGTTTTGACCACGCAACCACATCGCTTGTGGGATATATAGACTCAGACCTACAGACAGATCCCAAGGAATTTGACCTATTACTTGCACATATAGGTAAGGCAGATTTAGTTACAGGCGTTCGGTCTAAACGTAAGGATAGCTTTGTAAAGAATATGTCTTCAAAAATTGCAAACGGTATACGTCGCAGTTTTACCCACGATGGTATGGATGATACAGGTTGCCCGCTCAAGATTATTAAAACAGAGTATGCTAAGCGTATTCCTATGTTCAAAGGGTTGCACCGCTTTCTACCAGCTATGATTTTGTTACAGAATGGTACGATTAAGCAAGTTCCTGTGAGTCACTTTGAACGTATCGCGGGAACGGCAAATTTTGGTGTGTGGAATAGATTGATAGGCCCGTTAATGGACTGCTTTGCATATCTGTGGATGAAGAAAAAATACATCAACTATAAGGTAGCAGATAAGGGATGAGCACTTGGTTAATATATGCCATAGGCTTTACTGCCCAAATCCTATTTTCTGGACGCTCTATTTTACAATGGATCATTTCAGAAAAGAATAAGCGTGTTCTCACGCCAGTACTATTCTGGCAACTCAGTCTCATTGCATCATTTCTATTGTTTGTTTACGGCTACTTACGTAATGACTTTGCTATAATGTTGGGTCAAACTCTTACGTATTTCATTTACATACGCAATATGCACCTGCAAGGTCAATGGACTAAATTCCCTAAAATCCTGCGCTGGTTTCTATATCTATTTCCTTTTATCATACTATACATAGGCTATAACAATCGGGTGTATGATAGAGTCCTTTTGTTTCAGAATGATGATATCCCATTCTGGTTATTGATGCTCGGTATTGTCGCTCAAGTAATATTTACGCTAAGATTTGTCTATCAATGGTTCTATTCAGAAAAACGCAAGGAATCGTCGCTGCCTATGGGATTTTGGATACTCAGTCTTTCAGGATCGATACTCATCCTTAGTTATGCGCTGTTGAGGCAAGATCCCGTGTTGCTAGTGGGTCACGCTCTAGGTTCATTTCTCTACATACGCAACATCATCATTTTAAAAAAACAGCTATGAGATCTTACATTGAGAAATACCCTTATGTAACAATCCTTGTAATGTGGTGGTTCATATTCCTATCTCATTTAGGCACATTATACCCTAATATAATGGAGGCACGCAATTTTGTAACAGCACGAGAAATGCTCACACAAGGCAACTGGATGCTTACTACTATGGATGGTTTGCCACGTTATGAAAAGCCACCCTTACCTACGTGGCTCACAGCATTTTCAGGAGATTTGTTTGGAATGGAAAACATCGCCGCCCTTCGTTTTCCCGCCGCACTTATTACACTGGCACTCTTATTTTTTATGTATACGCTTTCGCGAAAGCTTACTCAAAATAAAACCTATGCACTCATCACAACCCTTGTCTTGGGAACATCTTTCTATATCATATTTGCGGGGCGCAATGGGACTTGGGATATCTATGCACACGCTTTTATGTTTATGGGTATCTATTTCCTATTTCAATTTTTTGAAAATACCAGACAAGCTTATAAAAACGCACTATTAGCAGGACTTTTTATAGGATTGTCATTTATGTCCAAAGGCCCAGTTTCACACTATGCGCTTTTATTGCCCTTTCTTATCGCGTATGGGATTGTCTATAAATTTTTGGGATTTAAAAAAAAATGGTTGCCTTTAATTGCTATGCTTGTCATTATAGTCGCGCTATCGTCTTGGTGGGGAATCTACATCTATATGATGGACACCGCAGATGCCACACGCATCGCTACCAAAGAATCTAGCAGATGGATAGGCTACGAACTAAAACCCTTTTACTACTACTGGAGCTTTTTTACACAATCTGGTGTATGGACAATTCCTGCATTTATCTGTTTGTTGTATCCGTATCTAAAGAACAAAGTTTCAAACTTGAAGGCATATCAATTTGCGCTACTCTGGACTGTTGTGGCCGTGATATTACTATCCTTAATACCAACTAAAAAGTCACGCTATCTATTGCCTGTTCTTATACCACTTGCGATGACGGTAGGTTTTTACATTCAATATCTATTTAAAAATTTTGACACCATCACGAGTAAATGGGAGAAATGGCCAGTTTACTTTAATTATGGCTTGATTGGAACGATTGGTCTGATATTTCCTGTGGGAGCTTATCTGTATTTTGGCAATAAGCTGGATGGTTATTATTTATTCTACATTTTATCATCTCTTGCCTTATTTGGAACTGGGATTTTTATCTGGTACCATTTGCGAGTCCAAAAGTTTCCACTGGTTTTTTATGGAACCGTTGCCTTTATAATGTTTACAATTAACCTAGGCTTCCCATTGTCTAATGCCTTATTAGGCAATCCTGATTACAATGCAATTTCAAGATTAAATGATAGCCCAATTCCTGTCTATGTACTAGATGGAATGGCACCAGAACTAGTTTGGGATTATGGTAAGATCTCTGAGAGAAAGAGTGAAAATCAATTGGCTTGTAGCGGTAGCAGTCAGCCTTTTGGAGTAATAACCTATCAAACCAAAGAGAAGAGTAAGCTCAATTTCCTAAAAAAGAAATTTGATATTCTGAGCGTGGAGACCTTTGACCTAAACCCAATTGATAGCTCTAGGCAGGCATATAAAAACAGGCTTAAGGCAGATTATTATATCGTCCAGCGCAAGCCTTGATCACTTTAGATTTCCTTTAGATTTTCTTCAAATTTCAAAAAGATTCCTGTCACATCTTTGAATCAACTTAAAAACGACCTGCATATAGATACACATTTACTTTAATTAATAATAACAAACTGAATGTATATCAATTTGCCAAAATTAAAATCTCAGATTGTAGCAGCTACAATCGTTTTTACACTTCTCTTTGCTCAATTTGCCGTCGCTCAAGATACGAGCGAAACAAAACCACAAGTCGGCACCACGCAGAAAGTGGGCGATGTTATTTTATTTGCACTTCCAGCGGCTACGCTAGGAACAAGTTTCCTAATTGGAGATGAAAAAGGCGCTTGGCAATTTACTAAGGGATTACTACTCACAACAGGAGTAACCTACGGCCTCAAATTAGGAATCAATAAACAGCGTCCAGATATGAGTAATGATAACTCATTCCCATCTGGGCATACCTCTACAGTTTTTCATAGTGCAGGATATGTGCATAAACGTTACGGTTTTAAATATGCGATCCCAGCCTACGCACTCGCAGGTTTTACAGCTGCTAGTAGGATAGATTCAAAAAAGCACGATATCATAGATATTATCGCTGGTGCTGCTATAGGTCTGGGGAGTAATTTACTCTTCACCACAGAATATCAACAAGAACATATGGAGCTTAACTACATCAACTTTGAAGGAAACCATATGATAGGCTTCAAATACAAATTTTAATAATTGGCTTTAAATTTCTCAATATACAAATCGAATATAATTACAATTCAAATGATGGGTATCGTTAGTAACGATCTGATTTTGGGAAACATTTCAAATAGTATAATGAATTTAAAATATTATTAAAATGAAAAAAGATGTTACATCTACAGCTTCTCAAAATTTTATATTAAAGCTTTATACAAAAAGTATTGATTCGTCAGATACGTGGATAAATAAAAATATTAATGAGGTTAACTATAAAACACTTCTTGCACCATTGTTATTATTATTCGTAATAATTTTCTGCCTATTCTCAGAAGACGCTCTATCTGTTGATAACTATACAGGGTTTCAGAAAAAAGCATTTTTATATCTCAATGCTCACTTATCTCAGCTTCCAGATTTACAGTACAACTTAACTCAGTTAGGAGACTGCCTTATTCTGGTTCCATTCATAACACTATGTGTTGTATTTGCACCCAAATCTTGGCAATCACTGATTACATCTCTTATCGTTTCTGCCGTATTTTCTAATATTCTGAAAAAGTTATTTGCTATTCCTAGACCAGCTAGACTATGGGATAATAAAAGTTTTGTAATTATAGGAGAAACGCTTAAAGGTTATAACAGTCTTCCTTCTGGACATTCTATTGCTACATTTACCGTACTCATTATAGTTTTAATAGCTTTTATGCCGAAAAAAAGTGCCTCTAAAATAATATGGAAAACCCTTATTATAACTGCTGGATTAATTATTGCTTTATCTAGAGTCGGTGTAGGAGCACATTATCCAATTGATGTTCTTATAGGTAGCCTTATAGGATTTATATCAGCAATAATTGGAATTCTTATTACTCGAAAAATAAACCTATGGAAGTGGATGACTACTAGGAGGTATTATCCTTTAACCATATTTTTATTCACTATATGGGCAATTGTTTTAATTGTGAAATTAGTTGCCTTAAATTTGATAATTATTTATTTATCATTGATTAGTTTACTCATCTCAATATCAACCATTACCTATATTTATGTTCAAAAAAAGCATTAAACTTACTAATTTTGTTTTCATAGCGAGTTTTGTCAACTTTTTATTTTTTCACCTTCCCTTTTTTAAATTTGTCTTTAAAAATTTAGATTCTGGCAGTTCTAATGGTATATTTATAATTATAAGCCTTGTCACCGCAATGCTTGTTTCAAATGCCTTTGTTCTGTATCTTATTTTCTTTGTTTCCCAATATGCAGGAAAAACCTTACTATCATGTTTTTTTATCGTGAATGCAATTGCGGTTTATTTTATAAATACCTACGGGGTTTTTATTGATAGAACAATGATTAGTAATGTACTTAATACAGATTATGATGAGGCCACTAGCTTTTTCTCTTTTGGCCTGCTGTTTTATGTAATTATTTTAGGCATTATTCCTTCCATACTTGTCATTAAAACCACCATTATCAAAGAGAAAGCCAAGACTTTTTTTATCAGAATTTCTTTAATAATTTTATTTCTATTGACCCTTGTATTTGTAAATGCTAGTAATACTTTATGGATAGATAAGAACTCTACAGAACTAGGAGCTCTCGCAATGCCGTGGTCTTATATGGTTAACACACCAAGACATTATATAAAAGAGTATAAAAAGAATAAAAAGGAAATTTTATTGCCTGATGCAACGATAAAAGACAATACAAAATCCATTGCTGTTTTAGTCATAGGAGAATCTGCACGAAGTCAAAATTTTTCTCTATATGGTTATGAAAAGGAAACAAACCCTTTATTATCCAAGCTAACTAATCTTCACACTTTTAATGCGACATCTTGCGCAACATACACAACAGCTGGAGTAAAATGCATATTAGAACATAAAAATTCTAACAAGTTGTACGAATTACTTCCAAATTATTTATATAGAAATAATGTAGAAGTGATATGGAGAACTACAAACTGGGGACAGCCTCCGATCCATATTAAAAACTTTCAGAATAAAAATGACTTAAGGAAAGGTTGTAATGGAGAAGGATGTAATTATGATGAAAATCTTTTAAGAGGACTCAAAAAACAAATTGCAAAGAGTACAAAAAGTAAAATCTTAGTCGTTTTGCATACAAGTACAAGTCATGGGCCGTCATATAACAAAAAATATCCAAAAGCCTTTGAAAAATTCAAACCAGTTTGTGAAAGTGTTGAGCTAGGAAATTGTACTTCTGAAGAACTTATAAATGCTTATGACAATACCATAGTTTATACAGATTTTATTCTTTCTAAGATAATAGCTACTTTAGAGGAATTTCAGGAGTATAACAGCACAATGCTGTTCGTTTCTGATCACGGAGAATCCTTAGGAGAAAACAATCTCTATATGCATGGGATACCAGTAGCTTTTGCTCCAGCTGAGCAACTTGAAATTCCTTTTATCGTTTGGCAGTCCAACGGTTCCAGAACTCTTAAAACAAACCAAGACCATTCACAGCATAATATTTTTCATAGTGTATTAGATTTTCTGGCGGTAGACAGTCCAATTTTTGATGAGGAAATGAGTATTTATAAATAGTGATTGTATTTTCCGCTAATCCCACCTCATTTTCTGCAACCGAACCGCATTTAAAATAGCAAGCAACGCCACACCCACATCGGCAAACACCGCTTCCCACATTGTGGCAAGACCACCTGCACCAAGAATAAGCACAATTACTTTCACCCCAAATGCCAAGCCAATATTTTGCCAAACGATGCCAAGAAGTAAAAGGATAATATGATTGCTATAAATTTCACAATGCAAAGATAACAGAATTTTTGATTCCACTGGGTTGCAAAGATTATCAGATTACTGTATGGAATCAATCACGCTGCCACACGTCAACATCGCATCGCCAAAATAGGGGTTACGAATGTCCTTTTCAGCACTTAGCCAGACCGCGCCTTTACTATTATTTGCCATTGGACACTTCTGAACGTATAGCATCTCATCGGTTCCATTGACACTCATCGCAATGGACACCATATTTTCATTTAATATCACGAAATGGCCACGTTGATTTTCAAGATTGTCGTTCGCTGCAATGGCATCGAGTATTTCAATACTTTTCTTGATATTTGATTGTTCCATACTACCGAGACTTTTAATATCTGCGGATTTTAAGGCTGTTGATGTCGCTTTCGCGAAAGCGGAAACCTGATTTGCGTCGCTAGCTACCAAAGCATCTTTCATCTGTAAATAAGGCTTGAGCGCTTTTTTAAATTGCTTTTGAAAATTCTCTGAAAATTCCATTTCCATTTCAGACATTGGCATCATAGCATCATCTTCCTTTTCCTGATTCATCATAGATTTCTTGCCTTGTAACTGTGCTGCTGCGTCTACTGTAAAGGTTCCGTTGGTTACAATCTCATCGCCATTTTGTAAGCCTTCTGTTACAACATAATTTTCGTCATTACGATTTCCGATGGTTACTTCACGCATTTCAAAAACGGGTTCGTCGGGATTGGTTTTTATATAGACCAATGAGCGTTCGCCTGTCCACATCACGGCACTTGCTGGTACGGTAAGTGTATTTTCCACAGTTTGCGTTGTGCCTTTAACTTTGCCCGTCACAAACATTCCTGGTTTAAACAGGTTATCTCTATTTTGCAGGGTTGCCCGCGCCGTTACTGTACGTGTTGTATTATTTAAAATAGGGTCAATAAAAGAAATAGTGCCTTCAAATTCTTTGTTTGGATAGGCATTGGTCGTGATGTTGATTTTTTGCCCAACGCTGAATTGTGCTATCTGATTTTCATACGCATCAAATTCTGCCCAAACCGAATTCAAGTTGCTCAACTTCACAATAGGCTGTCCTTGATTTACATAATCGCCCTGTGCTGCCATTACTTCTGATACCGTTCCGGAAACCGTTGCATAAATCGGAAAGTTCTCACGCACGCTGCCACTTTCCTCAATAGCATTGATTTGTGTATCTGAAAGTTTCCAGTTTTTTAACTTGTTGCGAACGGCTTTGTATAAAGCGGGTTGCGATGCTTTGAGCGATGCTGCGGTAATCAGTTCCTGCTGTGCCGCTACAAGGTCTGGTGCGTAAATGGTTGCCAATAGCTGACCACGGTTTACTTGCTGTCCTTCATAGTTAACGTTGAGTTGTTCTATCCTTCCTTTAAAATAGCTGGATTGTACGGTATTGTTTTCTTCGTTTGCAGCTATTTTTCCCGAAAGGAAAATCATCCCGTCATCATCGCTTGTTTCTGCATTACCCACAATGGTAGTTTGAATATTTGCTAATGCCATAGCATTTTCGGTCATTTTTATCTCGTTTGCTGCGAGACCTTCTGCACCAGTTTCAGCAGGGATTAAGTCCATCCCACATATTGGGCAATCACCAGCTTCGGGTTGCATAATCTGTGGATGCATTGAGCACGTCCACATCTGGTCTGCACTCTCGCCAGAGTGGTCGTGTTGATCAGACATATCGGATATATCCTTATTTGCCATAGTATCACTTGACCCGTTTCCAAAAATGAGCCAGCCTGCGCCCAAACCTATTATTATGGCTATTGCTATATATAAAATGTTCTTATTCATAATCTTATTTTTCGTTTTCTAAACGTTCAATCATTTCTTTCATTTCGGCGATTTCCCTTCGTTGTGCCTTAATGATTTCTTCAGCCAGTTTTTTAACTTCAGGGTCTTCAATATCTGCACGTTCACTTGTTAAAATTGCAATGGAATGGTGTGGTATCATTGCTTTCATCCAAAGTACATCGCCTACGGTTGACTTTTGGTCACGTACGAGTCCTAATGCACTTACAAAGAGAACGATACTTCCCAAGACTATGGCGATATTCTTCTTTTTATTTTGGTACATACCACGCATTGCCACAAACATAATGATGGCCATAGCTGCGATACCAAGGCAGACCATATAAAACCTCGTTAGGCTAAACCAAACGTGGTCCCATTCATAAGTGTTTAAATACATCGTAATGTACATTGCTACAAAAGAGCAAGCGAGCATCGCTACAAAACGTGTGTAATGGTTTTTTGATTTTCCTGAATTTTTGTGTTCGTTTGAATTCATAATTTTTGGTTTTTTTGTTACTAATTATTTAATTTTCTTTTTTAGTTTTCTGATTGATGGGGAACTGATGTACCACAAAACGAAACCGCTTAAGACGGTTATCAACCCCAAAAGTGAAAATGCCCTTAACAACAACGTGTTGAAATTATCCCTTCCCTGATAATCCATTGTATGGGTCATCCAAAGAAAATCAAACCAGCGCCAATCCCTGTGTCTCACCGTTTGAAAAGCGCCATTCTCAACCGCCACATATGCTTTTAAATTTTGTGGTGTCTCATACAAGATTTCATAAGCTGGAAGTGGGCGACCGCGATATTCGTGATGTGGCCCTACAGAATCGACTAATTGAATTTTTGCTATTTCTAAATCGTCCAACATATACCTATTTGCAACTTGTTGTGCCTCTTTTTTAGAAATTCCATTTTTCCTTTGTCCCGTTCTTGCATTATAAAGCTGTGCTTCATTAATCCAATAATAAGGTTCATTTGCGATTTCCAGCAGTTCCAAAGATTGTACGGATTCTTTTGTAGCCAGTTGGGATGTGCCGAGCAAATTATCAAAAGAGGTCTGCACAGGTGCTGCTTTCTTAAAATGGTCGCCGTGTATCTCGTCGATGTCTGTCCAGCTGAAATACATCCCACTAATCGTCCACATCAGAAACTGAATACCTAAAAAAACACCCAAATAGCGGTGTGCTTTTCTAATCCATTTCGCTGTTTTTCTGTTCACCATTTTACTTTATTTCAAAAGGAAACTCAATTGTGACTTTTTCCCAACTCATTGAGATTGTTCCTGAAGTCTCTGTTGTTTTGTTTACTTTATACTCTAAATGTTCTTTAATTTCTTCGGAAATTTTAGGTGTCACTTTAAATCGTAATACATCATCTTTTTCATTATAGTCGTCCTTACCGTGTTGGTTCCAATTCCTGTTGAAAATGACAGTCCATTCTTCTTGATTCGGAATTACAAAAAATCCATATTTCCCGGCTTTCAATTCTTTACCGTCAATTTCTAAATCCTTATTTGTTTCAAGCCAAGTAGCCATATGGGCACCAGCCTGTCAGACTTGGTCGTAAGCCAACAATCCACCGAAAATAATTCTATCCCTTACGCCTGGCGACGAATAATCTATGTGAATATGAGCATCACCTATCATAGCCATTGCCGATGTGTGTGGACTTAGGGTTTTTTTGTTCTCAGATTTAGGTTCACTCTGGGTATGATTGTGCTCTGTCTCTATTTTGGTATTATTCTTTTCTTCATTTTTACATCCGCTGACAGCAACTACCAATAGGATTATCAAAATTTTATATTTCATAAGTATTTAATTAGTTAGATTATATGTTTTTACTTTTTAGACGTAATGAGTTGGCAATTACCGATACCGAACTGAAGCTCATCGCCAAAGCCGCAATCATTGGCGATAAGAGTATTCCAAAAAACGGATACAGTAGTCCTGCTGCAATAGGGATACCCAGCGTGTTATAAATCATTGCAAAAAAGAGGTTTTGTTTGATATTGCGCATTACTGCATCACTTAGATTTCTTGCCTTTACGATACCGTGTAAATCGCCTTTCACCAAGGTAATGGCTGCACTTTCAATGGCAACATCCGTACCTGTTCCCATTGCGATACCTACATCACTTTTAGCGAGTG
This sequence comes from Mesonia sp. K4-1, assembly GCF_008017825.1. Taxonomy (NCBI): domain Bacteria; kingdom Pseudomonadati; phylum Bacteroidota; class Flavobacteriia; order Flavobacteriales; family Flavobacteriaceae; genus Mesonia; species Mesonia sp. K4-1. Next base: position 18,702 of record NZ_VRLS01000029.1, read on the forward strand.
CAGGTGCATCGTTTATTCCGTCGCCTGCCATTGCAACCACTTTGCCTTGTTCTTGTAATTTCTCGACTTCTTGTAATTTGTTCTCTGGCAGCATACTTGCTTGAAAATCGGCAAGGTTAAGTTCATCTGCGACAGCTTTGGCTGTATCGTGATTATCGCCAGTAAGCATAATGACTGCAATTCCCTTATTCTGCAAATCCTTGATAGCTTTTGCACTCGTTTCCTTTATTTTATCACCTATGACCACGTAGCCTGTAACCTTACCATTTATTGCGAGATAGGAAACCGTTTTCCCTTGTTTTTGATAGGATTGTGCCTCATTTTCCATAGCTTCGGTAAGCGTGGCATTTACCTGTTCCATCATTTTGGCGTTGCCCAAAGCCACCTCATTACCGTTCACTTTACCTTCAACACCTTTTCCGGTAACTGCATTGAATCCATCTGCTTTTAAAAACTCTGCGTTTTGTTCTTTACCATATTTTACGGTGGCTTCTGCCAGCGGATGTTCACTTTGGCTGTTAAGGGAAACAATGTATTGCAGCACTTCGTTTTCGGTAAATCCGTTGTCGAAAGAGCCCACTTTCTCAACTGTAGGCTTCCCTTCAGTTATCGTTCCTGTCTTATCGACAATGAGAGTATCTACCTTATCCATTTTTTCAAGAGCCTCGGCATTTTTTATAAGCACCCCATTTTGTGCGCCTTTACCAACACCGACCATAACAGACATTGGTGTCGCAAGTCCCAAAGCACACGGACAGGCGATAATCAATACGGCAATGGCATTGACCAAGGCATATACATAGGCCGGCTCTGGGCCCCAAATTGCCCAAACGGCAAATGTAACAACAGCGATTATAACAACGATTGGCACGAAATATCCCGAAACGGTATCGGCCAACTTTTGGATGGGTGCACGGCTTCGACTGGCATCATTGACCATCTGTATAATCTGTGATAACAAAGTGTCAGACCCAACCTTTTCAGCTTTCATCAAAAAGGACTGATTGCCATTGATAGTTCCGCTACTTACTTTATCATCTACTGATTTGTTTACAGGAATGGGTTCGCCCGTAATCATCGATTCATCTATAGAAGTTTCGCCTTCGGTAATAACCCCATCCACAGGAATCTTATCGCCCGGCTTTACACGCAGAATATCACCCAATTCAATTTCATCGATGGCCACTTCCTGTTCCTCGCCATCAACTACCTTTACAGCCTTGTTAGGTGCCAATTTTAAAAGTTCCTTGACTGCGGAATTGGTCTTGCTATGCGCACGAGCTTCCAGAACCTGCCCAAGCAATACCAAAGTTAGAATGACCGTTGCCGCTTCAAAATAGACGTGAACGGTACCTGCCTCGGTCTTGAATTGGTCTGGGAAAAAATCGGGAACGAGCATCCCGAATACGCTGAACAGCCAAGCAACACCTGCACCGATACCGATAAGCGTAAACATATTTAAGTTCCACGTCTTTATACTGCGGTAGGCACGTTCAAAGAACATCCAAGTAGCGTAGAATACCACAGGGATAGAGAGCGCAAATTGAATCCAATTCCAATAGTTTAATTCTAAAACATCATATAATGGATTGTTGGGCAGCATTTCGGACATTGCAATGATAAAAATGGGCAATGTGAAAGCGACCGCTATCCAGAATTTTTTAAGCAGTTTTTTATAGGTCTTTTCTTCTGCGGATAAATCGGGTTCCATAGGGACTAAATCCATTCCACAAATTGGACAGCTTCCCGGTTCGTCCTTAATAATTTCTGGGTGCATCGGGCAGGTATATTGGGTGTCGGAAGTAGCCTTTAGGTTCACTTCTTCAACCAAATCCATCCCGCAAACAGGACAATCGCCTGGTTTGTCGTAAGTCTTGTCGCCCTCGCAATGCATCGGGCAATAGAACGTTCCCGTTCCTTTGCTTTTGGGTTTCTCTACTTTCTTCTTATCGTGGGTATGATGATGTTCCCCATTTTGATGGATGCTGTATTGCCCACCGTTCGTTTTCAGCGCCTCTTGAAATTTTTCGATGGGAATATGTGATTGCATTTCAATGGTCGCTTCGGCTTTTTCTAAATCGACAGATGCATTAGTTACACCTTCGATTTTGGAAAGCGTCTGTTCGACGTGGGTTCTGCAACCGTTACAGGTCATTCCGTGTATATGGTAAGTATGTTTCATAATCATTGAATAAAAAATTTGACAATTAATCCACCAGCAAGCCATACGTAACAAATGAAGGCCGCATATTTTAATATCGTTTCCAGTAATGGACTTTTGGGTGCCATTTCGCTCATTGAATGTTCAACGTCTTTACGCTTGAAAAACCCTAAGTAAATCATGTATCCTGATATTGCGAGAAAGGCGATATTTAGATAGAATGTGTAATCAATCTTGAAATGGTCTTTATCTTGAATCTTGACCTGCGAAGGGTCTGGTAACATACCCAACAAATCGAATGAATAGTGCAAGGCTAAGGATGTTCCAATTAGAGCGGTAAAGAGTAGGAACAAAATGAAAAACGACATTTTCCAACCGTAATACTTTGCGTTAATACGTAGTACAGGAAAAACCACCAAATCACTAAAAATAAATGCCATTACACCTGCAAAACTCACACCTTTACCAAACAGTAAAGCTGCTAAGGGAATGTTGCCCATTGAACCGATAAAAGTCAAAAACGCAGCAACCGGCCCCACAACAATATGTTCCAGAACTTCGAGAAAGGTAAAATCCGTTTTTCCTTGACCACTATTGATAAATAGCGTTTGGAAAAACGAATCTGGGACGAAGGCCGCTACGATTCCAGCAATGGTAAAACCAACGGTTACATCCTTCCAGACCATCTGCCATTCCATCTTGTATTTCTTGGCGACCCTTGCCCAGCTATCTTCCTGCTGTATCTGCTTTTTCCAGTCTTTGGAATCATCCATTTCATCATCATCCTGACCTTCAAGATTTTTCTTCGCTTTTTCAATGAGTTTTTTGGGATTGATAATGCGGATAAGGACCCAGCAGATGAGTATGAGCAATATTCCACCTACATATTCCCCGACCACAAACTGCCATCCCAAAAAGATGGAAATGATAATTCCCAATTCAATGACCAAGTTTGTCGATGCCAGTAGGAAGGCAATAGAGGACACAAAACTCGCCCCCTTTTTGAAAAGGGATTTTGCGCTTGCCAAAGCTGCAAAGCTGCACGAGCTACTGATAAATCCGAAAAATGTACCCAACAGCACACTTTTGGATTCGTCTTTCCCCATTGTTTTCTGCATCCGTTTTTCGGTTACAAAAATCTGTATCATACTACTGATAATGTAACCCAAAATGAAAGCCCAAAGCGCCATCCAGAAAAATCCGGTGGTCGTATAAGCAGCTTCGCCCCATTGTTTTAGAAAATCGTTCATACGTCTTTGTTTTATTGTGCCTGACAAGGGAAGAGCTACTAACTAACCAACCATCAACTTGCCCTTCCCATACCAGGACTTTATTCCAAACTGTCTTTTAACGCTATCATATAATCTATTATCATCCTCTTATCTTCATCTGAAAGAATTGCATCCCTGTGAATGAGTGTATAAAAATCCAAAGGCATTTTATCTTCTTCAATTTGGCTTATGATAGACCGAAGTTTACTGTTCTTTCGCCGGTCTGAATATGTTGCCCATTCATTAAAATTAAGTTCGTCCTTACCTTCTTGTATGTGGTCTTTCAGATACCAAGCCGCAGGCTGTATCTTACTATACCACGGGTAATCTGTATTATTACTGTGGCAATCGTAGCAAGAAATCTGCAACCGATTTTTTATCGTTGCAGGTACTTGATTTTCGACCATAAAATCACTTTGCGGTACAGTATCGCTCTCGTTCAGGATTATTGGAAAGAACTGAATCACTATCAATGCCACAAGGGCAAGCCACGCTATGATTTTTAAAAACTTCAATTAGTTGATTTCTCGCTGTACTTTACCGCATTTCAACATTTTGTCACCGAAATAGGGGTTTCTAATTTCCTCGTTCATACTAAGCCAAGCACCACCCTCATTATTATTATACATAGGGCAGAATTGCTCGTATATCTTCATCTCAGTTCCGGTAATGGCAACCATATCGGTAACATCCTTGCTTAATATCTTAAAGTGCTCACGTTGGTGTGCCATATCACTTTCTGAAATGTGTTCTGCGTGTTCAATTGCGTCTTCCAAAATATCTTTGAGTTCTTGTTGCTCATTATCTGAATAGCTCGATGCATCAAAACTGCCCAAAGTGCTTGCCAGCGTGCCACCCAATTGTTTTGCTTTGTCATTATTCGTTTCGACAAGTGCATCTTTTAGTTTAAAATAGTCTTGTAGGACTGCTTTTGCACCTTGGTTGTCATTCATTGCCATATTGTCTTTGTCATCCATAGACTCTTGGTGCATCTCGTTGCTCATAGGTGCAGCAGGCTCATTTTTGTTTCCATCCTTGCAGGAAACCGTTAACACCATTATAGCAGCAAGTGCTATTGTACTTATTGTTCTTTTTACTGTTTTCATTTTTGTTATTTATTTAAGTTAATAATTGTTCTAAAATCTTAATGAGAGTCCACCACCAGCACCAAAGCGGTTATCATAGCTTCCCATTAATGAGAAGTTACGGCTCAATACGTATTCAAGTCCAACTTGCCAAGTGGTTTCTTCTTCAAAATCCTGACCTTCGGGTAACTTGCCGTCCCAACCAAAGTCCATCTGGTATTCATACTCGCCATAAATTCCGAGACGTGGAAAAATCATAAAGCCCGTACTAAAACTTATCTGCGGACGCAGTTTGCTGTCAATCCTGAAATCTGAATTAATGAGCAATGGCATTAACCATCGTACACCTGCAATGGCAGTCGTGTTTATCTCTTCAAGGCTGTCCTCACCTTCGTTCTCAACATTTACACCACCAAAAACTCGGAAGTAATCATTGAGATAGCGTTCGTATGTGAATTCGGCTTCCAAATTCTTGTTCCATCCATATTCGCCCCTTAGAGCAAATTGATTTCTAATGTTTGTTGCGGTAGCGTATAGCTCTGTCATATGACTTGCGGCCGTGATTTCGCCCCAAGTGAATATATGGTCTGCTTCGTTGGTAAGGTTAGTAAGTGGGTAGCCTTCTAATCGTTCATCCCGAGGTGTGTCATAACTAAAAATTCTTGCCATTCCAGAATTCATATGATATAAAATATGGCAATGAAAAAACCAGTCACCATATTCATTGGCGTCAAATTCCATAACTACTTTTTGCATAGGGGCAACATTTACCGTATGCTTTAATGGCGAGTATTCACCGTGCTCATTCAGCACTCTAAAAAAATGGCCGTGCAGGTGCATTGGGTGGTGCATCATTGTAAGGTTGTTGAGGGTGATGCGTACAACTTCGCCTTGCTCGATTTTTATCTTATCTGTTTCTGAAAGTGGAACACCGTTGATAGACCAGACGTAGCGGTTCATATTACCGGTAAGGTTGAACAGCATTTCTTTTACGGGCTTATCGTTTTCAAATTCGGTAGGTTCTTTAGCCCTTAAGTAGTTGTAATTGAACTCGGGATTGCCACCTGTTTTCATATTATCACCTACGACTTTATCCTTTGGAACCATATAACCCATCTTCATCCCGTCCATTTTCATATCGCCATTCATTTTCATATTGGCCTTGCCTTTGTTCATCTTCATTTCTGACTTGGACATTTTCATTTTTTCGTCTTTCATATCCATATCATCGTGAGCCATTTGGGTTGAATCTTTTTTCATACCCATTTTGTGGTCGCCCATATTCATACCGCCCATATCCATTTTATAATTTTCCATTACTTGAATGGAATCGTTTTTTGAAGGATTAAATTTTGAGGCAGGGGCACCCATCTTCATTCCCATTGACATCATTTGCTTCATATTCTTTATAAGATTAGGTTCTGGAACTACAGGTGCTTCCAATACATTTCCAGTTCCAATAAAAGTTGATGCTTCGCCAGAGCCATCCTGTGCCGTCGCTCTTACTTGAAGCTTACCATCTTGTGGAATCGTTATGATATAATCGTAGGTTTCGGCAACGCCAATCAAAGTTTTGTTATGTTCTACTGGAACCACATCCAAACCGTCTGCTGATACTAACATTGGATCTTCCCCACCAAAAGTCAACCAAAAGAAGGTTGCTGCGGAAGCATTCACAAAACGCAATCGCACTTTTTCCCCTGGCTCAAAGTCTGGATAGTCTTGTTCAGAACCACCATTGATAAAAAACTTGTCATAATAGTTATCTGAAATGGCTATGTCTGGCATTCGTTGCCACGCCATCTTTAATTTTGCACCTACTGCACCTTGGGCAATTAATTTATCCAGACTTTGAACCTGACCTTTTTTAATTAAATACCACTCATTACCACGCTTCAAATTTTTAAGTTGGGATTGTGGATTTTCATCAACCCAATCCGAAAGCACTAAGACCAAATCTTTGTCATATTCTAAATCTGTTTCCTTTGGATTTATCTGTAATGAACCATAAATACCTCTTTGTTCTTGAAGTCCTGTATGTGAGTGATACCAATATGTTCCAGATTGTTTTAGAGCAAATTTGTACTGTAAAGTTTCGCCAGGGCGAATAGGTGGTGTAGTCAAATAAGGGACACCATCGTGGTAATTAGGTAATATCATTCCGTGCCAATGCACCGAAGTTTCCACATCCATTTTGTTGGTAACATTTATGATGGCAAATTCACCTTCATTAAATTCGAGATTGGGACCAGGAATACCACCGTTTATAGTCATAGCCTTAACATCTTTACCCGTAAAGTTTACGGTTTTATATTCTATGGTTAAGTCATAAACCCGTTCTGGCCAGTTGTCAACATTTTCTTCAGTGTCGTTCGATACCAATTGGGCTTTTGCACCAAAAGTGATAAGCATTGTTAGAAGTAATGTGATTTTATATTTCATAGTTCTTAATTTTATTTGGATAAAATTACCGCTGTAAATCAACAGCTTGTGTCATAATTTTGGTTGTTATCTACATAATTTTGTCCAATGCATTCCTAAAATTTTTCTGTTGGGATTTATAAGCTGTTAGGCTCATTCCCGTTTCGCTTTTGAACTGGCCACTTAAATGATTGATATGGCTATAATCAAGCAACTGTGCCATTTCTGTAAAGTTGAGTTCCTTGGCCTGTACCAGTTCCTTTACCTTTTCTATTTTCAATTTGATGAAGTACTTCTCGATGGTAATGCCTTCGGTAATTGAAAAGACCTTACTGATTTTGGAATACTCGTGACCTAATGCATCTGCTAAGTGAGCGGATAATTTCTTATCGAGTTCCAAAGGCAATTCTTGCAATGCCTTTATCAGTTCTACCTTGACCAGCTCTGTGAGTTTTTCTTCGGTACTGCCAATTAGGGAAAATCCATTACTTTCAAGTAAAGTTTTCAATTTTTCGATTTCATCATCGCTCTCGATGTCGAGGCGCAAACGACCCAATTCGATTTGTAACAATTCGATATTTTGTTTATCCAGTCCATCCCTTAAAACCTTGATGCATCTATCACAAACCATATTTTTTATGTAAAAATCCTTGACCATAATTAATTGATTAGATAGTTAATAATGGCCGATTGTACATAGTACATTTGCACCGACTCGATTTGATTCATCTGAAACTTCAACTGCAATTCCTGAATGTCCAGCACATCGTTAAAATCGATAGTGCCAGTTTCATAATTTTTTACCAGAATTTCTTCGGCATCTTGGGCTTGTTTTAGATTGCGTTCTTGTGTGTAGTAAGCAATGCGAGCTTGGTTGCGTTGTGATTGCGCTTTCGCGAAAGCGGATTCCAGCACATTCAATCGCTGTTCCCTTTGGGTCTCTATTTCTTGCTGTCGCAGTTCATTTTGTTTTGAAATGGATTTGTAGCGGTTATTGAAAATGGGTATAGAAATCGACACCATTGGCATCAATACATCTTTCCCATTATCGCTGAAGTTAACATCGCTACGTTCGGTTACGGGCAAGTAATCCACACCAAAACCAATCATAGGTAAGCTTTCACGCTGGTTGAGTAGTTCAGATTGTGCCACAGATTCATAAAGTTTATCGTATTTGAGCAGTTCAGGATTGAGCGCCAGCGCTTCATTGTCATAAAAAGGGTCTTCCTGCGGAATTTCCATTTCTGGAACTACGTCAACAGTCATCATTGATTCACGGTTGAGCAAATTGTTAAAAGCTGTTTGTTCTGCCGTAAATTCTTCTTCCAAAACTTCCTTTTGTTGCTGTAACTCATTTTGCAGTATTTGAAGTCGCAACACATCTACGGCACTCGCTTTACCTACTTCTACAGACGTGAGTGCAAGTTGCTCATAGGTTTGCAATAGCTGTATATTTTCATCCAGCACAGCTTGCTTGGCACGTATAGAATACAGGCTATAATAGGATTGTGCGACCGAAAGTGCGAGCTTACGCTTTGCAATCGTGATGTCCACATATTCAGCATCTGCCATTGCGGTGGCATAATTTTCACGAGCTGTAATAGTACCGAACCACGGCAACATCTGTTTTACGCCTATTCGTGCACGTTGCGCACCGACTCTGGTTTCAGGCTCACTCACAAAATAGCCGGCACTCACTTCGGTATTTGGAATCCAGTTGGCTTCATTTACCTTTTCTTCGGCAATATTATAGCGCAGTTCAAAGGCTTGAATTTCTGGATTGTTCGCTTCGGCTTCCTGAATGTAGGATTGTAATTGTTGCGCTTTCGCGAAAGCGGAAACAAACAAGAACACCAGTATATATTTTAATTTCTTCATCTGTTTGCTTTTTTAAGTTGGTATTCCTTTTTCCAGCTATATAAGACTGGCAGTAGGAAATAGGACGTAACATCGATTATCATTCCGCCAAAAATGGGTATCGCCATCGGTATCATTATATCGCTTCCCTTGCCTGTGGATGTAAGTACGGGAAGTAGTGCCAGTACCGTAGTTACAGTAGTCATCAAACACGGACGAATACGTTTACCTGCGGCTTCCAAAGTGGCTAGACGAATGCCCTTTTTATTGTCTGGTTCGTTGCTTTTGAAAGATTGGTCTAAATAGGTGGCCATTACCACGCCATCATCCGTAGCAATACCAAATAGGGCAATAAAACCTACCCAAACGGCGACACTTAAATTGATGGTTTTCATATTGAACAAGTCCCGCAGATTTTCGCCGAAAAAGCTGAAGTTGAAAAACCAATCTTGCCCATACAACCAAATCATTATGAAACCACCTGCAAAGGCTACGGCAATGGCGGTAAACACCATAAGCGATGTGGAAACTGACTTGAACTGGAAATACAAAATCAAGAAAATGACGAGCAAGCAGAGCGGTACGACAACCGCCAGCGTTTTTTCTGCTCGTAACTGATTTTCATACGTTCCCGTAAAACGATAACTCACGCCTTGCGGCACGACCAGCGAACCATTATCAATATTTTCTTGAATCAAGGCTTGGGCATTTTCTACTACATCCACTTCGGCAAAGCCGTCGAGTTTGTCAAACAGCACATAGCCAATTAGAAAAGTATCTTCACTCTTGATGACTTGTGGGCCTTGTTCGTATCGTATCTCTACCAGTTCGCCCAGCGGTACAGGACTGCCTTTTTCTACGGGAACGTAGATGTTTTTAAGGTCGTCCGGATTTGCCCGTAACTCTCGTGGATAACGTACACGCACGGCATAACGCTCACGACCTTCCACAGTTTGCGTGAGTGGCATACCGCCAACCGACACTTGCAGGATTTCCTGCACGTCCATTATGGACACGCCGTATCGAGCCAATTGGTCTCGCTTAATATCGATAAGCAGGTACGGTTTCCCCACGATTCGGTCTGCAAAAACAGCTTGTTCCTTAACACCTTCGGCCTGTTTCAAGATGTCTTCCAGTTCTAGTCCAAAATTTTCTATGGACTTTAAATCGGGACCTTTTACCTTGATGCCCATAGGTGCTCGCATTCCCGTTTGTAGCATTACCAATCTCGTTTCGATGGGTTGCAACTTAGGTGCAGATGTCACGCCTGGTAACTTGGTCACACGTACAATCTCGTTCCAAATATCATCTGGACTTTCAATGTCCGGTCGCCAGTTTCGGTAGTATTCGCCATCGTCGTCTTCAATCAACTCTTCGCGTGTAGCAGTCGTTTTTAGCGATGTTTCGGCATAGTTGACGCCTTCATCTATTTCATTGTTCGGATTGATAATGAATTTGTCGTTCTTCAGTACAAACAATCCATCATCATTGACTTTATAGCGTTGTCGCTCGCCAGAGCTATTCCGCATATATTCAGATTTATACTGAATGACATTCTCATACATCGAAAGTGGTGCTGGGTCGAGTGCGCTTTCCGTTCTTCCAGCTTTTCCCACCACGGTTTCGATTTCAGGGATACTTGCCACCGCCATATCGAGCTGTTGCAGTACACGCTTGTTTTCTTCAACACCTGCGTGTGGTAGCGAAGTGGGCATCAACAGGAAAGAGCCTTCATTGAGTGCTGGCATAAATTCCTTGCCCGTATTGCGCATAATGATGATGCCCAACGTGAGCACCGTAGCCGGAATGATTAAGAACAGATATCGGTTCTGAAGTGCCCATCGCAAAATACGCGCATAGTATATCCTAAAAATCGAGAACACACCGAGCAGTCCAAAACAGATGATGGAAACAAATATCAGGTTCATAACAATGCTTCGGTCAAAGCCTAATGGTCGCCAGTATTCTGCTAATAAAACTACGATAGCAATAGATGAAATGATGATGTCAAGCAGGTTTTTGCGCTTTTGCGAAAGCGTACCGCGCATCTTTAAAAATGATGTGATGGCAAAGGCGATTAGAATTAGTCCTAACCAAAAGCCGTAAACGATGGCGAGAATTCCCAATAAAACAAGTGCGCCATTGATGACGTACTGTGTCCGTTCACGCAAATTCGTCTTACGGAAAAGGAATGCCGCAATGGGTGGAATGAGAAACAGCGCAATAATGAGCGATGCCGTGAGTGCCATTGTTTTGGTAAAGGCCAGCGGGCGAAACAGTTTTCCTTCGGCACCTATCATTGTAAATACGGGCAGGAAACTAATTATGGTCGTTAGTACAGCTGTTAGTATAGCACCAGAAACTTCAGCCGTTGCGTTGTAGATAATTTCATTTGTGGTGTATTCCTTTCCGTTTTCATTAAGACGTAATTTCTCATCTTCCAAGTGCCGTATCATATTTTCAGCGAGTATCACGCCCACGTCCACCATTGTACCGATGGCAATGGCAATACCTGAAAGTGCGACGATATTTGCATCTACATTAAAGAGCTTCATCGTGATAAAAACCATCAAAACGGCTACGGGTAACAACCCTGAAATAAGGATGGATGCACGCAGATTGAAAACCATTATAATAATGACCAAAATGGTAATTAGGATTTCCAAAGTGAGTGCTTCGTTGAGCGTTCCCAGCGTTTCTTGTATGAGTTCTGTCCGGTCATAAAATGGTACAATGGTAACTTGCGAAGTGCGACCATCTGATAAAGTTTTGGCAGGAAGTCCAGAACTTATTTCGGCAATTTGCGCCTTGACATTATTGATAACTTCCAACGGATTTGCACCGTATCGAGCGACGACTACACCACCTACAACTTCGGCACCTTCTTTATCGAGAATACCACGTCGGGCAGCAGGTCCCAAATGGACGTTTGCCACGTCTTTGATGCGGATGGAAGTAAAGTTTTCAGAATCTACTACCGCATCTTCGATATCTGCAATGGACTTTACGTAGCCCAATCCGCGTACGAGGTATTCGGCTTGATTGATTTCGAGAGTCTGTGCCCCTATATCTTGATTGCTCTGTTTGACGGCTTTAACCACATCGCCCATACTCACATTGTACTGGCGCATTTTTTCTGGGTCAATGTCCACTTGGTATTCCTGAACATAGCCACCTATGGAAGCTACTTCAGAAACACCACTTGCCGATGACAATCCATATTTCACATAGTAATCCTGTATGCTACGCAATTCCTGTAAATCCCATCCGCCAGTTACGTTGCCGTCTTTATCACGACCTTCCAGCGTGTACCAAAATATCTGTCCGAGACCCGTGGCATCTGGTCCTAATGATGGATTGACACCATCAGGTAATAGGTTTGCAGGAAGTGAGTTCAGTTTTTCAAGTATGCGACTGCGTGACCAGTAGAACTCGATGTCTTCTTCAAAAATGATATAGATGCTTGAAAATCCAAACATAGACGAACTACGAATGGTTTTCACACCTGGAATACCGAGAAGCGAAGTGGTAAGCGGATATGTGATTTGGTCTTCAATATCCTGTGGCGAGCGACCTTGCCACTTGGTAAAAACAATTTGCTGGTTCTCGCCAATATCAGGTATGGCATCAACGGCAACTGGGTCTGTAGGTAAAAAGCCCGTTTCCCAATTAAAGGGTGCGTTGACCACGCCCCAACCCACAAATAGGGCGAGTAGTAGAACGGCAACAAGTTTGTTTTCTATGAGAAATTTAATGCTCTTATTCAGCATAACATTTGATGTATTAGATAATTGGAATTACGTGTTGCAGAATATGGCAAACACGAGTTTTAGCCCACTACAGCATAGCTATTGGGCTTCATTCAAAAAATCTAACAAATCAAATTAAGAAAGTCTGGTACATCACTTGCACATCCCGTTTGACAAAGGGTCGCGGGTAATCTTCAAAAGGAACTTCTTCAGATTCGGTTCCTTCAAATAGGTTTATATAAGAATATGTAAAAGTAGCGATGAACGTTTGCTGCTCAAAACTAAGGGTGTCAAAAGATATTTTAAGGTCGTCTTTGCCTTCCTTTACAATTTGCTGGTCAGAACAACAAGATTTCTCAGCCATTTTAGGATTCTCACAACTTTTAACTGGTTGTGCTTTTTCCATTCCGCATCCTTCAGCTTTTGTGAAAAAACTGAAATCGACCAAATTCCCCCCACAATAATGCATATCAACAGTAAATGTCATTGTAGAAAATAATACTACAAAAACCATTACGAAAGCCATTATTTTATGGATTACCTGTTTCATATAATCGTAAAAGTACAAAATTTTAACAGCTATTGATTTTGTTTAACAAAAATTTAATTAATCACCTTAATCCCAAATCATTTTCTGTAGCCTAACAGCATTTAAAATTGCTAATAATGCTACGCCTACATCTGCAAAAACAGCTTCCCACATCGTGGCTAATCCACCTGCACCGAGAATGAGGACTATTATTTTTACACCAAATGCAAGCGCAATATTTTGCCAGACTATTCGGCGCGTTGAACGACCAATTTTAATCGCTCTTGCAATCTTACTGGGTTGGTCGGTCTGTATGATAACATCGGCTGTTTCAATGGCGACATCGCTTCCTAAACCACCCATCGCAATACCAACGTCGCTTGCTGCCAAAACGGGTGCATCGTTTATGCCATCGCCGATAAATGCGACTTTCGTATCAGGTTGTTTTTTGAGCTTTTCAACTTCGTTCAATTTATCTTCAGGTAACAACCCACCTTTTGCCCAATCGATATTTAACTCTTTTGCAACTTGTTGCGTTATAGAATCCTTGTCGCCTGATAGCATTATAATCTTAGAAATTCCTGAATCTCGAATTTGTTTAATGGCTTGGTGCGTATCATCCTTTAGTTCATCTGCAATGGTTACATAACCTGCAAATTTCCCATCAATAGACACCATAACGATTGATTCTACAATGCCATCCGTTTCCGAAGGGACTTCTATGCCATTTGAGGTCATTAAAGCTTTATTACCTACCAATACCGTTTTCCCATTGACCGTTCCTTTTAAACCTTTTCCTGCAACTTCTGAAACATCAGTCGCTTCATAATCTGAACCGTCTGCTTT